>NZ_JAQJIO010000012.1:0-129143 GCF_027947415.1 Cobetia sp. MMG027
GTTGGACTGGGGCGCGCAATAAACCGCCCCCCCCCCCCCCCCCCGGGGGGGGGGCCGGTTCTCTTTGTGAGTGAGAAAAGTCGTGCTCTCAGAAGGTTGTGCGAGAGAGGGCCACGGATAAGCGAAGCCCGCTGAAACATTGACTCAAGAAGCCGCTATCATTTTCGTGATAGCGGCTTTCTTGTTTATTAATCAGTACGGAGGGTGAAGTACGGCAGTACTCTGCTGATGATCAGTCTCATGGGCAGGCATTCCACGTTCTCGGGGGATATTCTCTCTACTGCAGAACATGATCGATGACTGCGATGTCATTGAATACCACGCACGGGACTATTCGTGAACGCGCGCAAGGAGGCGGCATGTCGAAATACTTTTCATTTATCCCATCAAGGTCATTGCTGGCAGCGTTGATGGTGCTCTTGATAGGTCTGACGGCTTCAGGAGCAGCATCTGCTGGTGAGCGTGAAGAGAAGATAAAACGTTGCCAGTTCATCAAGAACAAGATCGAATATTATACCGCCATGCGTCGTGGCGGTGGGTCTTCAGGCCAGATGCGTAGTTGGCAGTCTCAGCGCAATGACTACAAGCAGCGTTATCGGGACGAGAACTGTACGCGGGTCCGAACGGCACTGAAGTGATCTGCATCTCGTGGCAATGGCGGTGGTTGCAGCACGACCCCTTGGCTGCAAGTCAGAACAAACGATGCCCCTCAAGAGTGCTTCTCAAGAGGGGCATCGTCGTTCCATCGATCGTTCAGGAGCGTTGGCGCAGGCGCGTCAGCCCTTCCTGAGCGCTGGACGCGACCAATTCGCCATGGCGATTGTAGAGGCTGCCGCGCGAGAAGCTGCGAGCACCGCCTGCCCATGGGCTATCCATCTCGTACAGCAACCAGTCGTTGACGCGAACATCCTGGTGGAACCAGAGTGAGTGATCCAGGCTGGCCATCTGCAGCTCCGGGGAGCCGAAGCGTACACCGTGTCCTCCCAGCGCAGTGGCCAGCAGGTTGAAGTCGGAGCTGTAGGTCAGGAGATAACGGTGCAGAGCATCATCTTCCGGCAGCTCGCCTGAAAGACGGAACCAGAGGCGCTGACGAGGTGGCGCTGATGACGCGCCCTCGCTTGTCGTAGCCGGGGCCTTCATGCGCAGGAACTCGATGGGATGGCCCTCGTAACGTTCGATGCGTGCCCCCTGTTCGATCAACTGCTCAGGGGATTCGATATCGGGCATGGCGAGCTGATGCGTGAAGCCCTCTTCCTTGCCATGGAAGGAGGCGCTGCAGAAGAAGATGGTCTTGCCGTTCTGGATGGCGCTGATGCGTCGGGTCGTGAAGCTGCCGCCATCACGTACGCCATCGACCTGGTAGACGACTGGCTTGTGAGCATCCCCCGGGCGAAGAAAGTAGCCATGCAGCGAATGCACCTTCCGTTCCGAGGGGACGGTGCGTGTCGCGGCGGACAACGCTTGGCCAAGTACCTGCCCCCCGAACAGTTGTGGAAAGCCGAGATCCTGGCTGTGACCCCGGAAGAGATTCTCTTCCAGAGTTTCCAGCCCCAGCAAGGTGACGAGTGATTCAAGCGGTGTCGGTGAAGCGTCGGTCATCGTCCCATCCTTCAGGAAAAAGAGTCACGGCAAGCGGCTTTGATACGAGCAAATGAGCGCGTTGGCATTAGCCGGTATCATGTCGCTTGCGCCAATGACATCAGGATACCGGAGAATGACGGTGAGCGACGAGAGCGTGAGGTCTGAGGCGGCGATGCCTCGCAAGGATCAGTACTACATGCACCGCGCCCTGGATCAGGCGCGGCTGGCATTGGAGGCTGGAGAGGTGCCGGTGGGGGCCGTCGTGGTGAACCCACAGGGGGAGATCATCGGGAGCGGGTTCAATGCCCCGGTCGGGACTCCGGATCCGACGGCACACGCCGAGATTCAGGCACTGCGTTCAGCAGCGGCCAGGCTTGGCAACTATCGGCTTGATGACTGCACGCTCTATGTCACCCTCGAGCCCTGCATGATGTGCAGTGGCGCCCTGATCCACGCCCGTGTGGCGCGCGTGGTATATGGTGCCGCTGAGCCGAAGACGGGGATGGTGGAGTCTCGGGCCAACCTCTTCGTGCAGCCGTGGCATAACCATCAGGTACAGATAGAAGGTGGGGTGCTGGCTGCCCAGGCGAAACGCCTGCTCAAGCAGTTCTTCGCCGAGCGGCGCGCTGCCGCGTTGCCAACCGATGCGTCACCCTGACTCGGCGCCTGCCATGACCCTGCGATGAAGCCGGTGCTTCAAGGGAGCATGAGGCTTCAGGCGGCGACCTGGACCTGATTGCGCCCACTGGACTTGGCGCGATACAGCGCCTCATCCGCCGCCTGGAGCAGTGCTTCCAGTCGCAGAGGTGCTCTGGCCACGCAGGCCATGCCAACCGAGACGGTGACGACACTGTCCGTGGCAGGCTGGGGGAGACCTGCCGCCTGTACGGCACGACGCAGCTCTTCCGCGAGCGTCCGGCCGACAGCACGAGGGCATTCGGGGATGCAGACGACGAATTCCTCGCCGCCGAAACGTGCCAGAATCCCTCCCGCTGCCTCGACAGGCGCTCGCGATACCGAGGCTATCTTCTGCAGATAGCGATCGCCCTCGAGGTGCCCCAGCTTGTCGTTGATCGATTTGAAGAAATCGATGTCCAGTATCATCACCGTCAGTGGCATCTGGCCATTGAAGGTCTGCACCTGCTCGAGGAAATAACGGCGATTGGGGAGCTGGGTCAGCTCATCATGACGTGCCAGCCATTGTATCTCGTTCTGCAGTCGCTCTCGGCGCGTCATCTCTTCCTTCAGGGCATCGTTGGCTTGCTTGACGATGCCATGCTCCTGGGAGACGCGGCGGTACATGTAGACCACCAGGAAGAGCAGATACGAGAGCATGATGCCGGTCAGGAGCGTGACTTCTGGCAGGCGGCCACGGCTTGCTGCGAGGTAATGCTGCGTCGGCTGCAAGCCCAGCGTCAGGTCCGTGGCGGGAAGTTCGATGGGGATTCGATGCCCCCAGGGAGCAAGACGGCTTTCCGGGCCTACATGAATGTAGACATTGCTGCGTTCTGACAACGTGATGGCAAAGGCATCATTGCGGGCGGCATCCAGTGCCTGGTCCAGCAGCGGTGCCAGATCTACCACCATGGCGATGGCGCCGAGGATGTCTCCATCACGCGGATTGCGTACAGGCAGGTAGGACACCATGCCCTTGCCGCCCTGCAGGAGATCGATGATGCCGGTGTGGCCTTCAATGCCCAGCTCCAGCGGATTGCGCAGGGGGGTATCTGGCTGGGCATCAAATAGCCTCACGCCCAGCAGATCATGGTTGCCGCCCTTGTCGGGGAATACCAGAGTCACCACGCTGTCGGGATCAATGAAGGCGATATTCTGGAAGTAATTGAAATCATTGTAATAATTTCGTGCCAGACGTTGCCATTCACCCCGTGAAGGTGTCTGCCCCATCAGGCTCCAGAAGCCGGCGAAGCGCCGCATGGCATTGAGTTGATCATCGATCTCGCGTGACAGCTGTGTCGCGATCTTGTCGCCCAGTACATAGGTCGCCTGGTTGATGCGGTTGTTCTCATCCTTGGTCTGCTGTTGCCACGCCAGAAGACAGACGAGCGTGATGGAGGCAGAGATGGCCAGGGGCAGCACGTTGCGTCGCCACATGCGAGTGAGCGCTGGCAGCAGATCCAGCCATTGTGCAGCCAGAAGCAAGCCCAGGAAGGCAAGCAGCGTGGTTCGCTCCACCCCTACCAGCGGCATGCTGGCCACGGAGAGACTCGGGTCGGCGATGATGGCGAAGATCAGTATGAGAGTCGTCTGCGCCAGCTGTATCGTGGCGCCGAAGCCCAGGCGCATCCGCAAGAGAGAACAGCAGTTGAGCCCCAGGCATGCCAGCAGAATCAGAATCGGAGGGCGAATGTTGGCGACATGCCAGTCACCGGGCAGGGCGGTCAGCAACGCGCCCCAATGATCGACACCGACCCAGCTTTCCGGCAAGAGAAAGGTGCAGGTAAGCACCAGGTTGATGAGCAGGGACATGCCGAGAAACAGTGGACTGAGGAACAGGTTGCGCCAGTGCCACGCAGTCTGTCCTGCCGCCTGCAATGTCAGCATGATCAACAGCAGTGCATTGGCTTCGTGGCCGGCGCGAGGCCAGAGGCCCAGCAAGGCGACGCCGAAGGCAAGCAGGCCAAGCAACATCAAGATGAATCTGCGTGTCATTCCCTGTCCTTAGAAGCTCCTGATGCACCACGCCCCGTGCGCGCTTTTCTCGCCTGTCACGAGTCGCCGACAGGTTTCCCACTACCTTGTTCATGGATCACAGGATCGGGGGGACGGTATCGAAGGGATTGTTGTCCCCTTCATCATCGGTTATCTGGCGCTCATTCAGCTGATAGAACTGCTGCTGACTGCGGTAAACATAGTTGAGTATTTCATAATACCGCCGGATGTTGCGTACATAGATGACAGGCTCACCACCGCGGGCATAGCCATAACGTACCTGTTGATACCATTGGCGTTTCTGCAGCAGAGGCAATGCCTCGCGCACATCCTTCCAGTGGTCGGGGTTGCCACCTTTCATGCGCACGATGCGCCTGGCATCCAGCAGGTGCCCGAGACCGACATTGTAGGCTGCCAATGTCATCCAGGTCCGGTCCGGCTCCTGAATTCCTTCGGGAAGACGTCCCTTTATACTCACAAGATAGCGTGACCCGCCATCGATACTCTGGACGGGGTCCAAACGATTGGCCACGTTCATCTCGCGGGCGGTGGCGTTGGTCAGCATCATCAGCCCACGTACCCCGGTAGGTGACGTCGCTTTCGGTTGCCAATGGGATTCCTGGTACCCCACCGCCGCCAGCAGTTTCCAATCGATGCCGGTATCGCGAGCGGCTTGCTTGAAGGTATCGATGTAGCGCGGGAGCCGCTCTCGTGCCTGGCGGATGAAGGTACGAGCGCCCACATATTCCAGATAGTCATCATGCCCGAAGTACTGGTCGACCAGCTGGTCCAGGGTGCCATCCTCGCTGCGTGTCTCGAGAAAATCGTTGGCAGCGCTCAGCAAGGAGATATCTCCCTGCGCCGGGAAGGCCCAGGCCAGAGTCAATGGGTCCCCCACGGTGAAGCCGTTCTCCACATTGGGGAAGAACAGCCGATTGAGCTTGAACTGGTGGGCGTAGACGACCGCCACGTCCAGGCTGTCTTCCTCGATGCGCTGCAGGAGGTCGGCCACCTCGAGTTCGCCGGTTTCCTTCCAGCTGAGCTCGGGAAGCTGCTGTTGAAGCTCATGCAGAATCAGGCTGGTACCGGCTCCCTTGATGACGCCGATCCGCTTGCCGACCAGATCTTCAAGCTCTCTGGGCGGTTGCATTCCGCGTCGATAGACCACCATCGCCTGCAGTTCGAGAATCGGTCGAGTGAAGCGCAGCCCCTGCTCTGACAGGTCAAGAGGGAGGGTGGCGGCGGCAAAATCGGCCTGATCATCACGCACGCTTCGGGTGAGGGATTCGATATTGTGTTCTGCATCCATCGACAGGCTGACGCCGAGGTAGTCGGCAAAGTCTCGCGCCAGCTCATACTCGAAACCGGTGGGGCCCTGACGGCCACGGTAGTAGGTGGTCGGGCTGTTGCGAGTCACCACCTGAAGGAAGTCGCGCGTGCGAACATCGTCAAGCCGGGAGGGCGGGGCGATCAGGGTCTTTTCCGGCAACAGCAGGGCCAGCGCCATCACCACGAGCGCAAGCCACCGGCGCGAATGGCGCAGCAGTGCTTGCAGGGGCGTGATGAGGGAGGAAAGCGAGGTCTTGAGCATGCGTCAGCATCATTCACGGCAGGGGTTTCACCATACCGACAGCGCTTCACACTGTCATCCAACGCATGTGACTGTCGGGCTTCGTTCACGGGCGGCTTTCACGTATGATATGCGCTTGCTGCCGCCGCTCGGCGGTTGTCCGTTCACGCTGCTTCAGAGGCTTTCCCTGACCATGCTCGAACTGCGAGGCGCGCCTGCCCTTTCCGCCTTCCGTCACTCCCGTCTACTGGCTGCATTGCGCGAGCTGGTGCCGGAGGTGGAATCCCTTCATGCCGAGTACCTGCATCTGGCCGAGGTCGATGGTGAACTGAGCAGTACCGACCGGACCACGCTCGAGCGTCTGCTGGACTACGGCCCCAGTCGCGACGAGAGTTCTCCCGAAGGTCATCTCTTCCTCGTCGTTCCCCGCCTCGGCACGCTGTCGCCCTGGTCTTCCAAGGCCACCGACATCGCTGCCAACTGTGGTCTCCCGCAAGTCCGCCGCCTCGAACGTGGCATCGCCTATCGCATCAAGCTCGACGCCCCTCTGAGCGAAGAACTCTTCGCCACGCTGTCTTCCCGCCTGCACGACCGCATGACCGAAACGGTGCTGACGCGTACTCAGGACGCGGCGCGCCTCTTCCAGCATCAGGCCCCGGCAAAGCTTGCCCATGTCGACATCCTCGGCGGTGGTCGTGACGCACTGGTGCAGGCCAATGGCTCTCTGGGCCTGGCACTGGCGGATGACGAGATCGATTATCTGGTCGAGTCCTTCAAGACTCTGGGCCGCAATCCTGCCGACATCGAACTGATGATGTTCGCCCAGGCGAACTCCGAGCATTGCCGCCACAAGATCTTCAATGCGGACTGGACCATCGACGGCGAAGCGCAGTCGCACTCGCTGTTCAAGATGATCAAGAACACCTACCAGCATCATCCGGATGGCGTGCTGTCCGCCTACAGTGACAATGCCGCCGTCATGGCAGGCCCGACCGCCGGGCGTTACTTCCCGACAGGCGAAGGCCACATCTATACCTATCATCAGGAACCGATCAACATCCTGATGAAGGTCGAGACTCACAACCACCCGACCGCCATCGCCCCCTATCCGGGCGCCGCGACCGGTGCCGGTGGCGAGATTCGTGATGAAGGTGCGACCGGTGTCGGCTCCAAGCCGAAAGCGGGTCTGACCGGCTTCAGCGTCTCCAACCTGCGTATCCCGGGCTTCGAACAGCCGTGGGAGCACGACTACGGCAAGCCGGAGCGCATCAAGACCGCCTACGACATCATGCTCGAAGGTCCGATCGGTGGCGCTGCCTTCAACAACGAATTCGGCCGCCCCAACCTCAACGGCTACTTCCGTACCTATGAGCAGGATGCCTTCGGCGCCGGTGGTATCGAGCGTCGCGGCTATCACAAGCCGATCATGCTGGCGGGCGGCTACGGCAATATCCGCAGTCAGCACGTCGAGAAGGGCGACATTCCGGTCGGTGCCAAGCTGATCGTGATGGGTGGCCCGGCGATGCTGATCGGTCTGGGTGGCGGTGCCGCCTCTTCCATGGCCTCCGGCAGCTCCAGCGAAGACCTCGACTTCGCCTCCGTGCAGCGTGACAACGCCGAGATGGAGCGTCGCGTGCAGGAAGTCATCGATCGCTGCTGGGCGCTGGATGACAAGAACCCGATCTGCTTCATCCACGATGTCGGCGCGGGCGGTCTGTCCAACGCACTGCCGGAGCTGGTCAAGGATGGCGGTCGCGGTGGTCTGTTCGATCTGCGCGCCGTGCCGAGCGCCGAATCCGGCATGAGCCCGCTGGAAATCTGGTGCAACGAATCCCAGGAGCGCTACGTGCTGGCGGTGGCGCCGGAGAATCTGGCCACCTTCGAAGCGCTGTGCGAGCGTGAGCGCTGCCTCTACGCCGTGGTCGGGGAAGCACTGGAAGAGCACGAGCTGATCGTCAAGGATGGTCACTTCGATACGCGTCCGGTCGACCTGCCGATGGACGTGCTGTTCGGCAAGCCGCCCAAGATGTCACGCAGCTTCGAGCGTCAGGCGCTGGAACTGCCGGCACTGGCACTGGACAACCTCGACCCGCGTGAAGCGATGACCCGTGTGCTGCAGCTGCCCACCGTCGCCTCCAAGAAATTCCTGATCACCATCGGTGACCGCTCGATCACCGGCATGGTCGCGCGTGACCAGATGGTCGGTCCGTGGCAGGTGCCGGTGGCGGATTGCGCCGTCACCACCAGCTCCCTCGACAGCCACGTCGGTGAAGCGATGGCGATGGGCGAGCGCACGCCGGTCGCGCTGATCTCGCCGGCCGCCTCCGCGCGTCTGGCCGTGGCCGAGGTGATCACCAACCTCGCTGCCGCGCCGATCGCCAAGCTGTCTGACATCAAGCTCTCCGCCAACTGGATGAGCGCTGCCGATCACACCGGCGAGAATCAGGCGCTGTTTGATGCCGTCCACGCCGTCGGCATGGAACTGTGCCCGGCGCTGGATCTGACCATTCCGGTCGGCAAGGACTCGATGTCCATGCGTACCGCCTGGCAGGACGAGAACGGCGAAGACAAGTCGATCACCGCGCCGCTGTCGCTGGTGATGACAGGCTTCGCGCCGGTCACCGACGCCATGCGTACCCTCACGCCGCAGCTGCGTCGCACGCTGAATGGCGAGGCCGTGGAGACGGACCTGATCCTGATCGATCTCGGCCATGGCGCTCACCGTCTCGGTGGCTCCGCGCTGGCGCAGGTCTATGGACAGGTTGGCAATGACGCGCCGGATCTTGCCAAGCCGGAAGACCTCAAGCACTTCTTCGAGGCCATCCAGCGCTTCAATGTCGAAGGCAAGCTGCTGGCCTATCACGATCGCAGCGACGGCGGCCTGTTGACCACCCTGATGGAAATGTCCTTCGCGGGGCGTGTCGGTCTCGACATCTCCCTCGACTGGACCGCCGCCGAGCCGGGTCAGGCCACCGGCGCGCTGTTCGCGGAAGAGCTGGGTGCCGTGGTGCAGGTGCGTCGCGAGCACACCGAATCCATTCTCGCCGAGCTCAAGGCCGTGGGTCTCGAGCACAGTGGCGTGATCGCCACGCCGCGTCATGATGAGCAGATCAACATCACGCTGCTGGGCCAGAACCTGCTCTCCACCACGCGTGCCAGTGCCGAGCGTCTGTGGGCCGAGACCAGCTATCGCATGCAGGCCGCGCGTGACAACGCCGATTGCGCCAAGAGCGAATTCGAGTCCATCAACGACGTGCGTGATCCGGGTCTCTCCGTCCAGGCCACCTTCGACGTCAACGAGGACATCGCGGCGCCGTACCTGAACACCGGTGCACGTCCGCGCATGGCGATCCTGCGTGAGCAGGGCGTCAATGGTCAGCTCGAGATGGCGGCAAGCTTCGACCGCGCCGGCTTCGAGGCGGTGGACGTCCACATGAGCGACATCCTTGAAGGACGTGTCGATCTGGACACCATGCGGGGTCTGGTCGCCTGTGGCGGCTTCTCCTACGGTGACGTGCTGGGCGCCGGCGGCGGCTGGGCCAAGTCGGTGCTGTTCAATGCGCGTGCGCGTGAACAGTTCGAGCGCTTCTTCCAGCGTGACGACAGCTTCGCGCTGGGCGTCTGCAACGGTTGCCAGATGCTCTCCCAGCTCAAGGAGCTGATCCCGGGGGCCGAGGCCTGGCCGCGCTTCGTACGCAACGAGTCCGAGCAGTTCGAGGCGCGTGTCGCGATGGTCGAGGTCGAGAAGAGTGCCTCGCTGTTCCTCGATGGCATGGAAGGCTCGCGCCTGCCGATCGCCATCGCGCATGGTGAAGGGCGTGCCGAGTTCCGCGACAGCGCTCACCTGCGCAAGATGCAGAGCAGCGGCCAGGTGGCACTGCGCTACGTCGACAACTACGGCCAGACCACCACGCGTTATCCGGCCAACCCGAACGGCTCGCCGTCCGGTATCACCGGTCTCACCACCAACGACGGGCGCGTCACCATCATGATGCCGCACCCGGAGCGTGTGGCGCGCGCCGTCACCAACTCCTGGCGTCCGGATGACTGGGAGCAGGATGGCGCCTGGTTGCGCATGTTCCGCAATGCACGTCGTTGGGTCGATTGATCCCGCGAGAGTGCGCAATGCACAGGTGATGATTGCCTGACCGACGCCCCCATGGTGAACGCCATGGGGGCGTCTTGCGTTCTGACTGACGCGCGAGCCGATTGGCTGGCGGCATCTGGCTCCCTCAACGTGGCGTTCCACGTCGGGAGCTGGGTGTCGGACGCCGGGTGGCTTAAGGTGGGGGATGCCTCGAGGTCTGGGGCACGAATCCCTGCCTGACACATTACAAGGATGTCGTGATGAAGCTGAAATGGTCGCTGTTGCCGCGTTATTCCGTCTTTCTGCTCTGTGTGCTGGGGGCTCTCGTCTGTCTGCTTCTGACGATGCAGACCCCCTGGGTGTGGCCGCTGGCCGTGATCTTCCTGCTGTTGGTCGCCGTCGGCATCAACGACATGCGGCAGTCGGATTACGCCGTGCGGCGCAACTACCCGGTGATCGGCAACATGCGCTATCTGTTCAAGGCGCTGCGCCCGGAGATGCGTCAGTACCTGTTCGAGTCGGATACCGACCAGCTACCGTTCTCCCACAAGCAACGTGAGCTGGTCTATGCCCGCGGACGCCAGCGCAATTCCTCGCAGCCCTTCGGTACCTTGCTGGATGTCTACTCCGACAGTTACGAATTCATCGGACACTCGATGCAGACCTCCGAAGTGCCTGACTTTCGTGACTTCCGTCTGACGATCGGCAATACGCAGTGTGCGCAGCCCTACAGTGCCTCGCTGTTCAACATCTCGGCGATGAGTTTCGGTTCGCTGAGTGGCAATGCCATCCGTGCGCTCAACAAGGGCGCGATGCTGGGAGGATTCGCGCACGATACCGGCGAGGGCAGCATCAGCCCCTACCATCGGGAATTCGCCGGCGATCTGATCTGGGAGCTGGGCAGTGGCTATTTCGGCTGCCGCACCGCGCAGGGGGGCTTCGATGCCGAGAAGTTCGCCCGTCAGGCGGCCAGCGAGCAAGTGAAGATGATCGAGATAAAGCTGAGCCAGGGAGCCAAGCCGGGGCATGGCGGTGTGCTGCCAGCCAGCAAGATCAGCCGCGAGATCGCCGAGACGCGTGACATTCCGATGGGCGAGGACTGCATCTCGCCGGCCAGTCACAGCGCCTTCAGTACCCCTGTCGAGTTGCTGGAGTTCATCCAGCGGCTGAGAGAGCTGTCCGGTGGCAAGCCGGTCGGGTTCAAGATGTGTCTGGGCCAGCCCTGGGAGTTCATGGCCATCGTCAAGGCAATGCGCGAAACGGGAATCGTGCCGGACTTCATCGTGGTGGATGGCAGCGAGGGCGGCACCGGAGCCGCGCCGACGGAATTCACCGATCACCTCGGGACACCGCTGCGCGAAGGGCTGCTGTTCGTCCACAACACCCTGGTGGGCGCGGGGCTGCGTGATGACGTGCGCATCGGCGCCAGTGGCAAGATCATCAGTGCCTTCGATATCGCCTGCGTGCTGGCCTTGGGGGCGGATTGGGTCAATGCCGCGCGCGGTTACATGTTCGCCCTGGGCTGCATCCAGTCGCTGAGCTGTCATACCAACAAGTGTCCGACGGGCATCGCCACCCAGGATGATTTGCGACAGAAGTCGCTGGTGGTGGAAGACAAGGCCGAGCAGGTCCGGCACTTCCATCACAACACCCTGCATGCGCTGGCGGAAATCATCGCGGCCTCGGGGCTCTCGACCCCGTGGCAGATCACTCCGGACCATCTCGTGCATCGCGTGTCGGAGAATGAAGTGCGTCTGTTCTCGCACCTGCACCCCTTCCTGACGCCCGGCGCCTTGCTCAAGGAAGCGGACGATTTCCCCTTCTATCGCCGCGTGTGGGCGATGGCTCAGGCGGACAGCTTCCAGTCACGCTCGCTGGCAGACGTCTCGGGTGCCAAGCGCGAATAGACGTCATGCAAGAGGGTGCCTTGCGATGTCGATTGGCCGGGTGTGGATCCTCTGCGACCAAACGACCGTTTCATGATGGCGTGCGGACAGCCACACTGGACCTCGAGATTGCGCTATCTGTCAGGTGTCTCGCAGATACCTCATGTCGACATGGGCATTGGCTGCCCGTCGTGTCTCGTGAGCAATCGCTGACCGCCGTTTCATTCGCCGTTCGAGGGAGCCGCCATGAGTGATGCCGCAAAGTGCCCGTCCGCACGCCGCGTGACAGTGATGATCAATGAGCATGTCGCCGATGTGCGCCTCAATCGACCCGACAAGCACAATGGACTCGACTGGGCGATGATCGATGCCATCCTCGGTGCCCAGGCAGAGTTGCGGGCACGTGCCGAGGAGGGAGGGCTGCGAGCCATCGTGCTATCCGGAGAAGGCGCCAGTTTCTGCGCGGGGCTCGACATGGCCGCCATCATGGGAGAGGCCGCGCGGGTGCCGCAGTTGCTCGTCGCGGGGGCCAATGGCTGCACGCCTGAGCGCAATACCGTTCAGCAGCTGGCACTGGGCTGGCGGGATGCCGGCGTACCGGTGATCGCGGCCCTGCAGGGCAATGTCTTCGGGGGCGGGCTGCAGATCGCGCTGGGGGCGGATGTCCGACTGTGTGATCCGGATGCGCGCCTGGCGGTGCTCGAGATCGCCTGGGGCATCATTCCTGACATGGGCATCAGCGTCACGGCACGTGGAGTGCGTCCTGACTGGTTGCATGAACTGAGCTGGAGCGGCCGCAAGGTTGCCGCCCGCGAGGCCCTGGAGGCCAGGCTGCAATCCGGCTTGCTCGGCCAGCCGGAGCACATGGAATGTGTTGGCGCCAGGCTTGAAGGCCGCACGCCGCGCTTCTGAGCGCACCTGACCTTCATTCGGGTTATCCACACCCGGTCGCTTTACCGCCGGGGGGCGGGATCAGGATAATGGGTCTTCTGCAGGTGGATGGCTGCCTCACCCCTCATGGGCGGCCATTGCCCCTCAACCTGTGCCCCTTTTCCGTGACCCGGCGAGCTCTCATGTCTGCACCACTCTTTCTGATCATGCCGCTGCCCATGGCCGGCCCACGTGTCCTTGCAGGGAACAGCCGGCATGTTTGAGCTACGTCCCTATCAGCAGGAAGCCGTCCGGCGCACCGTGGAGCATTTCCGCAAGAGTGACGAGGCGGCGGTGGTCGTGCTGCCCACCGGCAGCGGCAAGTCACTGGTGATCGCGGAG
Source organism: Cobetia sp. MMG027 (assembly GCF_027947415.1). NCBI lineage: Bacteria > Pseudomonadati > Pseudomonadota > Gammaproteobacteria > Oceanospirillales > Halomonadaceae > Cobetia > Cobetia sp. MMG027. Next base: position 13,067 of record NZ_JAQJIO010000012.1, read on the forward strand.
CTTGCGCGTATCGCGCGCGGGCGCGTGCTGGTGCTGGCGCATGTGCGCGAGCTGGTCGAGCAGAATCACGCCAAGTACGAATCCTATGGCAAGGAGGCCGACATCTTCAGTGCCGGCCTCAAGCGCAAGCAGGCCGCGCGTCAGGTGGTGTTCGGCTCGGTGCAGTCGGTGGTACGCAATCTCGCGGCCTTCACGCCGGGTGAGCAGACAGGTGCGTTCACGCTGCTGGTGATCGACGAGTGTCACCGGGTCTCGCTGGAGAAGGACGCCAGCTATCGCAAGGTCATCCATCATCTGCGTGAGCAAAATCCACGCCTCAAGGTGCTGGGACTGACGGCGACGCCGTATCGCCTCGGGCAGGGCTTCATCTTCCATCGTCATTATCACGGCATGGTGCGCGGTGATGACGACTGCTTCTTCCGTGACTGCGTGTTCGAGCAACCGTTGCGCCTGATGGTGCGCCAGGGCTTTCTGAGCGAGCCGCGGCGTGTCGATGTCGCCGTGGCGCGCTATGACTTCTCGCAGCTGGCACCGGGGATCGGCGGCAGCTTCCAGGAAGCCGAGCTCAACGAGGTGGTGCAGGGCTCACGCGCGACGCCAGGCATCGTGTTGGATATCGTCTCCCAGGCACGCGAGCGACGTGGGGTGATGGTGTTCTGTTCCACCGTCGAGCATGCCGAGGAGGTCACGGGGCTCCTGCCCGAGGGTGAGGCGGCGTTGATCACTGGTGAGACGCCCGGCGATGAGCGCGAGCGCCTGATCCATGCCTTCAAGGCGCAGCAGCTCAAGTATCTGGTCAACGTGGCGGTGCTCACCACCGGCTTCGATGCCCCGCACGTGGACCTGATCGCCATCCTGCGGCCCACCGAGTCCGTCAGTCTCTATCAGCAGATCGTCGGGCGTGGGCTACGCCTGAGTCCCGGCAAGACGGACTGCCTGATTCTCGATTACGCCGGCAATCCCTGGGATCTCTACGCGCCGGAAGTCGCTACCCCCAAACCGGCAGGGGATACCGAGATCGTGCAGGTCGAGTGTCCCGTGTGCGGCAATGCCAATCTGTTCTGGGGGCGCAAGGATGGGGAGCTGGTGGTGGAGCACTTCGGGCGGCGTTGTCAGGGGCTGGTGGAGTCGCCCGACGGCGAGGGCAAGCCGCTGGTGCAGTGTGATTTCCGCTATCGCGCCAAGGCCTGTCCGCAGTGTGGCGAGGCCAATGACATCGCCGCGCGCCATTGTCACGCCTGTCAGGCGCGGCTGGTGGACCCGGATGACAAGCTGCGCGATGCGCTCAAGCTGCGTGATGCACGGGTGCTGCGCGTCAGTGGCTGGCAGCTGGAGGAGACGCGCAACGGGCGCGGTCTGCCACGCTTGAAGGTGACCTATTACGACGAGGATGGCACCGATCTGTCCGAGTGGTTCGCGCTCGAGACGTCCGCTCAGCGCCATGCCTTTCGCCTGAGCTTTCTCGCCCGGCACCTGCGGGCGCCGGGCAGTGACTGGGCGCCGAAGGACATCGCCGAGGTATTGGCCGGCGAGGAGCGCCTCAAGGCCCCTGACTTCGTCATCGGGCGCAAGAGCGGCCGCTACTGGCAGATTCGTGACAAGCTGTTCGATTACGCCGGGCGCTATCGCACCGGCATCGCGGCGGGGTGAGTCGTCTGCGTGACGCAGAGCATGACGCCCCCCGTACGAGACACGACGTCACGGGGATGCTGATCGGGGGCCGGGATTGTTAGACTGGCCGCTTCATACGTTTCAGGGAGAACTCACAAGGTGAGTGCCACCGATACCTCGGCCAGGCTGGTGTCCGGCTTACGCCCCAGCGGACACCTGACGCTCGGACACTATCATGCCGTGATCCGACGCTGGACCGAGCTGCAGTACCACCACGATGCCTATTTTCTGATCGCCGACTGGAACGCGCTGGCGGTCAGTGGGCATGCGCCCCATGAAATCGAGCAGTACAGCTGGGCCATGGTCATCGATTGCCTTGCCTGTGGGATCAACCCCAAGGTCGCCACCCTGTTCATCCAGTCGTGGGTGCCGGAGCTGACCGACGTGCACATGATCCTGTCCAGCGTGACGCCCAAGGCATGGCTGGAGCGTCTGCCCAGCTATCGTGAGATGGTGGCGGGACTCGGTGAGCAGCAGGGGGCCAGTTTCGCGATGCTGGGTGCCCCTCTGATGCAGGCGGCCGACATCCTGGCGCTGCGGGGCGAGGTCGTGCCCGCCGGACCGGAACAGCGCGCGCACATCGAGTTCACCCGCGAGGTGGCGAGGCGCTTCAACCATCGTTATGGACGCGACGCCGGCTTCGAGGAGCAGGCGGAGCGGGCCATCGCGCGGCTCGGCAAGAAGAGTGGTCGCCTGTATCGCGAATGGCTGAGTGACTATCAGGAAGAGGGGGATCTCGAGGCCTTCGAGCGCGCGCGTGGACTGCTGGCCGAGACCAGCAAGCTCAACCGCAATCAGCAGGAGCGCCTGCTCGGCTATCTGGAAGGCGGCGGGCGGCGCATCCTCGGTGAGCCGGAACACTGGCAGGGGGACAGCCAGCCGCTGCTGGGCATGGAACTCAAGACCCGGTTGTCGTCGCATGAGGAGGCCATCTTCCTGCGCAGTGGGCGTGCCGAGATAGACGCCAGCGTGCGCGAGATGCCCACCGACCCCGCGCGGGTGCGGCGCAGTGATCCGGGCGACCCTGAGCGTTGCCCGCTGTGGAGTCTGCATGAAAGCTTCACTCCCGAAGCGGACCGCAAGTGGGCGGCCGCAGGCTGTCGTGAGGCCAGTATCGGCTGCCTGGACTGCAAGGGCTGTCTGGTCGAGCATATCGATGCCACCCTGACGCCGATCCGCGATCGCGCCGAGGCGCTGGAAGGCGAGCATGGCAAGGTACGTACCATGATGACCGAGGGTGCCGAGCGTGCCCGGGACACCGTTCGCGATACTCTGGATGAGCTGCGACGCGTGATCGGCCTCACCTATCGGTGATCGGCCTTGTACTGGGCGTCGCGAATTCGGCAGGTCCCCGCGCCACCATGACCTTCGACCCCATCGCGACTCTCGGTACCATCATGACTTGGGGGATGGGCCCTGAACGGCTAGAATGCCCGTCCCCCGGTCGCCGTGCGGCTCGATGGTGCCTCCGACGACCCGGTGCATCCTCCGCCCTGGTTCTCCCGACTTCAGCCTCCTGCAGGAGACTTCATGAGCGACCTGCTCGATGGCGCCAGCTTTTCCCTGACCGATGGGCATCAGCCCGCACCGCTGATCGCCGCACCTGCAGCGGGATCGGCCGTGCTGGCGCGCGTCAACGACACGCCGCTCACCGAGATGCCGCAGGATCTCTACATCCCGCCTGAGGCACTGCGGGTCTTTCTCGAGACCTTCGAGGGGCCGCTGGATCTGCTGCTGTATCTCATCCGTCGTCAGAACCTCGACATCCTCGCCATCAACGTCGCGGCCATCACGCATCAGTACATCGAGTACGTCGAGCTGATGCACGCCATGCAGATCGACCTTGCCGGGGAATATCTGCTGATGGCCGCGATGCTGGCGGAGATCAAGTCGCGCAGCCTGCTGCCGCGCCAGCCGAAGGAGAGTGATGATGACGAGGAAGAGGACCCGCGCGCCGAGCTGATCCGGCGTCTGCAGGAGTACGAGCAGACCAAGCTGGCCGCCGAAGGGCTGGACGAGATGCCACGCCAGGGGCGTGACTGGTTCGTCGCCACGGCGGAGCTGCCGGAGCTGGAGACGCGTGTCGTCCACCCTGAAGTGGACCTCTCGGAGCTGCTCGGCGCGCTGTCCGGTCTCCTGCGTCAGGCGGATCTCGTCCAGGCGCACACCATCTCGCGTGAGGTGATGTCGACCCGTGAGCGCATGCTGGCGATCATGAACCTGCTGAGCCACGAGCACTTCACGCCCTTCGAAAGACTGTTCACCCTCGAAGAGGGGCGTGCCGGCGTGGTGGTCAGCTTCATGGCGATTCTGGAGCTGGCCAAGGAGGCGCTGATCGAGGTCGTGCAGAATGCGCCGCTGTCGCCTATTCACGTGCGTGCCCGTACGCCGGAGCCTGACAGCGAGGACGACGAGGACTGGCTGGCACTGGAATTCGCCGACGAAGACGAGGTGGCGGCCGACCAGGGGGCGTTCGATGACGCAGCGTACGATGACGCGGCGTTCGAGGATGCGCAGACGTCACCTTCCTTCCCCCCATCCGACGAGCAGGAGAACGCGCCGTCATGAGTTCGCGCGATGCCCCCCTCGACCAGATCATCGAAGCGGCGCTGCTGGCTGCCGGTGAACCGCTGACGCTGGAGCGTCTGGCGGGATTGTTCGATGAATATTCAAGCCCCACCAAGCCTGCGCTGCGTGAGGCACTGGGCCGGCTGGGAGAGCGCCATCCGGCCGACGCCAGTGCGTTGGAGCTGATCGAGACCGCCAGTGGCTGGCGGCTGCGTGTTCGCCAGCAGTTCTCTCCCTGGGTGTCACGGCTGTGGGAAGAACGCCCGCAGCGCTATTCTCGCGCTCTGCTGGAGACGCTGGCGCTGGTGGCCTATCGTCAACCGGTGACCCGCGGTGATATCGAGCAGGTGCGTGGCGTGACGGTCAGCTCTTCCATCATGCGTACCCTGGTCGAGCGCGGCTGGGTGCGGGTGGTCGGGCACCGTGACGTGCCGGGGCGGCCGGCGGTCTTCGCCACCACGCGCCAGTTTCTTGACGACTTCGGGCTCAAGACATTGGAAGAGCTGCCGCCGGTGCATGAACTGAAAGGCTTCGAAGGACTCGAACAGCTGGAAGCGGAGCTGTATGATGTGCCGCCCTCACAGACCTTGCCGCTGCCGGAAGACCCGGATGGCGAGGGCGACGGGGAGGCATCGGCCGACGATGCGCCGGATCTCGCCCCGTCAGGCCCCGATGCGGCAGCCTCTGATGCGACAGCCGTTGATGCGCCGTCAGCCGAGACTTTCTCGGACGAGACATCGTCAGACGAGACATCGTCAGAGACGACGGGGGCTCAGGTGCCCGCCGACTGGCAGCCGCCGGAGATCACCGCCGAGCAGCTGGAGGAGGCGCTGAAGGCGCGCGCGCTCGATGTCGCGGATGATTCACCGAATACCGCAGGACCCTCCGCCTCACAGGCGGAACATGATCACGCCGGGATGGCGTCCACCGGCTCGGGGTTCGACTTCGCCACGATCGAAGCGCGCCTCAGCCAACGTTTGCGCGGTGCAGAAGATGAGGACGGGGCTGGCGATACGCCACCCAATGACTCCTCCGCTGCCGGGACCGTCGATGATGACGACCCTGCGTAAGCGAAATTCCTATTGATGAAATGGTTCATGTCATGAGCAAGACAGACACTGATAAGCGCAAGGCGTCACGCCAGAACGACGGCAAGTCGACCACTGGCAAGGCCTTCGCGGGCGGCAAGGCGACGGACAGCAAGGCGGCTGGCAAGCACGCTGCCAGCAAGGACGGCGCACAGCCGCGTCGCGACATGGGCAAGTCCACCCGTGGCAGCAAGGCCAATGTCGGCAAGAAGCCGGCCGCCGCCGAAGCCCCGGAATTGCGTCCGCTGCCGCCGCAGGCCAAGGGCGACAAGCTGGCCGACGACGAGAAGCTGCAGAAGGTGCTGGCGCGCTCCGGTCTCGGCTCACGCCGTGAGATGGAAGTCGCGATCAGCGCCGGCCGCGTCAAGGTCAACGGCAAGGTCGCCCAGCTGGGAGACCGCGTCGGCCCCAACGACCAGGTCAGCCTCGATGATCGCCCGCAGAACCTCAAGGGCGCCGAGGAAAGTGCGCGCCGCGTCATCATGTACAACAAGCCGGAAGGCGAGCTGTGCACGCGCAAGGACCCGGAAGGCCGTCGTACCGTCTTCGAGCGTCTGCCGCGCCTGAAAGGTGAGCGCTGGATCGCCATCGGTCGTCTGGACATCAACACCAGCGGTCTGTTGCTGTTCACCACCGATGGTGAGCTGGCCAACCGTCTGATGCACCCGTCGACCCAGATCGAGCGTGAATACGCCGTGCGTGTCATGGGTGAGGTCAAGCGCGAGCACGTCGTCAACATGGTCAATGGCGTCATGCTGGAAGATGGCCCGGCGCGTTTCACCGACGTGCAGGAATTCGGCGGCGAAGGCATCAACAGCTGGTTCCACGTGGTGATCATGGAAGGCCGCAACCGTGAGGTTCGTCGTCTGTGGGACTCCCAGGGGCTGACCGTCAGCCGCCTGAAGCGCGTGCGCTACGGCAACATCTTCCTCGACAAGCGCGCTCGCGCCGGTGAGTGGGTGGAGATGGAGCAGAGCGAGATCGATGAACTGTCCACGCTGGCAGGTCTCGAGCACCGCAAGGCGCCGGCCCTGACGCCGGACGAGCAGAACCGCTGGAGCCGCGACAAGCAGAAGCGTCGTCCAGTGCGCGCCATGAAGAAGCCGCCGCAGCGCACACGCAAGCCGCGCTGAGGCTCTGCGGAGATCGCGTGCCTTGCGCTCACCATCTCCGGCTGGCCTTCCGTGGGCCTGACGTGCATGTCAGCCTCGACATGCCGTCGGCAAGTCTCGCAAGCCCGCGCCTGTCGCGGGCTTGCGTGCATCTGGACGGTGGATGGCGTGGGGATCTCGGGGCGCCATGAGCGGTCAAGCTGGTCATTTGCTTGAAGTTTTTTTGCAAAAGACTTGCGTCGTCTCATGAATGGCGGTATCTTACGCCCCGCTTCGCAAGGGTCGTTAGCTCAGTGGTAGAGCAGTTGGCTTTTAACCAATTGGTCGAAGGTTCGAATCCCTCACGACCCACCATTTCTCGAAATGGTCTCTTGCAAAGCACCCGGCGGCGGGTCGTTAGCTCAGTGGTAGAGCAGTTGGCTTTTAACCAATTGGTCGAAGGTTCGAATCCCTCACGACCCACCATCCGCCACCCAGTTTTGGGTCGTTAGCTCAGTGGTAGAGCAGTTGGCTTTTAACCAATTGGTCGAAGGTTCGAATCCCTCACGACCCACCAGATCTTGCCCCGTGCCTTCATTGGCGCGGGGCAATTTTTGTTATGCGTCAGAAAGATTCCGCGGCGTTGCCTCGACGCACGCCCGGGTACCTGGCGTGAGGTCGACTGGAGCGGGGAGCGTGGCAGGCGTATCCTTGTGCGCGAGCCACGGCTCATGTCCTTCAGAGGATGACGCTCGACAGGACACCGCCAAGGGCGATAGACGCCCAAGGCACCAGTTGCAGTCTGGGGAGCCCAGCTGCAGCGCAAGGGAGGGCCGCCACGCGCCGTTCGTGCTCATGGCCGGGCCCTGACCCACTCAGCACAGGGGGAGCCCCTGTGGGCTAGGTGAGAGACACATGAACAGCCTGACAAATGCCATGCCGGGTCGTGAGGCCCACGATAGCGTCCGCGAGCAGGTGCGAGAGCACCTCGCCCGTGCGTACTGCCCGACCCGTCCCGCGGCAGGGGATGCTGCGCTGATCGCCGAGATCAAGCAGCTGCTCATCAAGCGTGATGCCGTGCTGGTCGCCCATTACTATTGCGATGACGCCATCCAGCAGCTTGCCGAGGACACCGGCGGCTGTGTCGCGGATTCCCTCGAGATGGCGCGCTTCGGCGCCCGTCATGACGCCTCGACGTTGATCGTCGCCGGCGTTCGCTTCATGGGCGAGACCTCCAAGATCCTCTCCCCGGAGAAGCGCGTGCTGATGCCGACGCTGGAGGCGACCTGCTCGCTGGATCTGGGCTGCCCGGAAGACGAATTCGCCGCCTTCTGTGATGCCCATCCCGATCGCACCGTGGTCGTCTACGCCAACACTTCGGCGGCGGTGAAGGCGCGTGCCGACTGGGTGGTGACCTCCTCCATCGCCGTTGACGTGATCGAGCACCTCCACGCGAAGGGCGAGAAGCTGATCTGGGCCCCGGACAAGCATCTGGGCGCCTATGTGCAGAAGCAGACCGGCGCTGACATGCTGCTGTGGGATGGTGCCTGCATCGTGCATGACGAGTTCCGCGCCCAGGGCATCACCGACCTGCTCAAGGTCCACCCTGACGCCGCGGTGCTGGTGCACCCGGAATCGCCGCAGTCGGTGGTGGAGCTTGCCGACGTGGTGGGGTCCACGTCCCAGCTGATCAAGGCCGCCGTCGAGCTGCCTCACGAGCAGATGATCGTCGCCACCGACCGCGGCATCTTCTTCAAGATGCAGCAGGCAGCACCGGGCAAGCAGCTGTTCGAGGCGCCGACCGCCGGCAATGGCGCGACCTGCAAGAGCTGTGCGCACTGCCCGTGGATGGCGATGAATGGTCTCGAGAATCTGGCCGCGGTGCTGCGCCGTGATCCCGCCGAGGCCAACGGCGAGGAAATCTTCGTCGACGACAGCCTGCGTGAGCGCGCGCTCAAGCCGCTGACCCGCATGCTGGAGTTCAATCGTGGCTGATCACGCCGACGCCTGATCGACGAGAGGTGCTGCAGGCAGGCGACGCAAACCGCCGCACCCGAGGAGTCGGGGCGGCGGTTTTTCATTGTCGGCGGGAAGGGGCGGGGGAGATCAGAACGCTTCGATGGCGTTGCGGTAGTCCTTGAAGTCCTCACGCCGCGCATTGATGCGATTGGCCAGCGCGAAGTCGTCTGCCTTGCGCGCCGCCTCATCGGCCAGTTTCAGCTGGGCGAAGGCACTGTCCATGCGTCCCTCGAGCTGCTCGAATTCCGCCCGGTACAGGAAGGCTTCGGCCTGATGCCCGCTGCGGCCACTGGCCTCGGCCGCCAGATTCCAGACCTTGGGATCATCGGGATGTTCGCGGCGCATGTCTTCCAGCTGTTGGCGTGCGCTGGCGGGGTCCTGCTGCAGCCTGACCTCGGCAAGTGCCAGGCGTGTCGGCAGGTAATCCGGCTGCAGGCGCAGCAGGCGTCTGGCGCGTTGCGTGGCCTCGTCATAGCGACGTGCATCCCGGGCGACCTCGATGGCACTGGCGCTGATCAGGGTGAGGTCGGGATGCTTGTCGTGCAGGCGGTCCAGCGCGGCGAGGGCGCTGTCGATCTCGTGATTCTCGGCGGCCGCCAGTGCCTGGTAGTAGGCGATGGCATCCGGATCGGCTGAATCCTCACGCAAGGTCACCAGCCCCTGGGAGGGCTGGCTCAGGTTGAGCGCCAGCAGGGCGCGGGCGCGTATCATCTCGTAGGCCAGCGTGCCCAGCGGATCAGGGGTCGCGGTCTCCAGGGCATCGGCACGCGCCTGGGTGTCACCGATACGTGCTTCGGTGACCGGGTGCGTCAGCAGGAATTCCGGCGCGTTGCTGCCCTGCAGGCTGGCCATGCGCTGCATGGAGCGAAACATGCGGGGCATGGCCTCGGGGTCGAAGCCAGCACGCGCCAGCGCCTCGATGCCGACACGGTCGGCCTCCTGTTCGAAGCGGCGTGAGTAGGCCAGCTGATCCGAGATCGCCGCCGCCTGGGTGCCGGCCATGGTCGCGAGACCGGCCGAGCCGCCACCGCCGGCCGCGATCACCATGCCGGCGAGAAAACCGGCCAGTGTCGGCAGGCGAGTTTCAGCCTGACGTTCCATGTTGCGGGCAAAGTGATGCTGGGAGAGGTGGCCCAGCTCGTGGGCGAGCACCGAGGCGAAGGCGTCGCGGTCCGGCGCGAAGGCGAACAGCCCCGTATTGACGCCGACCACGCCGCCGGGCACGGCGAAGGCGTTCAGCTGACTGCTGGCCACCAGGGTGATGATGAAGTCATTGCGGTCCAGTTCACTCCAGGGCGCCAGCTTGCGAACGATGCCATTGATCCAGTCCAGCGTGATAGGGTCATCCCATTCACGCACGTGGGCGCGGAACTGGCGCAGCCAGGCGCGTCCGATACGATATTCATCGTTGCTGGAAATGCCGCCGCTGGCGCTGCCCAGATCCGGCAGTCCATAGTCGTTCTGCGCCACGGCGGAGGGGCTGGCCAGGGAGGCACCCATCAGCGTCAGGCTGAGCAGCAGGCTGGACAGGGTGACGCGTGTGGTGCGTGCGTGACGAACGCGACCGCTCAAGGGGGACAGCAACGACATGCAGGCAATCCTCTTCAATAAGGTGCAAGGCACAGTCGGCCCGCACGACACATGAAGTGAGCCGGACTGACCTGGCGACCCCTCACTCTCAGGGAGTGGCGGGGCGGAAAGTTGCTTTGTCAGGCAAGGTGCCCTTAAATCGGGGCGTTTTCAAGCTGCACCCTTCATGCGTGTGGCAGAACATCATAACGAGAACGGAAGGGCAGATGGCATTCGAACGACCTGGCGCTGAGACTGCGAATCCGACGGCTGATTCCACGGCCGATACCCACCTGACAACGCTCGATGCGCGCGGCCTGCACTGTCCGTTGCCGCTGCTGCGCACCAAGCTGGCACTGGCTGGCATGAGTGCCGGCGAGCAACTCGAGGTCCTCGCCAGCGACGCCGGCGCCTGGGGTGACATCCCCGCCTATCTGGCGCTGAGCGATCACGCGCTGGTCTCGCGTGAAGAGACGGCCGCGGGTGATTATCGCTTCGTGATCAAGGCGCTCACGGAGGATGACCCCTCATGACCATGAAGACCCTGTTGCGTGGCTGGTTGGAGCGCTATTTCTCCGATGAGGAGGCGGTGGTGCTGTTTCTGGTGCTGGTGCTGGTCTTCGCGGCCGTCATCTGGCTGGGCAGCATGCTGGCGCCATTCTTCACGGCCTTGATCGTCGCCTTCCTGCTGCAGAGCGGCGTGAGCTTTCTGGAGCGGTTCGGCTTGCCGCGTCTGGCCGCCGTCAGTCTGATGACGCTGGTGTTCATGGGCATCATGCTGGCCAGTGCGCTGATCCTGTTGCCGCTGGTCTGGCATCAGCTGGCCAATCTGATCCAGGAGATTCCCGGCATGTTCGCCTCGGGTCAGCGCTGGCTGGGCGAGTTGCAGCAGCGCTTCCCCGGCCTGATCACGCCGGAGCAGGTCCAGCAGTGGGTCGGCGCCGCCGGGCGTGAGCTGACCCAGTTCGGGCAACGTGCGGTGTCCCTGTCGCTGGCGTCGCTCGGCAACCTGATGGGCGTGGTGATCTATCTGGTGCTGGTGCCGATCCTGGTGTTCTTCATGCTCAAGGATCGCGAGCGGCTGGTGGAGTTCACGCTGGCATTGCTGCCGCGCAAGCGCCTGCTGATGAGTCGGGTGTGGAACGAGATGGATGACCAGATCGCCAACTTCGTGCGCGGCAAGGTGATCGAGATCGTCATCGTCGGTGGCGTCAGCTACGTCACCTTCGTCATCTTCGGATTGCCGTACTCGGCGCTGCTGGCCATCGTGGTCGGTTTCTCGGTGCTGATTCCCTACATCGGGGCGGCGGGGGCGACCCTGCCGGTGGCCGCCGTGGCCGGTTTCCATTTCGGGCTGGGCGATACCTTCATGTACGTGATGATCGCCTACGGCATCATCCAGGCACTGGATGGCAACGTGCTGGTGCCGTTGCTGTTCTCGGAGGCGGTCAATCTGCACCCGGTGGCGATCATTCTGGCCGTGCTGTTCTTCGGCGGGATCTGGGGCTTCTGGGGCGTGTTCTTCGCCATCCCGCTGGCCACGCTGATGAAGTCGCTGCTCTACGCCTGGCCGCGTCGTTCCCGCGCCGAGGCAGGCCTGCCCGAAGAAGAAGTGCAGAGCTGAGCGCATGTCCCGGGCCTCGTCCCGTGTCGCCTGCATGAAAAAGCCCCGCCGATCGGCGGGGCTTTTTCATGGGCGAGTGGCGGCGTTTCACCGCCATGGCCCTCCAGCAGGACCCTTGCGCACAGGCAGGCCTTGACGCTCGGGGCTGGCAGCCTTCCGGCGAGCATCACTTGCCGGCGTCGAGCTCGCGGGCGGCGTCCAGCACTTCCTCGACATGGCCCTTGACCTTCACGCCACGCCATTCGCGCGCCAGGTTGCCGTCGGCGTCGATCAGGAAGGTGGAGCGCACCACGCCGAGACTTTCCTTGCCCATGAATTTCTTCATGTGAATGACGTCAAAGATCTTGCACAGGGTCTCGTCCGGGTCGCTGATCAGCTCGAACGGGTAGCCCTGCTGGGCCCGGAAGTTCTCGTGGGTGCGCAGGCTGTCGCGGGAGACGCCGAGAATCACGGTGTTGGCCGCTTCGAATTCCTTGAGGTGGTCGCGGAAGTCACCGCCTTCGGTGGTACAGCCCGGCGTGTGGTCCTTCGGGTAGAAATAGATGACGGCTTGCTTGCCCTTGAGGCTCGCCGGGGTGACTTCGGTGTCACTGGTGGCTTGGGCGGTAAAATCGGGAATTGGCTGACCGAGGCTGACGCTCATCGTGCTCTCCTGGCGATGACTGACGGCCATGTGGCGGCTGACAGTGTGGAATGAGGAAAAAAACCGGCAGTCATGGGCATCGCGCTTGCCCGGTTCTGCGGTATGTCCTGCATTACACGCAGGGCGCCCGAACTTGTCAAAGACGGGGCAGAACTCTTGTGTTTCACCGCCTTGGCGACCGGCGTCATCGGGCCCGTCCGGCGTGCATCTGTCCCGTGGACAGGCGAGGGAATCCATCGCTTTGCACAACCGGTGCAGATGGCGTCTGTACAGGCTTCGATGGTCTTTGTAACATCATCACCCTTGGCGCGACTCGCGTGTCGGCGTGCCCACGCAATCAGAGTCCTGCGTCAACCAATCTATGTCAGATGTCTGTCCCCGGGATCTGCTGTTTCAACAGCACAGGGACACGCCTGGCGCATCAGGCACCAGAGGAGAATTCGAGGGATGATCACAGGTAGCATTGTCGCACTGGCGACCCCGATGAAGGCCACCGGCGAGATCGACTGGGACGCCCTGCGCCAGCTGGTCGCCTTCCACCTCGAAAATGGCACCGATGCCATCGTCGCCGCCGGCACTACCGGCGAGCCGACCACCATGTCCTTCGCGGAGCACTTCGATGTGATCCGCTGTGTGGTCGAGACGGTCGCCGGCAAGATTCCGGTCATCGCCGGGACTGGCGCCAACGCCACCTCCGAAGCCGTCGAGCTTGCCCGTTATGCCAAGGAAGTCGGTGCGGATTACTGCCTCTCCGTGGCGCCGTACTACAACAAGCCGACCCAGGAAGGGCTCTATCAGCACTTCAAGGCCGTCGCCGAGCAGGCCGGCATTCCGGTCATTCTCTACAACGTGCCGGGTCGTACCTGCTCCGATATCTACAACGAGACGGTCTTCCGCCTCGCCGAGCTCGACAACATCGTCGGCCTCAAGGATGCTACCGGCAATCTGGAGCGTGGTCAGGAGCTGATCGACCGCCTCAAGGGCACAGATTTCGCGCTCTACTCCGGTGATGACCCCACGGCCTGCGACTTCATCCTGATGGGCGGCCACGGTGACATCTCCGTGACGGCCAACGTCGCACCGCGCCTGATGCACGAGATGTGCGCCGCCGCCGTCGCCGGCGATGCCGAGCGTGCTCACCAGATCAACACGCGCCTGATGCCGCTGCACTCCGCGATGGGTGTCGAATCCAACCCGATTCCGGTCAAGTACGCCATGCATCGCATGGCGCTGGCACCGGAAGCCGGCGTGCGTCTGCCGCTGACCTGGCTGTCCGAGCAGTATCACTCCACGGTCGATGAAGCGCTGCAACTGGCCGAGGTGCTCAACTGATGAGTCAGCGTCTTGTGCCACTGGCCCTGCTGACGGCTCTCGCGGTCGCCGGCTGCTCCAGTGATGGTTATTACTATGACCGCAACAGCGAGTATGCGGACGCCAGCATCGCGCCGCCGCTCGAGCTGCCCGAGACACGCAATCGCGCCGAATATCAGGACTCGATGCCGGTGCCACAGGCCAGCAGCGATTTCCTGGCCAGCGATGACTTCGAGGCGCCGCGTCCGCAGCCGCTGGCGACCAGCGAGAAAGGACAGCGTGAATTCGTCGCCCTGCGTCAAAGTGGCGATGCCCGCTGGCTGGCGGTGAATGCCGCGCCTGCAGCGGTCTGGACGCGCCTGCAGACCTTCGCGCGTGACCAGCAGCTGGACGTGCAGAGCATCGATGCCGGCAAGGGCGAGATCACCACCAGCCAGGGCGTGATCAGCGTCAATCAGGGCCTGCGTGCCGACGCCTCTGAAGTGCGTTGTCAGCAGGGCGGTGACGTCTCCGGCAGCTGCCTGAACGCGCTGCGTGGCTATCTGGCAGCCTCGCCTGCAGACAGCGGTGTCTCGCTGGCGGCGCAGTCGCTCAGCCGTGACGACCGGGTGCGTCTGGAAGGCCGTGACGGTACCTGGCAGATCGACCTGGCACTGGATACCGAGCGCAGCTGGGCTGAGCTGCTCTACCAGCTGCAGAAGAACTTCAACACCGACTACCAGAAGCTGGTGGATCAGAACCGCTCACGTGGCGAATTCATGGTCAACTACATCCCGCGGGAAGATCGCGACGGTGGCTGGCTGGGGATCGGCGGGGATGGCGAGCCGCTGCCGATGGTGCTCACGCTGCGTGGCGAGCAGGATCATACGCTGGTCACAGCCAAGCGCGCCGACGGTGAAGAGACCACGCCTGCACTGGCCCGCGAGCTACTCGACGCCGTGGCGTCGACGCTGCGCTGAGCATGCTGCTTGATGCGTCTGCCGCCTCATTCGACCTTGCGTCGGATGAGGCGGCTGCGTTCTCGGCGCCGGCCCGCAGCGGCGTGATGTCGATGGCCTCGCTGGGCAGTGGCAGCAAGGGCAACGGCACGCTGATACGCACGCGCGAGGCGCTGGTGCTGGTGGACTGTGGCTTCACGCTCAAGGAGAGCGAGGCGCGTCTGGCGCGGCTCGGGGTGCATCCTTCGCAGCTGGATGCCGTGCTGGTCACCCATGAACATGGTGACCATCTGGGAGGCATCGGGCCGCTGGCGCGCCGTCATGGTGTGCCGGTGCATCTGACCACGGGCACCTGGCTTGCCGGCCGCGCGAAGAAGCTGGGCACGTTGCCGAGCCGTCATCTGATCACGCCGCAGCAGGAATTCGCGATCAAGGATCTCGAGATCCTGCCGGTGACCGTGCCGCATGATGCACGTGAGCCGGTGCAGTTCGTGTTCAGCCGACGTGGCGAGACGGCCACGCGGCGTCTGGGCGTGCTGACGGACCTCGGTCACGTCAGCGAGCACGTGCTGAGCTGCTTTGCCGACTGCGATGGTCTGGTGCTGGAGTTCAACCACGACCCGCAGATGCTGGCCAGTGGCCCTTATCCGCCCAGCCTCAAGCGGCGGGTCGGTGGACGGCTCGGCCATCTGGCCAACGCCCAGGCCTGTGCCGCGCTGCCGTATCTGGGGCTGGAGCGCCTGCAGCGGCTGGTCGCCTCGCACCTGTCGGAGAGCAACAATCATCCGTCATTGGCCCGGGAGGCACTGGCCCCCTGGCTTGCGGATGACGATAGCCGCCTGATCATCTCCGCGCAGGACAGCGGCTTTGGCTGGCAGGCCATCGCCTGATACTCATGACGCCCGGTCGCTTCGCGATCGGGCGTTTGTGATTCTGGATGAGCTGACCAGATGGACAGCTCTCGAATCACGCCATACACCAACGCCACGGTCCTTCTCGACTGGGCGTGACAGACTCAAGCGTGATCGATTCATCGTCGACCGCCTCAACACTCGACGCGACTAGCGTCATCAGGGGGAATCTCATGGAAAAGCGTGAAGAGCTCTACGCTGGCAAGGCCAAATCTGTCTTCGTCACCGACGATCCGGATCTTCTGCTGCTGGAATTCCGCGACGATACCAGTGCCTTCGACGGCAAGCGTATCGAGCAGCTGGACCGCAAGGGCATGGTCAACAACAAGTTCAATGCCTTCATCATGGAGAAGCTCAAGGCGGCCGGTATCCCGACCCACTTCGAGCGTCTGGTCAGCGACAACGAGTGTCTGGTCAAGCGTCTCGACATGATGGCGGTGGAGTGCGTGGTGCGTAACATCTCCGCCGGCTCACTGGTGCGTCGTCTGGGTGTCGAGGAAGGCCTCGAGCTCAATCCGCCGACCTTCGAGCTGTTCCTCAAGAACGACGAGAAGGGCGACCCGATGATCAACGAATCGCTGGTCGAGACCTTCGGCTGGGCAGAGCCCAAGCACCTGGCGCGCGCCAAGGAACTGACCTTCCAGGTCAACGACATCCTCAAACAGCTGTTCCTCGATGGCGGCATCCTGCTGGTCGACTACAAGCTCGAGTTCGGTGTCTTCAAGGGTGAGGTCGTGCTGGGTGACGAATTCTCGCCGGACGGCTGCCGTCTGTGGGATGCCGAGACGCGCGAGAAGCTCGACAAGGACCGCTTCCGTCAGGGGCTGGGCGGCGTGATCGAAGCCTACGAGGAAGTCGGCCGTCGTATCGGGATCGATTTCACGGCGTGAGCATGGCGTGAGGCCGCCGCCTCACTCACGATGCACGCATGAACGAGACGACCCTCCTGCCAGTGGCAGGAGGGTCGTCTCGTGTCAGAGGTTTACATGTGCAGAGGTTCGCATGTGCAGAGGTGAAGCGGTACGGAGGCGTTACCCGTGGCGCAGTCTCGCCAGTTCGATCACCTGCTGTGCGACACTCGCCAGCGCGTGATCCTGACCTTCGTCATCCAGGCTGCCATCCTCGCGAAAGGCACTGCCTGCCCGGGATACCGCGATCTGCTGGGGCGCGACCAGCATGCCGAGGTTGTTCAGATAGAGTCGCACGAACGGCAGGGCGCGCATGCCGCCCATCCCGCCCGGGGACGCCGAGACGATGCCGACCGGCATGCCGCGCAAGGCATCCATGCCGCTCTGGCCTTCGGTGTCCGGACGCGACAGCCAGTCAAAGGTGTTCTTGAGCAATGGGCTGAAGAAACCATTGTATTCCGGGGTGGCCAGCAACAGCCCCTGATGGCTGGCAAACAGGGCCTGCAGACGGTCTGCACTGGCAGGACGCCCGTTGGCTTCTTCGCTGTCCCCATCGTAGAGCGGCATCGGGAAGTCGTTGAGGTCGAGCAGGTTGATCTCGGCTCCCTGATCGCCGGCCAGATGGGCGAGGCGAGTGATCAGGCGCCGATTGACGGAGGCCTTGCGGGTACTGGCGGCAAAGGCAAGCAGACGAATACTCATGCGGCGGACTCCCGGTGGAACACGTGAAGATGCTGGAATGCACGCCCAGTATGGTCAGGAGTCGTGACGGTTCGCCAATGCAATCTGGCATTGTCCTGATCTGGCGCCGCTCTCTCGTTCAGCTGGCCACGATGGCGGCGACCTGCATCGTCAGGCTGCCGTCGGGTTGGGTGTACGCCGTGAAGCGCACATCCACGTCCACCAGCTGCACGCCATATTGACGCTTGCCATCGGCAGCCTTGGCGGCGTGGTAGGCGGGGCGCGGGTCCTGGGCGAGCACTTCCTCGATCAGCGCGCGCAGCGTGGCGCTGTCGGAGCGCTGTTCAAGCTGCTGCTCGGCCTCGTCACTGAATATGACGGCATGGCGTGGTGGCGGGGCGGGCGCGTAACCGGCACGTGCCTGGGGCACGGCATCGACCCACGGCAGATAGGGCTTGATGTCCATCACCGGCGTGCCATCGAGCAGGTCATGGCCGCGCAGCAGCAGGCGCACGCCGCTGGCGCCTGTCTCGACGCCTGCCAGTTCGACCACTGACTGGCCCAGTCGGTTGGGGCGATGGGTACTGCGCGAGGCGAACACGCCGGTGCGTGCATTGCCGCCCAGGCGTGGCGGGCGGATCAGCGGCGTCCAGCGTGTGGGGCTGGCGTGGAACAGGAAGTGGATCCACAGGTGGCTGAAGCCGTCGATGTCGCGCACGCAGTCCGGGTCATCGAAGGGCGGCAGCAGGTGCAGGATGGCGGTGGCATGGCGTGCCAGACCCGGCTGGCGGGGAATGCCGAACTTGTCCGGGTAGCAGCTCTCGATGATGCCCACCGGCTGCATGGCCTGTTGCCCCAGTGTCATGGCCTGCTCACGCAGATGAGGGGGCAGCAGCGGCATGCGCCTGGCCAGTGCGGCATCGCTCATCGGGCGCTCGGCCGTGTCGGCGGTCGGATGGGGGCTGGCGGGCTGATCGGAAGAGGACATGGCAAGACCGTGGCAGAGGCTGAAGTGATGACGGGGCAGGGTGTCGTGTGACATCCCGGGCCGCCATGATGCCATGCTCGTCGTCGTACGGCATGACTGGTCTCGCCGGGCTGGCTTGTGTAGTCTGCCGCGAGAGCAGTGCCCAGCGGCACTGAGTCGTGATGCTGGCGTCGGAGCGAGAGCGCTCCACGCGATTCTTGAGGGCCAATCAGACCATGTCAGACCCCATCGCCATTGCCGCCACCGCCGATGGCCTGCAGCCGACGCTGGATCTTGATTATCTGGCGCAGGCGAGCCAGCAGTTGATCGAGGCCGGGCGCGCACTGGACGCTGCCGGTCAGGTGCCCGCCACGGGCGGCAACTTCTCCTGTCGCCTCAGTGATCGCCTGATGGCGGTGACTGCCTCGGGCTGCCACAAGGGCCGCCTGACCAGTGGCGATATCCTGGTCAGCGATTTCGCCGTCAGGTTGCTGGGCACATCACGCAAGGCCTCGGACGAGGCACGCCTGCATGGCCAGCTCTACGAGGATCTGCCGCAGGCGCAGGCGATTCTGCATACCCACTCCAGGGCCGCCACCGTGCTGTCGCTGTGTCATGAGGGCGACACCCTGAACCTGGAGGGCTTCGAGCTCAACAAGGCCCTGGAAGGTATCAAGAGTCATGAGACGCCAGTACGTCTGGCGGTGTTCGACAATACTCAGGACATCGATGCGCTGGCGCTGGACGTGCGGGCCCGCCTCAAGGCGGATGCCGGCCTGCATGGCTACCTGATTCGTGGTCATGGCCTCTATACCTGGGCCAGCAGCATGACGGCCTGCCGCCGGCATGTCGAAGCGCTCGATTTCCTGATGGGCTGTGAACTGGAACTGAGGAGACAGCGATGAGCTTTCTGGCCATCTACGCCGAACAGGACGCCTCGCGTCCACAGTTGATCACGACCGATGGCGCGCGGATCGCCAGCGAACTCGAGGCCGAAGGCATCCGCTTCGAGCGCTGGACGGCGGGCTGCGAGTTGCGTGATCCCACCGACCAGGCTCAGGTGCTGGCGACCTACGCCGACGATGTCGCGCGTCTCAAGCTGGAAAACGGCTTCGTGACCGCCGACGTGATCGGTCTGACGCCGGATCACCCCGAGCGGGAAGCGCTGCGGGGCAAGTTCCTCGATGAGCATCGCCACGCGGAGCACGAGGTGCGCTTCTTCGTGCGCGGCAGCGGCATCTTCTACCTGCATCTGGGTGAGCGGGTGCTGGCGGTCGGTTGCGAGAAGGATGACCTGATCGCCGTGCCGGCCGGTACCGCGCACTGGTTCGACATGGGACCGACGCCGGACTTCACCGCCATCCGCCTGTTCACCAATCCGGAGGGCTGGGTCGCCAACTTCACCGACAACGACATCGCCACCCGCTTCCCGCGTCATGAAGCGCTGGCGGAACACTTCACCCAGACTGCCGCCCCGCATTCCCAGGAGTCCGCATGATTCGCGCCATCGTCACTGACATCGAGGGCACCACCGGCTCGATTCGCTTCGTGCATCAGGTGCTGTTCCCCTATGCGCGCGCCAATCTGGGCGATTTCCTGCGCGCCAATGCCGAGCGCGATGATGTCGCCGAGCAGCTGGCAGCCACCCGTGAGCTGGCCGAGGTGCCCGAGGCGGACCTCGAAACCGTGATCGGCATCCTGGAAGGCTGGATCGATGCCGATCGCAAGGCCACGCCACTCAAGGCCCTGCAAGGCATGGTCTGGGCGAAGGGCTACGCGGACGGCGACTTCACCGGCCATGTGTATCCCGATGCCGTGAAGGGATTGCGTGACTGGAAGGAACGCGGGCTGTCCCTGCATGTCTATTCTTCAGGCTCGATCCAGGCGCAGAAGCTGCTGTTCGGTCACTCGGATGCCGGGGATCTCACACCGCTGTTCGCGGGCTACTTCGATACCACGACAGGGCCGAAGCAGGAGGCCGAGAGTTATCGTCGGATTGCCGCGCATCTGGGCCTGCCGGGTGCCGAGATCCTGTTTCTGTCCGATGTGGTGGCTGAGCTCGATGCCGCCGCGGCCGCCGGCTTCCAGACCTGGCAGCTGGTCCGTGAGCCCGGCATGGTCACGGGGGATCACCCTCAGGCCAGTCGCTTCGATGAAGTGTCCTTCAGTGGGTGAGAGGCAGTCGCTGATCAGACGTCTCTCTACACCCTCTGCGCCACCGCGAGTCAGCCGCATTCCCGAAAGCGAATCGCCCCGCCCCGGGGCACAAGGAGGACCTACGATTGCACAGCCAGACCGATAGCCGCGCAGCAGCCTCGCGCATCAGCATCGTGACCGCGCAGCCGCGCCACGCCGCGGATCAGGCCGAGGTGTTTTATCAGGCCGTGATGCAGGGAGCGGCCAGTCACTATGATCTGGCGCAACGCCAGCAATGGGCGTCCCGTGTGCCCAGGGATGCCGAGCGCTGGGCGGCGCGCCAGCATCGCTTCGAAGTGCTGGTGGCCGAACGGGACGGGCGCTGCATCGCCTTCTGCGAGTATGCCCCTGAATGGCCGCTGGCCCGGATCGAGATGCTCTACGTCTACCCGGGGCTGACCGGGCAGGGGATAGGCACCCGCTTGCTGGAGGAGGCCGAACAGGACCTTCGCCGACGCAAGGTGCGGGTGGTGAGTCTGGAGGCCAGTCTGATGCTGTCGCCAGGGCTTGCACGCCGCGGCTGGGAGAGTCTGGGGCTTGAGCACGTCAAGCGAGGCGGCATCTGCCTCAAGCGCGAGCGCTTCGAGAAACGTCTCGACGAGTGACGCGTGCGTCACGGTGATATCGGACATGAAGACGCCCCCACCGGTCACCCGGTGGGGGCGTCTTGCGTTCGACAGGGTAACGGACCTGGCTGGCGATCAGGCCATGGTATCGACGATACCGCCTTCCACCCGCAGTGCGGCACCTGTCGTGGCACTGGCCTGCTCGGAGGCCGCGTAGACGCTCATGTTGGCGACTTCCTCGGGGCTTGCCATGCGCTGGAGGATGGAGGTGGGGCGGGTCTGCTGGACGAAGTCAGCCTCGACCTCCTCAAGCGTCCTGCCTTGCTCCTCGGCGTTCTTCTTGAGCATCTCGAGCACGCCCTCGGAGCGGGTCGGCCCCGGCAGGATGGCGTTGACGGTGACCTGCGTGCCGGACAGCACCTTGGCGAGCCCGCGTGAGACGGACTGGACGGCGGACTTGGTCATGCCGTAATGGACCATCTCGCTGGGGACGTTGAGCGCCGACTCGCTGGACAGGAACTGGATGCGCCCCCAGTCGCGCTCCTTCATGCCACGCGCATAGTGGCGGGACAGACGTACTGCCGACATCACGTTGACCTGGAAGAACTGCTCCCAGGTGTCGTCGTCGGTCTCGAAGAAGTCCTGTGGGGCGAAGATGCCGACATTGTTGATCAGGATGTCGGTGTCCGGGACGGTCTGGATCAGCGTGTCGCAGCCTTCGCGCGTGCCCAGGTCCGCGGCCACGCCCTTTACCCTGCTGTCAGGGACGTCACGCTTGAGCTGGGCGATGGCGTCATCGACACGTGCCTGGGTACGGCCGGTCAGGGTGACGCTGGCACCCGCGCGGGCGAGTCCCGTCGCGATGGCAAGGCCGATGCCGGCGGTGGAACCACTGATGATGGCGCTGCGTCCGTGTAGATCAATCTGCATGCAACCTCCTTCACGGCAAGCGACGGCGTTCGCGCACGATGGCCTGGCACCTGGGTGAGTGCCGGGACAACGGTCACGAATCGGCTCGCTGCTGTCATCTGGATGTCCTTGTTGCGTGGCGGTGCCGGGCGCGCAATGCAAGGGGCAGCGCCGGTGCGGATCAGATCTTGCGAAGGTGCATGTGACGCAACAGGCCGCCAGGCCCGAGGTCGCGGTCTTCCATGCGCTGTATGGCATGCCCTTCCAGCAGGCCATCGAGAGGCACGCTGAGATTGGTGGCCAGCAGGCGGGCCAGCGGATTGAGCAGCCGCCGGATCACCCCGGCTGGCTGTTGACCGCGCAAGCCCTTGTCGAGCAGGGACATCTCGCCGTCCGATGCCAGCACGCGCAATGCTTCATCGAAGGCTGTCTGCGGTTCTGGCACGACCGCGAAGATCAGGTGGGCGATCACGACGTCAAAGTGGCCATCGGGAAAGTCGAGTGCCATGGCATCGCCCAGCTTGACGTTGGCATCGAAGCCCAGCGCCTCGGCGCGCTCGCGGCAGCGGCGCAGCATGGCGGGCGAGGCATCGACCACCTCGAGTTCGATGTCACGGGGCAGAAAGGGCAGGTCGAGCCCGGTACCGCCGCCGAGCAGCAGCACGCGAGTCCCGGCTTTCAGGTCCAGTGTCGCGATGGCGTCTCGGCGTGCCGAGCGCAGGACACGCGCTGCCACGCGGTCGTAGAGCGGTGCGTAGAGGCTCCAGCGGCGGGTCTGCCAGCGTCCGCCTGACACCGTGGAGGCGGCAGGCGGACGCTGATGAGGAGATGGCGAGGACATGGAGCGCCTCCCTGGCGGTATGGCAAGGCGTCATGAAGATGGACCGGTGTCACCGGTGGCATCAGCAGGACAGGAGCTGACCAGCAGGAAGACACTCACCTGTCATCTGGCTAGCGGGTCTCGACAGTGTAGATGCGCATCGACAGGTCGATGGCCGTCACGTCCTTGGTCAGCGCGCCGATCGAGATGCAATCCACGCCGGTGGCGGCGATGCCGGCCAGGGTGCTCTCGTTGACGTTGCCCGAGGCTTCCAGCACGGCTGGCCTGGCATGCGCCTTGTTGCGCGCGACGGCCTCGATGAGCTGATCGTTGTTGAAGTTGTCGAGCATGATGACGTCGGCACCGGCATCCAGCGCCTGTTCCAGCTCCGCGAAATTCTCGACTTCCACTTCGCAGGTCAGGTCCGAGGCGATATCGCGTGCCTCACGGACGGCGGCCGCGATGCTGCCACAGGCAGCGATATGGTTTTCCTTGATCAGGAAGGCGTCATACAGGCCGATGCGATGATTGTGGCCGCCCCCGCAGCTGACGGCGTATTTCTGGGACACTCGCATCCCGGGCAGCGTCTTGCGGGTATCCAGCAGACGCACGCCGCTGCCTTCCACGAGTGAAGCGTAGTGGTGGGCGCGGGTCGCGGTACCGGACAGCGTCTGCAGCAGATTGAGTGCTGCGCGCTCTCCGGTCAGCAGCGAGCGAGCGGGGCCTTCCAGCTCAAGGAAGGGCGTGTCGGCCTCGAGTCGGTCACCATCGCTGGCCAGCCACTTGAGACTGACACGCGAGTCGAGGCGACGAAAGAGCTCATCCACCCAGGGCACGCCGCACAGAATGGCCGCCTCACGGCTGATCACCCGGGCCTTGGCCCACTGTCTTTCGGGAATCAGCTCGGCGGTGATGTCGCCACCGCCAACATCTTCGGCGAGCAGGCGGGCGGCGCTGGTGCGGATATCCTCGGCGAGGGCGTCGTGGAAGTTCATGCGCGTCTGATCCTTGTGCAAGAAGTGCTGCCGGAGCTGGTATCGCGCCGCAGGAAGCCCCCCGACACAGACCCATGGCTGCCGAGCATGCCATAATGTGCGCCATTATAGGAAAAGCCGCGCGGGCGGTCAGTCCCTGTGTGCGATACCGGTGCGATATCTCGCCTGACGGTGCACCGGGCCGGCAGGGTCACGATCAGGCCGTCATGAATCTCACGCCCCGCGTGCAATGTCGTTTCCGTCTGGAGTCATCGATGCCCCCCTCGTCTTCCTCCCCATGGTCGGGCCAGCTGGCGCGACTGGCCGTCACCCCTGAGCACTGGCTGGAAAATGCCCGTCAGGTGCCGTCGCCCAACCACAATGCGCGTCCCGAGGGCGAGGTCTCGGCATTGGTGCTGCATTCCATCAGCCTGCCACCGGGGCGCTTCGGGGGGCCGGCCATCGAGCAGCTGTTCACCAATCAGCTCGACCCCGGCGCCCATCCCTACTTTGCCGACATCCATCATCTGCGCGTCTCGGCGCATGTGCTGATCCAGCGTGATGGTCGTCTGGTGCAGTTCGTGCCCTTCGATCGTCGTGCCTGGCATGCGGGGCGGTCGCGCTGGCATGACGGAGCGCGTGAGCGCGTGGAGCTCAATGACTTCAGCATCGGCATCGAGCTCGAGGGCGATGAGGTGCACCCCTACCGCGAGGTGCAGTACCGGACGCTGGCACGGACGGTCGCCGGCCTGATGGCCCGCTACCCGGCGCTGACCCGTGAGCGCATCACCTCGCATGCGCGGATTGCGCCGTTGCGCAAGACGGATCCTGGTCCCGCCTTTGACTGGGCTTACTTCGATCGCCTGCTGGACGACATTCAGGACTAAGGTCGCAAGTGCCTCGCGATGGTGCAATGCAGCATGCAGGGGCCGGATTCCGGTCAGGGAGCGTAGCCACGGGGCGCGTTGGTAGTTTTATTACAAGACGTGCTCCAGGCGACGGCTGGCATGCGGCGGGAAATCCCGCTCGGCACTGGCCGAGACCCGCACGGCCACGGCGGTGCCAGTCCATGGCGCACGGCTGCGCAGCCATGCGCACCGAATTGGCACGGGGGGGTGTTTGCGGTATCTTTCACGCCAAATGACTGCATCTTGTGCCCTGCTTTGACGCACGAAGCACAACGCATCTGGCAGCCGGAGTCTCCGGTTGCCGCGGTTTTATCGGAGACGCGGCCCACTCAGAAGGCTGTGCCCACACTGAAGAGCGCCACTGGTTCCGATGTAGCATTTCGTCGGAACAACTGACAAAAAATTTCTTCACTCGGAGAGACGTCTATGAGTCTGGAGGCAAGAGAAGATCTCGATCCGATCGAAACCACGGAATGGTTGGACTCCCTGGAATCGGTTCTGGATCGTGAGGGTGAGGATCGTGCCCAGTACCTGATGTCACGCCTGGCCGACCGCCTGCGTCGTGATGGCCATCAAGTACCCTTCTCGGTGACCACGCCCCATCGCAACAGTATCCCCGTGCACCGCGAAGCGCGCATGCCGGGCGACCTGTTCATGGAGCGTCGTATCCGTTCGCTTATCCGCTACAACGCCATCGCTCAGGTGATCCGCAACAACCGTGCCCACAAGGGCCTGGGCGGTCACATCTCGAGCTTCATGTCCAGTGCGACGCTTTATGATGTAGGTTTCAACCACTTCTTCCGTGCACCGGAAGGCGATTTCGAAGGTGACCTGCTGTATATCCAGGGCCACGTGGCACCGGGTATCTATGCACGTTCCTTCCTGGAAGGTCGTCTCAGCCAGGAGCAGATGGACAGCTTCCGTCAGGAAGTCGACGGCAATGGCCTGTCCTCCTATCCGCACCCGTGGCTGATGCCGGATTACTGGCAGTTCCCGACCGTCTCCATGGGTCTGGGCCCGATCCAGGCGATCTACCAGGCGCACGTCATGAAGTACCTCAACTCGCGTGAGTTGAAGTCCATGTACGACCGCAAGGTGTGGTGCTTCATGGGTGACGGCGAGTGTGACGAGCCGGAATCCCTGGGTG
Organism: Cobetia sp. MMG027; assembly: GCF_027947415.1. Classification (NCBI taxonomy): domain Bacteria; kingdom Pseudomonadati; phylum Pseudomonadota; class Gammaproteobacteria; order Oceanospirillales; family Halomonadaceae; genus Cobetia; species Cobetia sp. MMG027. Next base: position 38,576 of record NZ_JAQJIO010000012.1, read on the forward strand.
CCATCTCGCTGGCGGGTCGCGAGAACCTCGACAACCTGATCTTCGTCATCAACTGCAACCTGCAGCGTCTTGATGGTCCGGTGCGCGGCAACGGCCGCATCATGGACGAGCTGGAAGGCGTCTTCCGTGGTGCCGACTGGAACGTGCTCAAGGTCACCTGGGGTCGCTTCTGGGATCCGCTGTTCGAGCAGGACAAGAAAGGCATCCTGCAGAAGCGCATGGACGAGGCGGTCGACGGCGACTACCAGAACTACAAGGCCAATGGCGGCGCGTACACGCGTGAGCACTTCTTCGGCAAGTACCCGGAGACGGCCGATCTGGTCAAGGACATGTCAGACGACGACATCTGGCGTCTGAACCGTGGTGGCCACGACCCGTACAAGGTCTACGCGGCGTATCACGAGGCGGTCAACAACGCCAATGGTCGTCCGACCGTCATCCTGGCGCACACCGTCAAGGGTTACGGCATGGGCATGGGCGATGGCGAAGCGGCCAACGAAGCCCACCAGGTCAAGACCATGGAGCACGAAGCGCTCAAGACCTTCCGTGATCGCTTCGGTATCCCGCTGACCGACGAGCAGCTCGAGGAAGTGCCGTACTACAAGCCGGCGGACGACAGCCCGGAAATGAAGTACATGCACCTCATGCGCGAACGTCTGAACGGCTACCTGCCCCAGCGTCGCACCGAGTATGAAACGCTGGAAATCCCGCCGCTGGACGACAAGATCTTCGCGTCCCAGCTCAAGGGCTCCAACGGTCGCGAAGTGTCCACCACCATGGCCTTCGTGCGCGTGCTCAACGGTCTGGTCAAGCACAAGACCCTCGGCGAGCGTGTCGTGCCGATCATTCCTGACGAAGCGCGTACCTTCGGCATGGAAGGCATGTTCCGTCAGCTGGGCATCTACACCGCGGCAGGCCAGAAGTACGAGCCGGTCGACAAGGGTCAGATCATGTATTACCGCGAGGACCAGAAAGGTCAGGTCCTCGAGGAAGGTATCTCCGAAGCGGGCGCCATGTCCGCGTGGGTGGCGGCGGCAACGTCCTACGCCAACCACAACCTGCCGCTGATGCCGTTCTACGTCTACTACTCGATGTTCGGCTTCCAGCGCATCGGTGATCTGGCGTGGGCCGCAGGCGATCTGCAGGCACGTGGCTTCCTGGTCGGCGGGACCGCCGGGCGTACTACCCTGAACGGTGAAGGTCTGCAGCACCAGGATGGCCACAGCCATATCCTGGCCTCGACCATCCCGAACTGCCGCACCTACGACCCGACCTATGCTCACGAAGTGGCGGTCATCGTGCAGGACGGCATGAAGCGCATGTTCGAGCAGCACGAGCCGGTCTTCTACTACCTGGCGGTGATGAACGAGAACTACGAGCAGCCGGAGCTTGAAACGGTGCCCGCAGACGACATCATCAAGGGCATGTACCTGCTCAAGGAAGGCGCGAAGGACGGCAAGGCACGCGTTCAGCTGCTGGGTTCCGGCACCATCCTGCGTGAAGTCGAAGCCGCTGCCGTGATGCTGAAGGACGACTACGGTGTCGATGCCGACATCTGGAGCGTCACCAGCTTCAACGAGCTGCGTCGCGAAGCGCTGGAACTGGATCGTCAGGCCTTCCTCAAGCCGGAAGAGACCCCGGCCAAGCCGCACATCACTCAGTGCCTGGAAGGACGTGACGGCCCGGTCGTGGCGGCCACTGACTACATGAAGCTGTTTGCTGACCAGGTTCGCGCCTGGGTGCCGGCTGACTATCACGTGCTCGGTACCGATGGTTTCGGTCGTTCCGATACCCGCGAGAAGCTGCGTCACTTCTTCGAAGTCGACCGCAACTTCGTCACCGTCCAGGCCCTGAAGGCGCTGGCGGATCGTGGTGAGATCGACCGCAAGGTGGTCGCGGAAGCGATCAAGACCTACGGCATCGACCCCAACAAGCCGAATCCGCTGAGCGTCTGAGCGGAGATCGCGGAACAGGCGAGCGGCACTCCATCCTCGACATCAAGATGATGCGAAGGTGATTCGGGTGTCGCTCCCCGTGCACGTTTTGGAAGGAGCACGATCTTGAGCAGCGAAATCATCAAGGTTCCCGACATTGGCGGTAGTTCCGATGTCGAGATCATCGAGATACCGGTGGCGGTCGGAGATGTCATCTCCGCCGAAGACACCATGATCACTCTTGAGTCCGACAAGGCCAGCATGGATGTGCCGGCACCGAAGGGCGGCAAGGTGGTGAAGATTCTCGTCAAGGAAGGCGACACCGTCTCCGAAGGCGACGACATCCTGGAGCTGGAAGCGGAAGGCGGTGGTGACACCTCCTCTGACGCTTCTGACGAGCAGGAAGCGCCGAAGGAAGAGGCTCCCAAGCAGGAAGCTTCTGAGCAGCAGGCGCCGAAAGAGGCCGCTGCTGCACCGAAGGCCGCTTCCGGTGGTACCCGGACCGTCGACATTGTCGTGCCGGACCTGGGCGACTCCGAGGCCGTGCCGATCATCGAGATGGCGGTCTCCGAAGGCGACGAAGTCGACGCCGAGGATGCGCTGATCACGCTGGAGTCCGACAAGGCCAGCATGGACGTCCCGAGCCCGCACAAGGGCAAGATCGTCAAGCTGACCGTCAAGGAAGGCGACAACGTCGCGTCCGGTGACGTCATCGGTCAGATGGAAATCGCCGGTGAAGGCGGTGACAGTGCGGCGGAATCAGCGCCGGCGGAAGAATCCTCCGCGTCTGCGTCTGCGTCTGCGTCTGAAGAGACCGCCTCTGAAGCGCCGGCTGCCGAAGAAGAGCCGGCCTCCGGTGAGCCGGAGCGCAAGGAATTGCGTGTCCCGGATCTCTCCGGCAGCGACAGCATGCCGATCATCGAGATGGCCGTGGCCGTCGGTGATGAGGTCAACGAGGAAGACGCGCTGATCACGCTGGAATCCGACAAGGCGACCATGGACATCCCGAGCCCCTACAAGGGCAAGGTGGTGGAGCTTTCCGTCAAGGAAGGCGACACCGTGTCCGAGGGCGACCTGATCGGTTACCTCGAGGTCGCCGGTGCCAAGCCTGCGCCGAAGGCTGCCAAGGCGGAGGCTCCGGCCGCGCCCAAGGCAGACAAGGCCGAGCAGAAGTCTGAGCCGACACCGGCCGGTACGCCGAGCCCGGAAGCCCAGATGGCGGCCCACAAGCCGAGCAAGGGTGCCAAGGTCCACGCAGGGCCTGCGGTTCGCCTGCTGGCGCGTGAGTTCGGTGTCGATCTGGCGGACGTCTCCGGCAGCGGTCCGAAGGGCCGTGTGGTGAAGGAAGATGTCCAGGCCTACGTCAAGCAGATGATGCAGAAGGCCAAGTCCGCACCGGCAGCCCCTGCCGCGCAGGCCACCGGCGGTGCCGGTATCCCGCAGGTGCCGGATCAGGACTTCAGCCAGTTCGGTGAGATCGAAGAGTCGAAGATGGGCCGCCTGATGAAGGCGGGTGCCACCAACCTGCATCGCAGCTGGCTCAACGTCCCGCACGTGACCCAGTTCGATGAAGCCGACATCACCGAGCTCGAGGCCTTCCGCAAGTCCATGAAGGCCGAGGCGGAAGCGGCAGGCGCCAAGCTCACGCCGCTGCCGTTCATGATCAAGGCGGCTGCCCACGCGCTGGCCAAGTATCCGCAGTTCAACGTCAGCCTCAAGTCTGACGGCGAGACCCTGGTGCACAAGAAATACGTGCACATCGGTATCGCGGTGGATACGCCGGACGGCCTGATGGTGCCGGTGATCCGCAATGCGGATCAGAAGAGCCTGCTGGAGCTGGCCCGCGAATCCGTGGAGCTGGCCAAGAAGGCGCAGACCAAGAAGCTCAAGCGCGAAGAGATGACCGGTGGTTGTTTCACCATCTCGAGCCTTGGCTCCATTGGCGGTACCGCCTTCACGCCGATCGTCAACACGCCGGAAGTCGCCATCCTGGGTGTCTCCAAGGCGCAGATGAAGCCGGTGTGGGATGGCGCTGCTTTCCAGCCGCGTCTGATGATGCCGCTGTCGCTGTCCTACGATCACCGTGCGGTGAACGGGGCGGATGCAGCACGCTTCACGGCGTATCTGGCTCAGGTGCTGACCGACGTGCGTCGTCTGCTGCTCTGATTCGTACCTTGCATGACAAGGGCAGGTGCCAGATGGCCTGTCGACAGAACGGCCTCCTTCGGGAGGCCGTTTTTTGTGCATGTCCGTTAGCGTGGCAGGGCGGCGACAGCTGTTGCTGCCCTGCACAACATGCGATGCTTCACGCCAACCTGCCGCGATCTGCCGCATCGTGCTGGCACTACCCGGGAAGGCCGGTTCTCGCAACACACAAGGAGCAAGACAATGGAATGGTTGATGGACCCTTCGGCATGGGTGGCTCTGGCGACCCTGACCGCGCTTGAGATCGTGCTGGGCATCGACAACATCATCTTCCTGTCGATTCTGGTCGCGCGCCTGCCCGAGGCTCAGCGCCAACGTGGCCGCATGATCGGTCTCGGCCTGGCGATGGGCATGCGCATCGTGCTGTTGATGTCGTTGTCGTGGCTGATGTCACTGACGACACCGTTGTTCAGCGTGCTGGATTTCAGCTTCTCCGGGCGGGATCTGATCCTGGTCTTCGGGGGGCTGTTCCTGCTCGGCAAGAGCACCCATGAGATCCATGCCAACCTCGAGGGTGAGGACCCGTCGGAAGAGGGCGCGAAGAAGGGCGGTGCCAGCTTCATGGCGATCATGGTCCAGATCGCGTTGATCGATATCGTCTTCTCGCTGGATTCGGTGATCACGGCGGTGGGCATGGTCGACCATCTGACGGTGATGATCATCGCGATCGTCATCTCGGTGGGCATCATGATGGTGGCGGCCAAGCCGATCGGCGATTTCGTCGATCGCCACCCGACCATCAAGATGCTGGCCCTGTCCTTCCTGATCATGGTCGGCATGATGTTGATGGTCGAAGGCTTCGGCGTCCATGTGCCCAAGGGCTACATCTACGTGGCGATGGCCTTCTCGCTGGCGGTGGAAATGCTCAACATCCGGCTGCGCGGCAAGCGGGCCAAGGCGGTGCGGCTGCGTCGCAGCAGCCAGGCGGAAGAGGTCGCCGAGTGAGGTCATGACCCCCAGGCCATGACGCCTGAACCCTGAAATGAGTGGAACCCTGCCATGACGCCCCTGCGACCGAGTGCCGCGGGGGCGTCATGCCATCGTGAGGCTGGATCACGAGGCGCTGCACGCACCGATCGCCTCGTCCGTCATCAATGAGCCAAAACAGTGCCAAGGGGCGTCATGCGCGCCTTTGGTGTGCTTGTGCGATGGCCGTGTGAGCGGTATCGTCAGCCCTTGCGTTGCATAGCGATGACATAATGAGATCGTCAGTGCGTGGAGAGTGTTCGTCACGCCACCAGTCGGTCCGCTTCCTGTTTCATCCTGGTCGCAAGCCGCTCGAGGCCCCGTGGCTGTCTCCTTCACTGTCATGTCGATGGGGAGACACTGCGCAGGTCAGCGCGTGAGCCGAGTCGTCTTGAGCGCTCGGCGGCCAGAGCGCCTCGGATGGCCATCTGCCGTCGAGGGCAGGGCACACAAGCCCGGATGACCCATTTACACCCGTTTCACGCTTTTCATTTGCACACTCAAGGAGCAGTACCGATGCGTTTGATCCTGTTGGGCGCCCCCGGCGCCGGCAAGGGCACTCAGGCCCAGTTCATCTGCGAGCGTTTCAACATCCCGCAGATTTCCACCGGAGACATGTTGCGTGCAGCGGTCAAGGCCGGCAGCGAGCTGGGGCTCAAGGTCAAGGAGATCATGAATACCGGCGGGCTGGTGTCCGACGAGATCATCATCGCTCTGGTCAAGGAACGCATCAGCCAGCCCGACTGCGAGAACGGCTTCCTGTTCGATGGCTTCCCGCGCACCATTCCGCAGGCTGACGCCATGAAGGAAGCGGGCGTGAAGCTGGACCACGTGGTCGAGATCGCCGTGGCGGACGAGGAAATCGTCAAGCGTCTGTCCGGTCGTCGTGTGCACCCGGATTCCGGTCGTGTCTATCACATCGAGTACAACCCGCCGCGCGAGGAAGGCAAGGACGACGTCACTGGCGAAGCCTTGATCCAGCGTGAAGATGACCGTGAAGCCACGGTGCGCAACCGTCTGTCCGTCTACCATGAGCAGACCGAGCCGCTGGTCGAGTACTACTCCAGCTGGTCCGCCACTGGCGATGCCCAGGCACCGGCCTACCATCGCATCGAAGGCATCGGTTCCGTCGATGACATTCGTGCCCAGCTGGTCAGCGCGCTGGAGCAGTGAGTCGCGTTGCCTGAGACGGCATGAGGACTATGGCGCCGTCATGGCCCGCATGATGCGCTCTTTCGGTATCAAGCGCCTTGAAAACGCCCGCAGGCTTTGTCTGCGGGCGTTTTCTTTGGTCGCGAAAGCGAAATGGCGTGTTGCGACAGACCCCTTCTCCAGCGCAGGTTCGCGGCCTGTGGCACGACTGACGCACAGCGCCGACACCTGCCGTGGACACCCTGCGTCTTTTGCTGCTAGCGGGGGACGGGTAGAATCGCGTCACATTTTTCTGATGATGAACCGCCCATGACCACGCTTCTGGCCATTGATGCATCCTCCTCCGCCTGTTCCGTTGCCCTGTGGCAGGACGGCGTTGTTACTGCCGAGCGCTGTGAAGCTCCCCGTCAGCATACCCAGCTGATGATGCCGATGATCGAGACGCTGCTGGCAGACGCCCAGCTGACGTTGAAGGATCTGGACGCGCTGGCCTATGGCCACGGCCCGGGTTCCTTCACGGGCCTGCGCATCGCGGCTGGCACCATCCAGGGACTGGCCTTCGGGCTTGAGGTGCCGGTGATCGGTGTCTCGACCCTGGCGGCGCTGGCGCTGCAGGCCCATCGTCATCACCACGCCCGTTTCGTGTTGCCGATGCTGGATGCCCGCATGGGCGAGCTTTACACCGGCGCCTATCGTGTGGCGACCTCCGCCGAAGGTGAGGTCGAGGTCAGCCAGCTGCTGCCCGAGCAGGTCGTGGCGCCGGGACTCGTGGAGTTGCCCCAGGAGCTTCGTGAGCACGACTGGCTGGCCATCGGTTCCGGGCTGGTCATGCACGATGCGCTGCCGGAAGCCTTGCGCGCCAGCATCGTGCAGCGTCTGGAGGCACCGCAGCCGGATGCCGAGGACATGGTCATCCTGGCGGCGCAGGCCTTTGCGCGCGGCGAGGCAGTCGCTGCCGTCGAGGCGCAGCCTGTCTATCTGCGCAACGAGGTGGCATGGCGCTGATGGCGCCAGGGATCGCCATCCTCTCGCGTCAGTCAGGTGGTCTGCCAAGGCTGCCGTAAGGTTTCAGCATCACACTGCGGCCCCTGATGTCGGTCGCGCATCGGCTGACAGGGAACCGTTCTGTCATCACCGCACCTCGCAGTGCCACAGGCGATGTCTGTCGTCCGTGTGGGCCATTGAGGCCCGTTACTCTTAAAAGGATGTTTCATGGAACTCATGCACGTGGTGGCGTTGGCCGTCATTCAAGGTCTGACCGAATTTCTGCCGATTTCCTCCTCCGCTCACCTGATCCTGCCCTCGCAGGTGCTTGGCTGGCCGGACCAGGGACTGGCCTTCGATGTCGCGGTCCATGTCGGCACTCTGCTGGCTGTGGTGATGGCCTTTCGCAAGGATGTCGTCAATATCCTCGCTGGCTGGTTCGGACAGTTCAGTGGTTCAGGCGGGCTTGCGGCGCGTCAGACCGACGACAGCCGTCTGGGCTGGGCGGTATTGCTGGCGACGCTGCCGGCCGTCGTCTTCGGTGGCCTGTTGGGCGATGTGGTGGAAACGGCCGGGCGTTCGACTGCCGTGATCGGCACGACCACCATCGTCTTCGGTCTGCTGCTGTGGTGGGCGGATGCCAAGGGCACGCGCACGCGGGATCTGGCGACGCTCACGCTCAAGGGGGCGTTGATCATCGGTCTGTTCCAGGCATTGGCACTGATTCCGGGCACCTCGCGTTCGGGCATCACCATCACTGCCGCGCTGCTGCTGGGCTTCGAGCGTCAGAGTGCGGCGCGCTTCTCCTTCCTGCTGTCAATTCCGCTGATTCTCGCGGCGGGCTCACTCAAGGGGCTGGAGCTGATCGAGACCGGCAGTGAAGCCCAGCTGTTCGATGTCGGACTGGGTGTGGTGCTGTCCTTCGTCTCGGCGCTGGTGTGCATCAAGCTGTTCCTCAAGGCCATCGACAGCATCGGCATGTTGCCCTTCGTCATCTACCGTCTGCTGCTGGGCGTGCTGCTGTTCGGCATGCTGTTGCTGTAAGTCGCGTACGGCAGGTTCAGTCTTTCTCCGACGGCGTCGCTCTTGCGGCGCCGTCGGCGTTTCTGTCAGCCTTGCTTGCGCTTATCATGTCGCCTTTGTGCTGGTCTTTCGCGAGTCCCAGCGTCTCTTCATTTCCATAGAGCCCGTTCATGCTGCCATCCGATCCCCTCGCTCCTTCCTCTGACGCCGCTGCCGCGACCCCCGTGATCGCCATCGCTCGTTCGCAGCTGGCGGTGCATCCGGAGCTCGCCATGCTGGCGGCGCACTTCGGGATCGCCATCCGGGACGATGAAGCGTTGCCGGCTCTGCGGCTCGAGGTGGCGCAGGACGAGCAGGGCATACCGCGGGTCGTGATCGCCGGTGACGAGCGCGAGTACGGCAAACCGCTGCATGTGGATTTCGTCGCTGGTCGGGCGGACCACCGCCGGCGTTTCGGCGGGGGACGCAATCAGCTGATCGCGCGGGCCTGTGGCCTGAATCGCGGCGTGCTGCCAAGCATCGTCGATGCCACCGCCGGGCTGGGGCGCGATGCCTTCGTGCTGGCAAGTCTCGGATCGCCGGTGCTGATGATCGAGCGTGTCGCCGCGACGGCGGCGATCCTGGTCGATGGCCTGACCCGCGCGCAGGGCTGTGCAGACGATGAAATACGCGAGATCGCGCTACGCATGCAGGCGCTGCAGGGGGATGCCTCGCGTGATCTGGGAGAGCTCGTCGCGCTGTGGGATCAGCCGCCGCAGGTGGTGCATCTGGATCCGATGTACCCGCACCGTGACAAGTCCGCGCTGGTGAAGAAGGAGATGCGGCTCTTCCGTGCCCTGGCGGGGGATGACGCGGATGCGCCGGCCTTGCTGGATTCGGCACTGGAGGTCGCGACCCATCGGGTGGTGGTCAAGCGTCCGCGCAAGGCTGAGCCGATCGGCGGCATCGCGCCGAGTCATGTGGTGGAGGAGAAGACCAGCCGCTACGACGTCTACGTCAAGCAGGCGCTGCGCTAGCCGCGATGGCCGGGTGATGCACCCTGACGTGCATGACCGCTCTGAAGGTGACAGGACCCCGCTCGCGTCTGCCGCGAGCGGGGTCCTGTCGTTCATGCGAAGGGATGGCGTGGCACCGTTGTCAGCGTGGCTCGTCAGCCGAGTCAGCATTGTCCTCTGGCGTGTCCGGCGTATCGCGCAGGCGCACATGCTGCAAGCGATGGCGCAATGCCGGGTCGAACAGGTCGCGCCCACGGGTCTGCAGGTCTTCCAGCGCTTCGCCGAAGCACAGACGGTTGTCGTCCAGCCAGATGAAGTCCAGCTCCAGCAGGGTATCCAGCAGGCCACGGAACAGTCGCTTGTCGAAGAACTCGGGCGCGTTGAGGCCCGAGAGCAGCGTCAGCCGCTCTGCCAGCGCGCCGGAGTGGGTCTCGAGGGCTTCGCGATCCAGCGTGCCGCTGCCGTGTTGCAGCAAGGCCGCGATCAGCAGGTAGCCGCGCTCCAGCGTCGGCTGGACCGGCTGGGCCAGCAGCCGCAGCTGCTCGGAGGATTCCTGGCTTGCGACCGGACGCGACCAGCGTTCGGGCGTGTTCTCGGTTGCCGGCTGGTGCTCCAGCAGGCCCTCGTCGCTGAGCAGCGCGAGGGTGGCGGCGATATCGCCTTTCAGCTCCGGGGCTTCCGGCACGAACAGTTCACGTACCAGTACGGGCCAGGCCGGGCTGATCTGCTCATCCAGCGCCTGCAGGGTGTACTGGGCGGTGTTGCGGAAGGCGAAGGCGATCAGCGCCGGCAGCGCCAGCAGATGCAGGACGTTGTTGCGGTACCAGGTCAGCAGGCTGGCCTGTTCCGGTGAGGCGATCACCAGCTCACCGAGGTGCTGGGGGCGCAGGGTGACCAGCCCCAGATGCGCGCAGTGCGCGATCCATTCTTCCGGCGTGCCTTCGGGCAGGCTGTGGTCCTGCCGGCCAGGCAGCTTGCCGGCCAGCCGCACCAGCATGGCCAGCTGGCGCTGCATCAGGCTGGACTCGATGGCGTGGTGTGCGGTGGAAAGCAGTACCAGCGCCGACAGCGAGACAGGGTTGAGGGCCGCGGCGGCATTGATGCGCGTGGCGATCTCGTTGCCCAGTCGCGGCACGGCACTGGTCAGCCATTCCGGACGCCGCTGGTGGCGACTGGCCTGCCACTCGGGAGTGGTCTCGTCCAGCCAGGCCCCCAGCTTGAGCGGCTCGCCAATGTTGAGATAGACCTTGCCGAAGGGCTGCTTGAGCTGCCCCAGCACGCGAATCAGATCCAGCGGCGACTCCTTCTTCTTGCTGGCGCCCGACAGTTCACGCTGATAGCTGAGGCTCTCGAAGACCTTCTCGTAGCCGATGTAGACCGGGACGAAGGCGACCTCGCGGCGCGTGTCACGCAGGAAGGAACGTAGCGTCATCGCCAGCATGCCCGGACGTGGCGGCAACATGCGGCCCGTGCGTGAGCGTCCACCCTCGATGAAGTATTCCACCGGGTGCCCGCGGGTGATCAGCTGGTGGACATATTCATCGAAGACCGCGCCATAGAGGCGATTGTCACGGAAGCTGCGGCGCAGGAAGAAGGCGCCGCCACGCCGGAGGATCGGGCCAATCACCGGCATGTCGAGATTCTTGCCGGCTGCCACGTGCGGCGTCATCAGCCCTTCGTGGAACAGCACGTAGGACAGCAGCAGATAATCGATATGGCTGCGATGGCAGGGCACATAGATCAGCTCGCAGTCCCCGGCGATCGCCTTGACGCGCGACATGCCGCGGATCTCGATGCCGTCATACAGCTTGTGCCACAAGCGCTTGAGGGCGTGAGCCAGGAAGCGCTGCACGGGATAGCCCATGTTGGAGGCGATCTCGCGGCCGTATCTCAACGCGCGCTTCTCGAGACGCGCGGGACGCTGGTTCTGGTCGCGGGCCAGCTCGCTGATCACGTCCTGTACGGCGGGCGCCTTCTGCAGATTGCGGATCATGGTGTGGCGATGCGAGAGGTCCGGCCCCAGCAGTCGGGTGCGCACGCGACGAAAGTGCACGCGCAGCAGACGAGCGATGCGCCGGCGCGCCAGCGCCTGATCCTCGGGACCTTCGCGCAGCACCTCGTGGAGCTTGAGCGGCTGGCCGAAGTGCACATCCACCGAGCGACCATGCACGAGGATGGCGATGGCGCGACGCAATACCCCGGTGACACGCCAGCTGTCAGCGGAGATGAACTTCCAGAAGCCGAATTCCTTGCCCGGCGCACGCCCCCAGAACACGCTGACCGGTACCAGCTGGACCTCGACCTCATCCGGGGCGTTCTCCAGTGCCTCGATCAGCTGCGCGAGTCGTCGGGAGAGCAGGCCCTTGCCCTTGCGTGAGTGACGCAGCAGGCGCAACCGCGAGTGACTCAGGCGCATGTCGCCTATGCTCAAGGGCAGAGTGGGAGACGGCAGGCCACGCCCCTCGCAAAGCTGCTCGATCACCAGTTCATCGGAGAGCGCCTGATAGGGGAAGACGTAGACCACCGGCAGGTCGGGGTCGAGATTCAGGGCACTGTGGTCCAGCGCGTTGATGTCGGGTTCCACCGCGCGCAGCTCCACCCATTTGTCCAGCAGACGGCGGCTGAGGTTGCGCAGAGGGCGCAATAACAGGGTGACGGGCGACATGGCGGAGCCTCGCAGGTGTACTCGAAAAGTTCGATGGTGAGACGCTGTCACAAGCAGGATCGTTTGCGTTGACTCACAGGATGCGGGAGTGGCGATCCGAGGATATCGGCGTTGGGTCGCCGCATGCATGATATTGATCATTATACGCATTCTGTTCGATGACGCCGATATCGGCTGTCATTGCCCAGTGCGGGAGCGACGGGAGGCATGCCATGCTCGGAATGTGGCGTTCAGGCAATCGATTTACCCTGCTGCCGGAGGGGGCGCGCTTTCTGCCCAGCATGCTGGAGGCGGTGGAAGGCGCACGTCACTCGATACTGCTCGAACTGTATCTGGCCGAAAGCGGTCACCTCAGTCGGGTCCTGATCGAGGCTTTGAGCGCTGCGTGCCAGCGTGGCGTCAATGTACTGGTGCTGCTGGATGGTTTCGGCTCGCTGGGGCTCGAGGGGGCGGATCGCCAGCGCATGACCGAGGCCGGCATCGCCCTGCGCTTCTACAACCCGATTCGCTGGTGGCGGTTCGGTCGCAACCTGACGCGGGATCACCGCAAGCTGCTGGTCGTGGATGGCGAGGTGGGCTTCACCGGCGGTTTCGGCGCGGTCGATGAGTTTGCCGAGGCCTGGTCAGAAGTGGCGATACGCATCGAGGGGCCCTGTATCCGTGACTGGGTCAGGCTGTTCGCGCAGGTCTGGGATTCCGCTGCCAGCGAGGGGCAGGGGCGTCGTGAGGCCGTGCGCAGCGTCAACATCAATGCGGTCAACGTCGTCACGGGATATCAGGGGATGCGCGGGCGTGTCGTCTGGGGCCATGGATTTCGTTATCAGGCGATTCGCCACTCGCTCCAGCATCAGGCCAGCAGCACCCGCAAGCGGCTGTGGATCTGCACGCCTTACTTCGTGCCGACCTTCAGCATGCGTCGACGCCTCAAGCGGGCGGCTCGGCGCGGCGTCGATGTGCAGCTGTTGATCGCGGGACAGCATCACGACCATCCCGGCGTGCGTTCTGCAGGACAGCGTTTCTATGCGAGTCTCCTCAAGGCGGGCGTGCGGATCCATGAATTCCAGCCGCGCTTTCTGCATGCCAAGTTCTCGCTGGCGGATGACTGGGTCACGCTGGGGTCATGCAACTTCGATCACTGGAGCCTGCAATGGAATCTGGAGGCCAATCAGGAGGTGCAGGACCATCGCTTCGCGGCGGAGGTGGCGGCGCTGTTCGAGCAGCATTTCGCGCGCAGCGTCGAGATCACCCGGGCTGCCTGGCAGCGACGCTCTCTGGCGCAACGCTGTCGCGAGTGGGGCTATGGCACCCTGGATAGCCTGGTGACGCGGCTGCGCTAGCCAGTTCACGGATGTCAGACACTGCTTCGTGGCACGACAACGCCGGACGACCCCAAGGGGCGTCCGGCGTTGTCGTGTCTGGCGCTGCGCGGCGCAAAGAGGGGGATGGCGGGGGCTCAGCGCTTCTTGCCGCCACCCTTGCCAGCAGGCTTCTTCGCGCCGCCCTTGCCACTGCCCTTGCCGCCCGCATGCTTGCCACGCGGAATGCCCGCGGCGCCCGGCGTTGCGGCTCCCTTGCGGCGCGGTGATGGCTTGGGGCTTTCCGGCGGCACGCGATAGAGCAGGTAGAGATCCAGCAGCAGTTCCGGCAGCTGGTTGACGAAGCGCTGGGCACCGACGGGGTCGGCGATCAGCTCGCCGATCTCCGGGTCTTCATCGTCGAATACGCCCGAGATGGCCATGAAGGGCAGCAGCAGCTCGGCCGCGGTCTCTTCCTGGGTCCCGAACCAGGCTTCCTCGTCCATGAAGACACCTTCCATGAAGCCTGCACACCAGTCACCGATCGGCGTCTCGACGGGGTCGAGGCCACCGAGTTCCAGCTCGAACAGCAGCTCAGGCAGGATGCCGTGCTCGAGGGCGTCGATGGCATTGGCGCGCATCTGCTCGAACAGCGCGACCACCTGGGCTTCCTGCTCGGGGCTTTCATAGGCGGGCTGTCCCTGGAACAGCTCCGGCAGCCACAGGCTGGAAGGCACTTCGCGTGGTGCGATGGCCAGTGCCAGCATGAAGCCATGCGCGCTGATGATGTCGAGGGCTTCCGGGCCGACCAGGTCGGATTCAAGGAACTCATCGAGGATGTCGAGGGATTCATCATCCAGCAACGGCTGGGTCTGGACAGGCTCGGCCATGGGGAAGGTCTCACATGCGGGATAGAAGTCGGGCAGGGCGTCGCGGCCACTGCGAATGTGGCTAGTGTATCATCTCGTGGCAAGGGTTTTCGTCGCCACGACAGCCCCTGAATCGTCGAATTCTCCACTTTCTTCAGCGGTTGCCGTTCACCTCGATCGTCTGGCATCAAGGGGTCGTCTCATGTCTTGTTCCCGTGTCGCGCACGCCGTGGATGGCAGTGTCGTCAGTCGATATCGCTTTCCCGTCGACCATGTACTGGCGTGTCTCGGTGATGCGGTCGCCGACCCCCTGCCGTTGGCCGATGAGCAGACACTGGATGCCCTCAGCGAGCCGCAACTGCATGCCATGCTGCAATCCCGTGTGCTGGCCTGTCTGGCGCGCGCACGTGCGCACTATCCCGAGATGCGCATGCCCGCCGTGTCCTGTCGTCTCAGAGGACGCACTGCCGGGACAGCCGAACCGGCGCGCCAGCGCCTGCGCTTCAACTGGCAATTGCTGTGCGAGAACCGCCATCACTTCCTGAGCCAGACCGTCCCTCATGAGGTGGCGCACTGGGTGGTGATGGTAGTGGTGGAGCGCGCGCGCGGCCAGCGGGTCAAGCCGCATGGCCCGGAGTGGCAGCAGGTCATGACGAATCTCTATGGTGTCGCACCTGAGGTGACCCACCGCATGGATGTTTCCCGCGCGAGTCCGATGCCCTGGGCCTACGGATGCGATTGCGAGACACCGCACTATCTGAGTCATCGTCGACATGCCAATGCGCTTCGTGGGCAGCGTTACCGATGCCGGCAGTGCGGGAAAGCGCTCAAGGGGCCATTGAGCGATTCCTGATGCCTGCCATCGCCTTCCGTGCTGTCCTGCCTCCCGTTTTCAATGCCGCCGTGGCGCGCTCAGTCCCTCTGGAGTGCGGGTTTTCTGCGGCGAAAGTCGCTGTGACCTTGGTGTTATTTGTTGATAAATAGTTGAAATTATTGGGAAAAAATTGTCTACCAAGGTCTAGTGTGTGGCCCCCCCATGCTTGGGTTTAAGCTGAAACGGACTAGCCATGACTCGTCCGCAGCGTACCCGTGTCGTATGAGGCAGCCCGAGGCGTGTCGCCCGCCAACTTCCAGAGGTCGAACAACAATGAGCGAAGATGCCAAGGTCCACCCGGTCAAGCCTGATGTTGCCGCCCGTGCATGGGTAGATCGTGAGCGCTATCAGGCCATGTATCAGCAGTCTGTCGAGGCACCCGAGGATTTCTGGGCCGAGCAGGCGCAGTCGCTGGACTGGTTCAAGGCGCCCTCGGTGATACGCAGTACCGACTTCGGCCCTGAGAATGTCGATGTGCGCTGGTTCGAGGATGGTCAGCTCAACGTGGCCCACAACTGTCTGGATCGTCATCTCGAGGAGCGTGGCGACCAGGTGGCGATCATCTGGGAAGGGGATGACCCCAGCGAGTCCCAGTCGATCACCTATCGCGAGCTGCATGCGCGCGTCAGCCAGTTCGCCAATGGCCTCAAGGAACTGGGCGTGGGGCGTGGTGACGTGGTCACCCTGTACATGCCGATGATCCCCGAAGCGGCCATGGCGATGCTGGCCTGTACCCGCATTGGCGCGGTGCACTCGGTGGTCTTCGGGGGCTTCTCGCCGGACGCGCTGGCAGGACGGATCGCCGATTCCAGCTCGCGTATCGTGATCACCGCCGATGAATCGCTGCGCGGTGGCAAGCGAGTGCCGCTCAAGGAGAATGTCGACGATGCACTGGAGCGCGATGGCACCGACTGCGTCGACCACGTGCTGGTGGTGCGGCGTACCGGGGGTGACGTGCACTGGGGGAGTCGTGATCTGTGGTTCCACGAGCTGGTCGACCGTCAGTCCAGCGACTGCCCGGCAGAAGCGATGGGCGCGGAAGACCCGCTGTTCATTCTCTACACCTCCGGCTCCACCGGCACGCCCAAGGGGCTGAAGCACACCACGGGCGGCTATCTGCTCTATGCGGCCATGACCCACCGTTACGTCTTCGACTACCACGATGGCGACATCTACTGGTGCACGGCGGATGTCGGCTGGGTGACAGGGCACAGCTACATCGTCTATGGACCGCTGGCCAACGGCGCGACCACGCTGATGTTCGAGGGGGTGCCCAGCTATCCGACTCACGGGCGCATGGGGGAGATCGTCGACAAGCATCAGGTCAATATCCTCTACACGGCCCCGACCGCCGTGCGCGCGCTGATGGCACACGGTGATGGCGTGATGGACTCCAGTTCCCGCGACAGCCTGCGCCTGCTCGGCTCGGTGGGTGAGCCGATCAATCCTGAGGCCTGGGAGTGGTTCCACCGCGTGATCGGCAAGGGCAACTGTCCGCTGGTGGATACCTGGTGGCAGACCGAGACCGGCGGCATCATGATCGCGCCGCTGCCGGGTGCCACGGATCTCAAGCCGGGTTCCGCCACCTTGCCGTTCTTCGGCGTGCAGCCGGCGCTGGTCGACAACGAGGGCAACATTCTCGAGGGAGCCACCGAAGGCAATCTGGTGATTCTCGACAGCTGGCCGGGGCAGGCGCGCTCCATCTGGGGCAATCATGAGCGTTACGTGCAGACCTATTTCTCCACCTATGCCGGCATGTACTTCACCGGCGATGGCTGCCGCCGTGACGAGGATGGGTATTACTGGATCACCGGACGCGTCGACGACGTGCTCAACGTTTCCGGGCACCGCATGGGCACGGCCGAGATCGAATCCTCGCTGGTCGCGCACGAGGCGGTCGCCGAAGCCGCGGTGGTCGGTTATCCCCATGACATCAAGGGGCAGGGGATCTACATCTACGTGACGCTCAATGATGGCATCGAGCCAAGCGATGAGCTCAAGAAGACCCTGACCCAGTGGGTGCGCAAGGACATCGGGCCGATCGCGTCACCTGATGTCATCCAGTGGGCACCGGGACTGCCCAAGACGCGTTCCGGCAAGATCATGCGGCGTATCCTGCGCAAGATCGCCGCCAACGAGACCGACGGTCTTGGGGATACCTCGACGCTGGCGGACCCGACGGTGGTGGATGATCTGATCGAGCATCGCGCCAACCGCTGAACTCGTCGGTTGGCGGCCATGCAGGCCTGACGAGACACGTCGCGACATCGAAGCGCGGGAGCCTGGCTCCCGCGCTTTTTTCGTGTGCGTCCGGGTCATGCGCTCCTGTTTCGTGGGTACCTGTTTCGTGGGTGCCTGTCTCGTGCACATTCTGGCCGTGTCTGAAGCAGGAAAGGTTGGCCATCGATGAGCGGCTGACTTGATAATGATGCGACAACCCGCATGCGACAGGTGGGCCTGATGGCCTCCCTGAGCATTTCCTCATTCACTTCATGATCAAGGCAGCCCCCATGTCAGCAGGCAAGTCGGATGCATCCTGCGCCACGCCTCAGCCCGCCACTTCCTCACAGGTTGCATCATCGTCATCCACCGAGGGCGAGAACCGTCCACGCGCTGTCGTGCTGATGTGCCTGTCGGCGATCTCCTTCGCGTTGATGGGGGCGATGGTCAAGTTGAGCGGTGACTTGCCGCTGTTCGAGAAGGTCTTCGTGCGCAATCTCGTAAGCCTGGTGGTTGCCGTCGTGATGGTTCGCATGGCGGGCGCTCGTCTGCTGGGACACTGGCACCATCAGCCGTTGCTGCTGGCGCGCTCGCTGATCGGGCTTGGCGGCGTGATGAGCTTTTTCTACGCCATCGATCACCTGCTGCTTGCGGATGCGACTATCCTAAACAAGCTGTCGCCGTTTTTCGTGATGCTGTTTGCCGGCATGTTTCTGGCAGAGCGCCTGGGCGGCTGGCGGCTGGTAGGCATGCTGATTGCCTTCGTGGGGGCGACTCTGGTCATCAAGCCTCAGCTGGCGTTCGCCGAGGGAGGTGTGGAGGCACTGTTTCCGGCGCTGGTCGGATTGGGCTCGGCCATGTTGGCCGGCGCTGCCTACACGCTGATTCGGGCGCTGCGAGGGCGTGAGGCTTCCGCGACAATCGTGTTACATTTCTCGCTGGTCTCCAGCATCGTCACCCTGGTGCCGATGCTGATGAATCCGGTGATGCCCAGTGCGCCACAGGCACTGGCCCTGTTGGGGATCGGGGTCTTCGCGGCCGGTGGCCAGATCCTGATGACCACGGCCTATCGGCTGTCGCCCGCGGGGGAAGTGTCGATCTATTCCTATCTCACCATCGTGTTCTCCGCATTGGCCGGCTGGGCGATCTGGGGGGAAGTGCCGGACGCTGCCAGCCTCATGGGTTTCCTGCTGATTGCCGGTGTGGCACTGGTCGGTTGGCATGCGAGTCGCGTTGCGGTTAGGGTGGTCTGACTCTCCATCCGCAGGATGCTGTCAGAATTCACTTGTGCATTGTCCACTCATCATTGGGCAATCCGTGCGATACTCGTGTTCCCCGAGCGAAACATCAGTATGTCTCCCGATGGTGGGCTGCTTTGTTAAACGCGCGTTCCATGGGGTAACATGCCAGAAAATAACGGCGATCATTGACCGGCCAGGAAGGTCGGTGATGATCACCATCGGGGTTTTGGAGGAGACTCAATGGCCTTTGCCCAGAAGTTCATCGTTGCAGACGATCATCCGCTCTTTCGTGCCGCACTGACGCAGGCACTCAGGCAAGTGGCCTCACAGGCAGAGATTGTCGAAGCCGACAGCATGGACGCGACCAACGATATCGTTGCCCGCCACCCCGATGCTGATCTGATCCTGCTGGACCTGCACATGCCGGGAGCCCATGGCTTCTCAGGCCTGATCCAGCTGCGTGGTCAGACGCCGGATATCCCGGTCGCCGTCGTATCCGGTAGCGAGGAGCCCTACGTGGTGCGCCGTGCCATCGATTATGGCGCTTCCGGTTTCATCCCCAAGTCCGCAAGTCTGGATGTGATCGCCGAGGCGATCGGCGAGATTCTCGAAGGCGAAGTCTGGCTGCCGACGGACATCGCCGAAGCCATGGGCGAGTCCAGCGAAGATGAGTCCCGCTTTGCCGAAGCGATCGCCTCGCTGACGCCACAGCAGTTCCGCGTGCTCAACATGCTGACGGAAGGCCTGCTCAACAAGCAGATCGCCTATGAGCTGAATGTGTCCGAGGCCACCATCAAGGCGCACGTGACCGCCATTCTGCGCAAGCTTGGCGTGCATTCCCGCACCCAGGCCGTCATCGCGGCGCAGCGTCTGGAAGTCGAGCCGCCGAAGGTTCGCTCCTGAAGTGGCTGTGATTGACGGGATGATGCATCCCGTTCGATGAGCATGATCCTGCTTCGGAAAGACAAAAGCCCGCCCTGTCACTGACAGGGCGGGCTTTTTGCGGATACAGCGCCTGCTCGTTCACAGGCGCTGCGCGATTCACCCGCGATCAGCCATCGCTGTTCTCCGGGGCTCCGCCTGTCTCATCCGAGGTACCGCTGGCATGCTTCTCGGCACGATTGGCCTGCAGGGTACGCGTCAGCAGTGCGCGCAACGCCGCTGGACGCACCGGCTTGAGCAGCAGGTGATAGCCGGCACGGCGTACCTCCTCGGCGACTTCGTCAGTGCGATCCGCGGTGATGACGATGCCGGGCACGGAGCCTGCCAGGCGTTCATCCAGAGCATCCAGCGCCATCAGACCGGTCACTTCATTGTCGAGGTGATAATCGGCGAGGATGGCATCCGGATCACCATCCAGATTGCGAATCACGGATTTGGCGCCACCGATGGACGTGGCGGTGAAGACTTCGCAGCCCCAGCCGGACAGCATCGCCTTCATGCCTTCCAGAATCAGGCTCTCGTTGTCGATGCACAGCACGCGGGTGCCGGTCAGCTTGTTGCCGGCGCGCTTGCGGGCCGGGACGGCATCCGGCTGTTCAGCGGCCGGCAGTGTCTTGCTGATCGGGACGCTGACGGCGAAGACCGTCCCCACACCGACCCAGCTGCGCACCGTGATCGGGTGATCGAGCACGCGACTCATGCGCTCGGCGATCGACAGGCCCAGTCCCAGCCCCTTCTCGCTCTCCTTGTGACGCTCGCTCTGATCGAGACGCCGGAATTCCTGGAAGATCTCGGTCAGCTTGGACTCGGGGATGCCGGGGCCGGTGTCCCAGACTTCGATGCGAATGCGATCCCCCAGGCGGCGACAGCCCAGTAGTACGTGGCCCTGACGGGTGTAACGCACGGCGTTGGACAGGAAGTTCTGCACGATGCGCCGCAGCATCTGGCCGTCAGAATCCACCGCCAGCTGGGTCATCACCACCTTCAGGTCCAGCCCTCGGTCTTCCGCCATCACCTCGAACTCGGCCTTCAGCGGCTTGAGAATATCCGACAGGCGGAACACGCTGCGGCGTGGCGCCAGCGCGCCGGCATCGAGCTTGGAGATGTCGAGCAGGGTGCTGAGCAGCTCCTCGGCGGCCTGCAGCGAGTTGTCGATGTGATTGGTGGTGGTCTTCATCTCGCCTTCCACCTGCTGGGCGAGAGCGGAGGTGAACAGACGTGCGGCATTCAGGGGTTGCAGCAGGTCATGACTGGCCGCGGCCAGAAAGCGCGTCTTGGAGGCGTTGGCATCCTCGGCCAGCTGCTTGGCCTGACGCAGTGCCTGCTCGGCTTCCGCGCGCACACGGTTCTCGGTACGCAATGCCTCGTTGACCTGTGACAGCTCCTGGGTACGCACGCGAACGCGTTCTTCCAGATTCTCGTTGGTTTCCTTGAGGGCAATCTCGGCCAGGCGGCGTTCGGTGATGTCCTGATAGAGCGCGAAGAAGCCGAGGATGTTGCCCTTGCCGCTGAAGTGCGGCGTATAGGTCACCAGCATGTAACGCACACCGCCCTCGGGGGCTTCCAGCGAGATCTCGAAGGAGACGCGTTCCCCCGCCAGGGCGCGCGTCATCCAGGGGGCGCGCTGGCGATAGATGTCTTCAGGCATCGCCGCCTCGGCCGGCTCGCCGATGACGGCGGTACGGTCGATGCCCATCACCGCTTCATAGGCGCGGTTGGTGAAGAGGTAACGACACTCCTTGTCGAAGTAGGCGATCAGCGCCGGCACGTTGTCGGTGTAGATGCGGATGTTGTTTTCCGAGCGGATCAACGCCTCTTCGGTGCGCTTCTGCTGGGTGATGTCCTGGTAGGTATAGACGAAGCCGCCGCCGGGCATCGGGTTGCCCTGGATCTCCATCACGGTGCCGTCCTGGCGATAGCGCACGTAGCGATGCGGCTCGCCGTCACGGATGGCGTCCAGCAGCTGATCGACATGCTCTTCCGGGTCGCCCGGACCATATTCACCATTGTGCGCGTTGTAGCGGAAGATGCGATCGATCGGGGCGCCGACACGGATCAGGTTGTCAGGGAAGCGGAACATGTCCAGATAGCGCTGATTCCACACCACCAGGCGCATGTGCTGGTCGACCACGCTGATGCCCTGATGGATGTTCTCGATGGTGGCCTGCAGCAGGGCGCGGTTGAATTCCAGCACCTGTGAGGCTTCATCGACGATGGAGATGACATCCGAGATACCGATGCCGCGCCCCTGCAGGGCGGAGTTGACCACGATCCGCGCCGAGGAGGCACCGAGCACGGAAGCCAGGAAGCGCTCGGTGAACTGGATCAGGTCGATTGACGCGCGCCCGTGCAGTTCCAGCGGCTGGCCGCTGCGGCGTGCGTAATCTTCGAAGGCGCGTTCGACCTGCTCATGGCTCAGGAAGCGCTCACAGAGTACGCGCAGGTCCGAGACGGAGGTAGAGCCGGTCCACGGGCGCGAGACGCTGGTCTGACGCGTCTCGACGCTATCGACGAACAAGGACGCCTGGATGCGCTCGACCACGCGTTGCGGCGTCATCTGCGAGACGAAGATATAGCCGAACAGGTTGAGGCCGAGAGACAGCATCACGCCGTGGGTCAGCGGGTCACTGAAGCGGAAGCCGAACAGGCCATGCGGCGAGAGCCAGTCGATGCCGAGCGGACCGTAATTGACCATGTCGGCGGGCATCAGGCCTGCCTGGGCCAGTGCCGGAACCAGCAGGGTCCAGGCCCAGACGGCGAAGCCGAGGTTGAGGCCGACGATGACCCCCAGGCGATTGCCACGCTTCCAGTAGAGCCCGCCCAGCAGAGAGGGCGCGAACTGGGCCACGGCGGCGAATGACAGCAGCCCGATGGCTGACAGCGTGCTGTATTCGGCGATCAGAAGATAGAAGCCGTAGGCCAGGCCGAGAATCATCACGATGGTCAGGCGGCGGGCCAGCAGCACGATATGACTGTAGTCGCGGGCTTCGGTATCGAACCAGCGCAAACGGAACAGCAGCGGGATGACGATCTCGTTGGAGATCATGATCGAGACCGCGACCGCCGCGACGATGACCATGCCGGTCGCGGCCGAGAAGCCCCCGATGAAGGTCAGCAGGGTCAACCAGGTCTGATCTGCCGCCATCGGCAGTGCCAGCACGAAGCTGTCCGGTGATACCGAGCCATCCGGGAACATCGTCAGGCCGGCGGCGGCGATGGGCAGCACGAAGAAGGAGATGGCGATCAGATAGATCGGGAACAGCCAGCGGGCGCGGCGGGCATCCGAGTGGTGGGTGTTCTCGACCACCGCGACATGGAACTGGCGCGGCAGGCAGAAGATGGCCAGCATCGCCAGCAATGTCTGGGCCCAGAAGCCGGAGCCGAAGGTCTGGTTCTCGAGCTGTTGCTGGAGCTCCAGATAGGTGTCCGCCTTGGTGAAAAGATCCCCCAGGCCATTGAACATGCCCCAGGTGACATAGGCGCCCAGCGTCAAAAAGGCGATCAGCTTGACCAGAGATTCGAAGGCGATGGCCTGCAACAGGCCGACATGGTGCTCGGTGGCATCGGTATGCCGCGTGCCGAACAGGATGGCGAATATCGCCATCACCGCCGCGACATAGAAGGCGGTATCCCCCAGCCAGGCAGTGCGCGTGACGTCACTGGTGTCGGTCAGTACCTGATAGGCACTCGACACCGCCTTCAGCTGCAGGGCGATGTAGGGCAGGGTGCCGACCAGTGCCACCAGCGAGGCAAACACGGCCAGTGACTGCGTCTTGCCGTAGCGCGAGGCGATGAAATCGGCGATCGAGGTGATGTTCTGTCGCTTGGCGACGCGAATCATCTTCAAGAGGATCGGCCAGAACAGCAGACAGGTCAGGATCGGCCCGATGAAGATGCTCAGGTAGCTCCAGCCACTGGTCGCGGCCTGGCCGACACTGCCGTAAAAGGTCCAGCTGGTGCAGTAGACCGCAAGCCCCAGACTGTAGACTGCCGGTCGGCGAGTGGCCGACCCGTGCTTCTTGGCGTTGCGATCCCCTCGCCACGCAATCATGAACAGTACCGCGATATAGCCCAGCGCCACTGCGATTAGCCACCACCCCTGGAACATGTTGCTCTCCTCTCTGGAAGCGCCATTCTACGCAGGCCCGGCCATGAGTCCCAAGCCTTGCAGGCCGCTCAGGGCTTCCGCCTGGCCATCAGACGACAAGATGTCTGCTCTCGCTCGTCCGTTCTCACCCGGCCTGAGGTGTCTCCGGCAGAAAATTGCGCCGCTTTCTTTCAGTGACATGACGAAAGAGCGGGGCCGTCTCGCCATCATTTCCGACGCGTCATGAGAGTGTTTCGTTACTCATTTGGCCAATAGACCAAGGGAGTGCGTCTTTAGTTTATCTTTCAAGTATCTGTTATTTAAGGAATTGATGAGAGGCGTCATGAGGTCTTCAAGCGGATGCTCATGCTCTCGACTAAAGTCAGCCTGCGATGAGCTGGCCCCTTGGCTACTGTCAGAAGCGAGTCGCCAAGTTTCCTGATAAGCAACGCAAGACGCAGGGAATATCACTCACTCCATGAGGACGAATGATTCAGTCAATGGAGACCATTCATCGGTTCATCGCCGATGGGTCTCTCGCCAATCACAATAACAATGCGAGAACTCCGTCATGAAGGAAGAGAATGCCAAGGCGTATTGGGCCGCCAATATCAGACTGATCATGGGGTATCTCGTGATCTGGTTTGTCGTGTCCTATGGATGCGGAATCCTGTTGGTGGATGTCCTCAACAATATCCAGTTCTTCGGTTTCAAACTCGGTTTCTGGTTTGCTCAGCAAGGGGCGATCTATTTCTTCCTCGCGCTGATCATCTTGTACGCCCGTTCGATGAACAAGCTGGATGAACGCTTCGACCTCCACGAGCAATGAGCGGTGTTGAACCGCTTCCGTGGGCAGGTCTGCGATGAATTCCAGCAACGGCTCTGCAGGAAAGGAACAGGACTGAGCGTTTCATCTCTCACGACAACAAGATGATCGATATCGCCAAGGACAACGCCAATGGATGTTCAATTACTGACGTACCTTTTCGTGGGCGCCTCGTTCGCGCTCTACATCGGCATTGCGGTGTGGTCGCGTGCCGGCTCTACCAAGGAATTCTACGTGGCGGGCGGAGGGGTCCACCCCATCGCCAACGGGGCCGCCACCGCTGCGGATTGGATGTCTGCCGCCTCCTTCATCTCCATGGCGGGCATCATCGCCTATGTGGGCTATGACGCCTCCGTCTATCTGATGGGCTGGACGGGTGGCTATGTGTTGCTGGCGATGTTGCTGGCACCGTATCTGCGCAAGTTCGGCAAGTTCACGGTGCCGGATTTCGTCGGTGACCGTTATTACTCGAGCGTCGCACGTACCGTGGCGGTGGTCTGTGTCATCTTCATTTCCTTCACCTATGTCGCGGGTCAGATGCGCGGCACCGGCATCGTCTTCGCGCGCTTCCTTGAAGTGGACGTGAACGTCGGTGTCGTCATCGGCATGGCGATCGTCTTCTTCTATGCCGTTCTGGGTGGCATGAAGGGGATCACCTATACCCAGGTGGCGCAGTACTGCGTGTTGATCTTCGCCTTCCTGGTACCGGCCGTCTTCCTGTCGATCATGATGACCGGACACGTGCTGCCTCAGACCGGCTTCGGCGGCACGCTGGTGGATGCACAGGGCAACGATACCGGCGTCTATCTGCTGCAGAAGCTGGATCAGGTCGTGACCGACCTCGGCTTCCGCGAGTATACCGAAGGCTCCAAATCCACCATCGATGTCTTCTTCATCACGGCGGCACTGATGTGCGGGACCGCGGGTCTGCCGCACGTCATCGTGCGCTTCTTCACGGTACCGACCGTCAGGGATGCGCGTATCTCCGCTGGCTGGGCGCTGTTCTTCATCGCACTGCTCTATACCACTGCGCCGGCCGTGGGTGCCTTTGCGCGGGTGAATCTGGTCGAGACCGTCAACGAGACACCCTATGAGGAACTGCCGGGCTGGTTCTACAACTGGGAGAACACCGGTCTGATCGGCTGGGTCGACAAGAATGGCGACGGCATCATCCAGATGCGCGGCGGTGACCCCTTCGCGGGCAAGCCGAGCTATGAAGGCGACGCCGACAGCCAGGCCGCTCGTGGTGAGTATGGTCAGCGTCTGGTGAGCAACACGCCCACCGACAACGAGAGCGAGGTCTACATCGACCGCGACATCATCGTGCTGGCCAACCCGGAAATCGGCAATCTGCCGGCATGGGTCATCGCGCTGGTGGCGGCAGGTGGCGTGGCGGCGGCGCTCTCGACGGCAGCGGGGCTGTTGCTTGTCATCTCCTCGGCCATCTCGCATGACCTGCTCAAGAAGACCTTCAAGCCAGACATCACCGAGAAACAGGAGTTGATGGCAGCTCGCATGGCGGCAGCGGTGGCCATCGTGATCGCCGGTTACTTCGGCATCAATCCGCCAGGCTTCGTGGCGCAGGTGGTGGCCTTTGCCTTCGGTCTCGCGGCCTCGAGCTTCTTCCCGGTCATCCTGCTGGGGATCTTCTCCAAGCGCATGAACAAGGAAGGCGCCATCGCGGGCATGCTGGTCGGGCTGGTGTTCACCTTCAGCTACATCGTCTACTTCAAGTTCATCTCGCCGGAGCTCAACACGGCGGAGTACTGGCTGCTGGGCGTGTCGCCGGAGGGGATCGGCTCGCTGGGCATGGTGTTCAACTTCGTCGTCGCGGTCGTCGTCTGCAAGGTGACACCGCCGCCGCCCGAGCACATCCAGCATATCGTCGAGGATATCCGCGTGCCGCGCGGGGCAGGAACGGCAGTGGATCACTGATCCCTGACGACAGCGCCTGGCCCGCTTGACCTCTCGGTCTGCGGGTCAGGCCCTACATATCCCGAGGCCCCGTCGTGCATTCGCAGGCGGGGCCTCATGGCTTGATGATCCGTGCCCTTCGGGACGGAGAGCCAGTGGAGTCGTGTCATGCAAGCCACATTAGTCGAAATTCCGTTCGGCGAGCCGCCGTTCAGCCTGCTGGATGAGCGCAGCCGGGCACGCCTGGCCGAGAACGTCGACCTGCAGTACTTCGCGGCCCTGGAGCAACCGCTGATACCGGGAGCGGTGGGAGAGGCGCTCTTCATCATCCACAAGGGCGAGGTGGTCGAGCTGGCGGCAGAAACACCATTGCCGGACACCGCCACCCTGGAGCAGGCGCGACGTGAGGGTCACGACGCCTGGCTGAGTCTGCGCATCGGGCATTACAGCAAGGGAGATCTGTTCGGGGCCTTGACCCTGCTCAACGGCGAATGCCGGACACGCTTCGTCTGCGAGCAGGAAACGCTCTGCTATCAATTGCCGGCCGACCACTTCCATCAGCTGTGTGAAGACAATCCCGGGTTCGAGGAGTATTTCCAGCACAGCCTGCGTGACAAGGCCCGGCTGCTCGCGGCGTATCGGGACACCCGACTCGGCAGCAGCCGGGACCAGACAGGCTTCATGCTGGCGAGGGTGATGGATTGCATGCGTCCGCCACTAGTGATGCCAGCCAGCAGCAGCATCGAGGCAGGCGTGAAGGCCATGGGAGAGGCTGGTGCTGACAGTCTGATCATCGAGGTACAGGGCCGTTGTGGCGTGGTCACGCGCACCGATCTGCTCAACGCACTGGTGCTGGAGGGACTTCCTGCCACGCATCGTCTCGCCCCTCTGGGCACCTTCGCGCTGGTGGCGGTCACCGCCGAGGATTATCTGTTCCAGGCACTGGTCCAGATGACGCGTCATCGGGTCGCCCGCGTGGTGGTGCAGGAATCGCTCGCTGCCGATGCCAAGGTGGTCGGAGTCATCGAGCTGACCGATGTGCTGGGCTTCTTCTCCAATCGTAGCCAGCTGGTCAGTCTCGAGATCGAGCGCGCGGCGGATCTGGAGGCGCTGGCGCTGGCCAGTGCTCGCCTGCCGGAGCTGGTCCGCGCGCTGGTTCTCCAGGGCGCGCATCTGCGCCATGCCATGGCACTGCTCAGCGCCCTCAATGGACGTCTGATCGAGCGCACCTTCGCCCTGCTGGTGGAAGAGCAGCACCGAGTCTCCTGCTGTCTGATGCTGATGGGCAGTGAGGGGCGTGGCGAGCAGATGCTCAAGACCGACCAGGACAACGGGCTGATTCTCGCTGATGGACATCAATGGCCAGACTGCAGCGACGCCATGCAGACCTTCAGCGCTACCCTGGCACGCCTCGGCTATCCGCCGTGTCCGGGCAACATCATGGTCTCCAATCCAGAGTGGGTCGCGACCGAATCCCGCTGGCGCGGCAAGGTGGCGCGCTGGTGTGCCGGACGCGATGGGGAGGCGCTGATGAATCTGGCCATCGTCTTCGATGCACGCGCCAGCGGTGGCAATGCCGAGCTGGTCGACAGTCTGCGCGGACACCTGGTGCAGCATGCCCGACGTGATGAATTGCTGCTGTCGCACTTCGCGCGCCCGGCATTGCGGTTCTCGACGCCGTTGACGCTGTTCGGCTCACTGCGCTCACCCCGCCATGGCATCGACATCAAGAAGGGCGGCATCTTTCCCATCGTGCATGGGGTACGCACCATGGCGCTGGAGCGTGGCGTGATGGCGACCGGCACCTTTGCGCGTCTTGAGGCGCTGGTAGAGGAGGGGCGTATCGAGGCCAGCGACAGCGAAGATCTGTCTGAGGCCCTGTCGCTGTTCTCCGAACTGCGTCTGCGTCAGCAGTTGCGGCATCTCGAGGAGGCGCCGGCCAACGCTGGCAGACACGCTGAGCAAGAGCTGTCCGAGGCACGGGGTGACGCCAGCACCGCCAGTGCCAATCTCATCATCACCCAGTCGTTGTCTTCGCTGGAGCGGGACCTGCTGCGCGATGCCTTGAGTCGGGTCAAGGATTTCAAGCAGCGCCTGACCCATCGTTATCACCTGGATTACTGACGCGCGGCCGAGCGCCGCAAGGAGATGGCATGTTCCAGCAGCTACGTCGTGCGGCAGACCGCCGCCGCCATGGGCATGGCGAGTTTGCCGAGCTGTTCAGACCCTGGCACGCCAGTGAACATGAGGGAGAGCGGGTGGCACTGGATTGCGAGACCACCAGTCTCGATGTCGAGCGTGCCGAGCTGGTCTCGCTGGCGGCGGTACGTTTCGATGCGCGCCGGGTGAGGACGGCCAGCGCGCTGTCGTTGCAGCTCCAGTGTCCGGAAGGCCTGCGCGGTGACTCCATCCGGATTCATCGCCTGCGCGGAATCGACCTGCATGGTGGCGAGGCGCTCGGCGACGCCTTGCACCAGTTGCTGGCCTTCATCGGCAATCGCCCGCTGGTGGGGTGGTGCATCGATTTTGATGTCGCGGTGATCAATCGCCACCTGCGGCCACGTTTCGGCTTCGACCTGCCCAATCTGCGTCATGATCTCGCGCGCGACTACCTGAAGCGCTGTCGTCACGCTCAGCCCGAGGCCGCGCCGGACCTGCGCTTCGAGGCCATGGCCGAGGCGCTGCAGGTGCCGGTGATCGGGCGGCACACTGCGCTGGGGGATGCCGTGACCAGCGCCATGATGGCGCAGCGCCTGATGCTGCCGGTCACTCAAGTCGTGCCACGTCACGATGCCTGTTCAGGCTCATGAGCCTGAACCACCTGGTCCATGCGTCGCCCGGGCGACGAGCCTGTGGTTGATGGCCCTGCGATTGATGGCCCTGTCGTTGTTAAACCTCTTGGCTAATAAACCAAGGTCTGTTGCCGGAATGTCCAATGGCAAGACATCACCCGCTTGGCCACACTGGCCCCATACGACGACGCCACGCTGCTTTTCCTCATCGTGACAGGCATGCGCGAGCCCTTGTCGAACCGGATTACACGCCAGTGCAGTACCGACCAGCAACACGGTCAGCCATGCAGGATGCATTACCGAGCAGCTTGATAATCATAACGGGGTAGCGACAGCGTGCAGAGGTCATGATCGACGAAGACCTGCTGTCAGCCAGCCCCAGTCAGGCCCGAGGGATGTGAACGCTTCGCCCTGCGCGATGACGGATGCACTCTCGGGATCGCCATCACTACGCCAGGTGATGGCACCGGGCCTTGGGCACCTGCCTGAGGCCCGGTTTCAGATTGGGCACCACGCGCTGTTGCCTTTCTTGCCTATTCAGGGTTCTTGCCCACGAGGTGCGACATGCTGATCGCGACCAACACGTTATTGATCATTGGCCTTGCCACCGTTCTGTTTGCCTATTCCCTCTACATCCGTCGTACCCAGGATGTCCGGGGAGTACTGATGTTCTGGTCTCGCAAGCTGGCGCTCACCGCGCTCGAATTCCGACTGCAGCGCTTCGGCATCATGGTGATGCTGGGCGGAGTGGTCATCCGCTATCTGGAAGTCCTGCGGCTGTTCTGATCGCTTCCCGTCATCTGCACGAATCCCCCCACGCCCGCTGACTGCGGGCGTCTTGCGTATTGCGGCAGGCCGTCCGCCTCTGTGACGTGACACTGGCCGATGCTAGACTGTGTGCCCTCCCAAACTGCCTGTCTGATGCCCCATGTTCACACCTGAAACTGACGCCACCTCCCGCACGCATGACGCAGCGGATGCCAAGCATGAGCTGAACAAGCTGCAGAAGCGGCTGCGCCGCAATGTCGGCACCGCCATCACGGATTACGGCATGATCCGCGATGGCGACAAGGTGATGGTGTGCCTGTCAGGTGGCAAGGACTCCTACACCATGCTGGACATCCTGATGAACCTGCAGCGCAATGCGCCGGTCCAGTTCAGTCTGGTGGCGGTGAATCTGGATCAGAAACAGCCCGGTTTCCCGGAGCACGTGCTGCCGGCATGGCTTGAGTCAGTGGGCGTGGAATACCACATTCTCGAGCGTGACACCTATTCCATCGTCAAGGAGAAGGTGCCCGAGGGCAAGACGACCTGCGGGCTGTGCTCACGCTTGCGGCGTGGCTCGCTGTACGGCTTTGCCACCGAGATAGGGGCGACCAAGATCGCCCTTGGCCATCACCGCGATGACATTCTCGAGACGCTGTTTTTGAACATGTTCTTCGGTGGCAAGCTCAAGACGATGCCGCCCAAGCTGCTGTCGGATGATCAGCGGCATATCGTCATTCGTCCGCTGGCCTATTGCCGCGAATCGGACATCGAAGCCTATTCCACGGCGCGTCAGTTCCCGATCATTCCCTGCAACCTGTGTGGCTCCCAGGAGAACCTGCAGCGTCAGGTGGTCAAGGAGATGCTGCAGGACTGGGAGACGCAGCATCCCGGGCGGCTCGAGACCATGTTCCGTGCCGTCACTTCCGTGGCACCCTCGCACCTGGCGGACCGTGAGCTGTTCGACTTCGCGGGGCTGGATGAGAAGCGCGATCGCTTCCAGGCCACGCGTATCGATGCGCTGGACATGGGCTCGGAGCAGGCCGGCATGGCAGAAGACCTCTTCGAAGCCGAGCGCCGTGTTCAGACTGCCTCCGAGACTGCGGCCTCATTGGGCCGGGAGCTCTAAGCCCGGATCCTGCTGACATCCGCGAATCCCCGACGCCATCTCGCCTGTCGCGAGGTGGCGTCGTGCGTTTCAGGGCCGGTAATCCGTAAATGGCAAGACGGGACAGCGCTGGCGTGCGTGAGTGGAACGTCATCGACAGTTGATGGCCCGCGACCATTGTCGTCTCGCCTGACGGGGCAACTGTCCGCATGCTCTGAGGATGTCGGATGACCCAAGGGCAGGGGGCGGTGATGGACAATGATGTCGATGAACGTGGCAATGGTCAGCAGGGCCAACGTCTGGCGGCGACGGTGCTGCATGGCTTTGATGAGTACCGCTCGCGCTTCAAGCAGATTTCCAGCGATGCCAGACGGCGTTTCATCGAGGCCGACTGGCGTGAGGCACAGCAGGCCTCGGCGGCACGCATCAACCTCTATGACGAGAAGGTCGCCGCGACCATGGAGCGTCTGGCGCGCGCCTTCGAGCCTGAGCGTCTGAGCGAATGCACCCTGTGGGGCGAGGCCCGACGCCATTACATGACGCTGATCGATCAGCGCCTGGACTACAAGCTGGCCGAGACCTTCTACAACTCCATCTTCTGCAGTGTCTTTTCCCACCGTCATATCCGGGACGACTGGATGTTCGTGTCATCTTCCCGACAGGCGCCAGCTCGCCACTCCGGGATGAGCATCAGCCACCGTGTGCCGGTCGAGGGTGATTGGGCAGGGGCGCTGGACACGGTATTGAGCGAGGCCCCGCTGGGGATCGCCTTCGAACATCAGGGGCGCGACGTGACATTGGGCGCCGAGATGCTGCTCGAGGTGTTGCCACCCGAGGTGCGTGAGGCCTCCGATGCCACCTTCGAGGTGCTGCGCAGCGTCTTCTATCGCAACAAGGGGGCCTACCTCATCGGACGCATCGAGGGCGGCGGGCAGACGCTGCCGCTGGTGCTGCCGGTACTGCATACCGAACGCGACGGCGTCTATCTCGATACCGTGATCATCGAGCCCGAGGAAGTCTCGATCATCTTCTCCTTCACCCGCGCCTACTTCCAGGTCGAGATCGAGGTGCCCGGTGAGGTGGTGGGCTTCCTGCAGACACTGATGCCCGACAAGCCCATCGGCGAGCTCTACGCTGCCATCGGGTTCTACAAGCACGGCAAGACCGAGCTTTTCCGTGGCCTCAACGACCACGTCGCCAGCCGCACCGACCGATTCATCATCGCGCCGGGCGTGCGAGGCATGGTGATGGCGGTCTTCGTGCTGCCCAGCTATCGACTGGTCTTCAAGCTGATCAAGGATCGCTTTGCGCCCAGCAAGGACATGAGCCGGGACCAGGTGCGCCAGAAGTATCGTCTGGTCAAGCGCCACGACCGCGTCGGCCGTCTGGCGGACACCCAGGAGTTCTCCAATTTCGCCGTCGGACGCGATCATTTCGATCCCGACTGCCTGGCCGAGCTACTGGAGGTCTGCAGCTCCTCCATCACGCTGCGCGGCAACAAGGTATTGATTCGGCATTGTTATACCGAGCGCATGATGACGCCGCTCAATCTCTATCTCGAGCAGTGTGATGAGGATGAGACGCGTGCCGTGCTCAATGACTACGGCAATGCGATCAAGCAGCTGGCCGCGGCCAACATCTTCCCCGGCGACATGCTGCTGAAGAACTTCGGCGTGACCCGTCATGGTCGGGTGGTCTTCTACGATTACGACGAGATCAACTATCTCACCGAGTGCAATTTCCGCGAGATTCCCGAAGCGCTCTACCCTGAGCAGGAGATGGCCAGCGAACCCTGGTATTCCGTGGGACCGAACGACATCTTCCCGGAAGAATTCGGCCCCTTCCTGTTCGCGGATCTTGGGCTGCGCAAGCTGTTCTACGAGCTGCATCCGGAAATCTTCCAGGCCAGCTGGTGGAAGGGGCTGCAGGATGCCATCACGGCGGGACGGGTGATCGATGTCTACCCCTATCGCAACAAGCGACGTTTCGGGGTCGATCGCAGCCAGGACTTCATCGATGACTGAAGGCTTGCGTTTGGACAGGAAGCGCCCCCAGGCTCGGCAATGGGACGTCACGATCAAGTTCACAGCGAGAGAGAGTGTTGGATGAGTGAAGGTTTCAGGGATCCTGGCGCGCGCCATGGTCGGCATCTGGTCGTGCTCAGTGGCGCAGGCATCAGCGCGGAAAGCGGTCTGCGCACCTTCCGTGCGGAAGATGGCCTGTGGGAAGAGCACCGTCTGGAGGAGATCGCCACTCCGCAGGCATTTCGGCGTGATCCGCAGAAGGTGCTGCGCTTCTATGATGATCGCCGTGCCCAGGTCCGGCGGGCCAGGCCCAACGCGGCGCACAAGGCACTGGCAGAACTTGAACAGGCCGGTTTTCGTGTCTCGGTGATTACCCAGAATATCGATGATCTGCACGAGCGCGCCGGCTCGCGTGAGGTCATGCATCTGCATGGCGAGATTCTCAAGGCACGCTCGAGCGTCGACCACGGCTTGCGCTACCCGCTGCCGCGCGGTGGCATTCGGCTGGGAGACCTGTGTGACAAGGGCAGTCAGTTGCGCCCGGACGTGGTGTGGTTCGGTGAGGCAGTGCCACTTTACGGCGTCGCCGAAGGCCTCGCGGCGGAAGCGGATCTGCTGTTGATCGTGGGGACCTCGCTCAAGGTGATGCCGGCCTCGAATCTCTATGCAGCGGCACCGTTGGATGCCCCCATCGTGCTGGTGGACCCGAATGCCCATGAGCTGGCGGAGCCCGGCGTGCATCCCCTGGCGGAAAGCGCCGGGCAGGCAGTGCCACGTCTTGTGCGCCATTGGTTGTATCAGGGACACCTGGGCCTGCCTGATACGTTATGATGCGCGGCTTCAGGCCTGCCATGGGCGGTGGGCCAGCAATCCCGGAGGCAAGCAACCTTCGGTGACCGGAAATTGAAAGCATGTTTGAGACGCTGAATCGTTTCTTCCCGCTGTGGGCCCTGTTGTTCGCCGGCCTCGCCGTGCTGGCGCCGGCGCCTTTCGTGGCCCTCAAGGATGTCATCCAGCCGCTGCTGGCCCTGATCATGTTCGCCATGGGACTGACGCTGTCGCGTGAGGATTTCATGCGTGTCGCACGTCGCCCGGGGCCCATCGCGCTGGGCCTGCTGCTGCAATACAGCGTGATGCCGCTGGCTGCCTTCCTGATCGCGCGGCTGCTGGGGCTGGACCCCGCGTTGACGGTCGGCATGGTGCTGGTGGGGGCCACTGCGGGGGGAACCTCCTCCAACGTGATGACCTGGCTCGCCGGTGGTCACGTGGCCCTGTCCGTCTCGATGACCATGGCCTCGACACTGCTCTCCATCGTGATGACGCCGCTGTTGACCTGGTGGCTGCTGGGGACGGACATCGACGTGCCGGTGAGCGGCATGCTGCTGAGCATCGCCAAGCTGGTGGTGGCGCCCATCGTGCTGGGTGTCATCGTGCATCACTTCGCGCGTGACGCCATCCGCGAGTGGGAATCGGCGCTGGCGAGTCTGGCCATGCTGGCGATCGTGTTGATCATCGCCATCGTGGTGTCGCTCAATGTCGGTCGCCTGGCCACGCTGGGCCCGCTGGTGGCATTGGCCGTCGTGGCGCACAACGCCATCGGCCTGAGCGCCGGCTATGGCCTGTCGCGCCTGTTCGGACTGGATGAGCGTACCTCGCGCACCATCGCCATCGAGGTCGGCATGCAGAACTCCGGACTGGCGGCGTCACTGGCCAGCCAGTTCTTCTCCGCCACGGCGGCGTTGCCGGGAGCGATCTTCTCCATCTGGCACAACGTCTCCGGCTCGTTGCTGGCCGGTTACTGGAAGCGTCGGCCGCCGAAGTTCGTGACCGGCGGCAAGCACCGCTACGAGGTATAGCCGCGACACTCGCTGAGTGAACCACGCTCGGCGACATGAGACGGCAACATGAGAAAGGGACACGCATGCTAGAATGCGCGTCCCTTTTTCTTTGGTACTGACCACCCATCATGTGTGATTCCCGTCTTACGCCGGCCGCTGGTCATCCCGCCAGCGTTGATCAAGCCGCTTCCTCCGCCCCGGAGTCGACCGAGCCGGGCGAGGCCAGCGGTATCACGACGCTTCCCAGTGGCGAGCCGGATGAGTGGCACGGACGCCACCCGCGACGGGAATTCAAGGCGCGTGGCAGCCAGGTGATCCGTTGCGAGGCCTGCCGTCTGCCCAGGCTCAACTGCCTGTGCCCGTATCAGGTCAGCGCGCAGTCACGGATCACGTTCTGGTTGATCACCCACCCGCTTGAGCACTACAAGCCCACCAATACCGGGCGCCTGATCGCGGATGTGCTGGCGGGCACCGAGGTCTTCAGCTGGTATCGTGTCGAGCCCGACCCCCGCCTGCTGGCGCTGCTGGAAGATGAGCGCTATCAGCCGTTCATCATCTTCCCGGACGATCAGCCGGACTACGCTGATCGCGTGGTCGACGTGAACGCCATCGCCGGTGTCGGGCCCGAGGTGGCGACGCATACCGCCAGTGGCGAGGAGCGCATTCCGGTCTTCATCCTGCTGGACGGGACCTGGCGTCAGGCGCGTCGCATCTTCCGCAAGAGCCCTTATCTGGATGGTCTGCCGGTGCTGCCGCTGCACACCACGCGTCTGACGCGCTATCACCTGCGCAAGCCGGCGTCCCAGTCACATCTGTGCACGGCGGAGGTGGCGGCGGAGCTGCTGCGTCAGGCGGGGGAGGAGGAGGCGGCCAACGTGCTGGATGATTACTTCGACGCCTTCAACGACTGCTATCGCGCCAGCCGGATTCACTATGTGCTGGAGCCGACCGCACCGATGCGTCGGCTGTTGGCTCGCCGTGAGGCCAAGGCCGGCGAATAGCCGTGACACAGAAGTGAGAACGCCCCCGTCGGAGCCATCTGGCGGGGGCGTTCGCGTTCAGGGGCGGGCAGGAGCTTGTCCGCTCCGCCTGTTGGCAGGGCTCAGCGTCGCCAGAAGGCCGGCGTGAACAGAACCAGAACCGTGAAGATCTCCAGGCGTCCCAGCAGCATCGCCAGAATCAGGATGCCCTTGGCCGCCCCCGGGATATCGCCGTAGTGGGTCGCGACCTCACCGAGTCCCGGCCCCAGGTTGTTGAGCGCAGAGCCGACCGCCGACCAGGCCGTGACCTGATCCAGTCCGGTGGCCAGCATGCCCAGCATCATCAGCACGAACAGCAGCAGGTAGACGGAGAAGAAGCCCCATACTGCCTCCGCGACCCCTTCGGAGATGCGCATCTTGCCCACCTTGACCGAGAGGATGGCGTTGGGGTGGATCAGACGATGCACCTCACGCACGCCCTGCTTGAGAATCAGCAGGATACGGATGACCTTCATGCCGCCGCCGGCGGATCCGGAGCACGCGCCGATGAAGGCGGCGATGAACAGCATCATCGGCAATACGCCCGGCCAGCCGGTGAAGTCGGCGACGCCGAAGCCGGTGGTGGTGGCCACCGAGACGGCCTCGAACAGGCCATGGCGCAGCGCCTTGCTGTCATCGTAGCTGCCGGTGAGCAGCAGGCCGGCGATGGTCACGCAGGTCAGGATCAGCAGCAGGATCAGGAAGAAGCGGGTCTCGGGGTCGCGCAGATAATGACTGATCCGCCCCTCGCGCCAGGCGGCGAAGTGCAGGCCGAAACTGATCGAGGACACCACCATGAAGAACACGCAGATCATCTCGATGGTGGCGGAATCGAAGTAGCCGATACTGGCATCGTGGGTCGAGAAGCCGCCCACCGCGACGGTGGAGAAGCTGTGGCCGAGGGCATCGAACCAGCTCATGCCGGCGGCCCAGTAGCTGGCGAAGCACACCAGGGTCAGGGCGGCGTAGATGTACCAGAGCGCCTTGGCCGTCTCGGTGATGCGCGGCGTCAGCTTGGAGTCCTTCAGCGGCCCGGGGATCTCGGTGCGATAGAGCTGCATGCCGCCGATACCGAGAGTCGGCAGGATCGCCACCGCCAATACCACGATCCCCATGCCGCCCAGCCACTGCAGCTGCTGGCGATAGTAGAGGATGGAGTGGGGCAGCAGATCGAGCCCCGTCATCACCGTCGCCCCGGTGGTGGTAAGTCCCGAGAACGACTCGAACATGGCGTCGATGATCGACAGGTTCGGGTCCTCGGCGAGCAGGAAGGGCAGCGATCCGAAGGCTCCCAGCACCGTCCAGAACAGCACCGTGATCAAGAAGCCATCGCGGTTGCGCAGCTCCTTGCGGGCATGCCGGTTGGGATAGAACAGCGCGAAGCCGGTCAGCAGGGTGATGCCGAGGGCGATGGCAAAGGCGCTGAGGGTGTGGTCCTCGAAGGCCAGCGAGATGAGCATCGGCGGGACCAGCGTCAGGCTGAACAGCATCAGCAGAATGCCGAGGATGCGATAGATGACGCGCAGGCTCATGCACGACCCCCACGCATCATGACGCGGAAGTGGCGGCCCATGCAGCGAGCCCGGCTTGCGAGAGACATCGTGGCGGCCATCATCAGAAGAAGGTCAGCCCGACCTGGAACAGGCGCTCGACTTCCCGGATACGGCGCTTGTCGACCACGAACAGGATGACGTGGTCGTTGGATTCCACCACCAGATCGTGATGCGCGACCAGCACTTCCTTGCCACGCACCACGGCACCGATGGTGGCACCCTCGGGCAGATTGATGTCCTCGATGCGCCGGCCCACCACCTTGGAGGAGCGCTCATCGCCGTGGGCGATGGCCTCGATGGCTTCTGCCGCGCCGCGCCTGAGAGAGTGCACGTTGACGATGTCGCCCTTGCGCACATGCGTCAGCAGACCGCCGATGGTGGCCTGCTGCGGCGAGATGGCGATATCGATCTCGCCACCTTGCACCAGGTCCACGTAGGCCGCGTTGTTGATCAGCGTCAGTACCTTCTTGGCGCCGAGTCGCTTGGCCAGCATCGAGGACATGATGTTGACCTCGTCATCGTTGGTCAGCGCGCAGAAGATGTCGCAGTCCTCGATGTTCTCCTCCAGCAGCAGGCGCTTGGAGGTGGCGCTGCCGTGCAGGACCACGGTGCGGTCGAGGCGCTCGGACAGGTCGGTGCATCGGGCCAGCGAGTGCTCGATGATCTTGACCTGATGGGTGTGCTCCAGCGTCTCGGCCAGGCGCTCACCGATGTGGCCGCCACCGGCGATCACCACGCGACGGAAGTTGCGGTCCACGCGGCGCAGTTCGCCCATCACGGTGCGGATATCCTTGCGCGCCGCGATGAAGAACACCTCGTCATCGGCCTCGATCACGGTATCGCCACGCGGGATGATCGGACGATTGCGCCGGTAGATGGCTGCCACGCGAGTATCCACGTTGGGCATGTGACGACGCAGGAAACCGAGTTCCTGACCGACCAGCGGACCGCCATAGTAGGCCTTTACCGCCACCAGCTGAGCGACGCCATTGGCGAAGTCCAGCACCTGCAGGGCACCGGGATACTCGATCAGGCGGCGGATGTGATCCGTCACCACCTGCTCGGGGCTGATCAGCACGTCCACCGGGATGGCATCGTGGGAGAACAGGCCCTTGCGGGTCAGATAGGCGGTGGAGCGCACCCGCGCGATCTTGGTCGGGGTATGGAACAGGCTGTGGGCGATCTGACAGGCAATCATGTTGACCTCGTCAGAATTGGTCACCGCGATCAGCATGTCGGCATCTTCGCCGCCGGCCTGACGCAGCACCTGGGGATAGCTGGCCGCGCCGGTGACGGTGCGGATATCGAGACGGTTGTGCAGCTCGCGCAGCCGCTCGGTGTCGGTGTCCACGACCGTGATGTCATTTTCTTCATGGGCCAGGTGTTCGGCGAGTGTGCCGCCGACCTGACCTGCACCCAGAATGATGATTTTCATGTCCGGCTCGTCCGCTGTTGCTCAGTCGGCACAGGATAAACCAGTGCCATGACGGAAGACAGCCGTGCCCCGGGAGTCGGGGCACGGCTGTCCTGATGTGCCAGGCGCATCATCTCGCAAGCCGGGATGCGGTACGCCTGTCCGGTGATCCTGCCGAGCGTCAGGCGCCGGCCTTGGTGATGTGCGCCAGATAGAAGCCATCGTGGCCATTGACCTGCGGCAGCATCTGACGACCGGCACCGGAGACGCGGCCCCAGTCGGCCTTGATGGTCTCGGCCTTGGCATCCGGCGTGGCGGCCAGGAAGCGATCCATCACCCGGGCATTCTCCTGGGTGATGATGGAGCAGGTGCCGTAGACCAGGGTGCCGCCGGGCTTGAGCATGCCCCACAGGTTCTCCAGCAGCTTGCCCTGCAGGCGCGCCAGGTCCCCGATGTCGTTCGGGCGACGCAGCAGCTTGATGTCCGGGTGACGGCGGATGACGCCACTGCCGGAGCAGGGCGCGTCGAGCAGGATGACATCGAAGGCTTCGCCGTCCCACCAGTCGCGCTCGCTGGCATCGGCGCACACGACGCCGGCGCCCAGTTCCAGACGCTCCAGCGTCTCTTCCACGCGTTCGAGACGCTCGCCGTCGATGTCGATGGCAGTGGCGTCCAGCGCGGGGAAGCGCTCCAGCATGTCCGCCAGCTTGCCGCCCGGCGCGGTGCAGGCATCCAGCAGGCGCACGCCTTCCCCTTCGGGGTTGATGGCCGTCACGGCAGGGGCCAGCAGCTGACCGGCCAGCTGGGCGGCCTCATCCTGCACGCTGACCAGGCCTTCCTCGAAGCCCGGCAGGGCACTGACGTCGCAGGCGCTGGCCAGGGTGATGCCGTGCTCGGCGAAGGGGCAGGCCACGGCGTCGATCTCGGCGTCGGCCAGCTGGGCGAGGTAGTCCTCGCGGCTGATGGCGGCGACATTGACGCGCAATGTCATCGGGGCCTGGGCGTTGTTGGCGGCGGCGATGGCCTCCCAGTCGTCCGGCCAGTTGCGCTGGAAGGTGTCCAGCAGCCACTGCGGGTGGGAAAGCGCCACGGCGGGGTCCTTGTCGACCTCGGCTTCCAGTGCTTCCTGCTCACGCTGGAAACGACGCAGGCAGGCATTGAGCACGCCCGTCGCCCAGCCCTTGCCCAGGCCGCGTGCGGCGCCAGCGGTCTCACCGACGGCCGCATGCGGCGCGATGCGCATGTACAGCAGCTGATAGAGGCCGAGCAGCAGCAGGGCGTGGATATCCTGATCCTGCGCCTTGAAGGACGATTTCAAAAGCTTGCCCGCGAGTGCGTCCAGACGCGGCAGCTGGCGGCAGACACCGAAGCACAGTGCCTTGTAGAGGCCCTGGTCACGCCCGGCGACGCCAGACGGCAGGCCGTCCAGATTCAGAGAGGTCTTTGTCGCCAGTACCGGCGCCAGGGTGCGCGCAGCGGCAACCCGGACGGCAGCGCCCGGTGAGGCCGGGGCATTGTCAGGCTTGCGGCGTGCACCACCGTGCTTCGAACCACCGCCCTTGCTGCGGGCCGGCGGCAGGGAGTTGCGCTTCTTGCCGTTGCCCTTGGAGGACGGGTTGTCTGACTGGCTCATGCGGAAGTCTCGGTCTGTGAATCGGAATCAGGGGCGTGGTCGGCGCCGAGGACAAGGCCCTCGGGGAAGCGCGCGGCACGTGAGTTGAGCAGGTCCTTGACGGACAGCGGCTTGGCACCGGGCAGCTGGGCACGGGTGATCTCCAGCACCTGATGGCCATCACCGCAGACGATGCGCAGGCAATCATTGCCGGGCGCCAGCAGAGTGCCGGGTGGTACGAAGTCTGCGAGGCGCTGCTCGCCCGTGCGCGACATCCACAGGCGTAGCGGCTCGCCGTCCAGGCGTGTCCAGGCCACCGGCCACGGATTGAAGGCGCGAATGCGCGCGTCCAGCTCGGCGGCGGGACGGGTGAAGTCGAGTTCCGCCTCGGCCTTGGAGAGCTTGGCGGCGTAGGTGACACCTTCCTCGGGCTGTCGGGTCGCCGGAAGATCGCCATCGGCGATGGCGTCGAGGGCCGTGACGATGGCCTCGCCGCCCTGTGCCGCCAGGGCATCATGCAGCTCGCCGCCAGTAGTGCTGGCGGTGATCGGGGTGCGACGGATCAGCAGCATGTCGCCGGTGTCCAGGCCGGCATCCATCTGCATGATGGTGACACCGGATTCGCTGTCGCCGGCCTCGATGGCGCGCTGGATCGGCGCGGCACCGCGCCAGCGTGGCAGCAGGGAGGCATGGATGTTCAGGCAACCGAGGCGCGGGATGTCGAGCACGGCCTGCGGCAGGATCAGCCCGTAGGCCACCACCACCATGATGTCGGCCTCGAGATCGCGCAGGATCTGGCGATCGGCCTCGTCCTTGAAGTTGAGCGGCTGATGGACGGGAAGGTCGTGCTGGAGTGCCAGCTGCTTGACGGGGCCGGGGGTCAGCTTGCGGCCGCGCCCGGAAGGGCGGTCAGGCTGGGTATGGACACTGACGATCTCATGGCGGCTTTCGAGCAGCGCGGCGAGACATTCGGCGGCGAAATCGGGGGTGCCGGCAAAGGCGATGCGCAGGGCTTTCGACATGCAAGAGCTCTCATATGGGGAGCGCGGCCGAGGGCCAGGCTCAAGGTGCTGACGGTAAAGGAGGGATTCAGGCGGTGCCGGTGAATCACTCATCAACAAGCAGGGAGGCCAGAGGAAATCCTCCGGCCTCCCTGCGATGTGACATGGCGCACCGGAGTCCCCTCCGGCGTGCGGATCACGCT
Organism: Cobetia sp. MMG027; assembly: GCF_027947415.1. Lineage (NCBI taxonomy): Bacteria > Pseudomonadati > Pseudomonadota > Gammaproteobacteria > Oceanospirillales > Halomonadaceae > Cobetia > Cobetia sp. MMG027. The sequence continues at coordinate 80,097 of NZ_JAQJIO010000012.1, forward strand.
TCCTGCAGCTTGTGGCGCTTCTGCATCTTCTTCATCACCCGATCACGCTTGAGCGGGGAGAGGTAGTCGACGAACAGCTTGCCTTCGAGGTGGTCGTTCTCGTGCTGGATGCAATGTGCCAGCAGGCCTTCGGCCTCGAGTTCGTAGGCCTCACCGTTGCGATCCTGAGCGTTGAGCCGTACTTTCAGATAGCGCGGCACTTCGGCGTAGTATTCCGGGATCGACAGGCAGCCTTCCTGCATCGGCTCCTGCGCTTCGCCGATGGGCGTGTATTCGGGATTGACCAATACCAGAGGCTGGGATTGATCTTCGCTGACGTCGATGACGATCAGACGACGATGCACGTCGACCTGGGTAGCGGCGAGGCCAATGCCACGCGCGTCATACATGGTCTCGATCATGTCGTCGATCAGGGTCTGCAGTTCCGCGTCGAAGGTATCGATCGGGGCGGCAACATTGCGCAGACGCTCATCGGGGAATTCAAGAATTTCGCGCTTGGCCATGACTGGTGTAATTACCGTTGTGCTGTCAGTGGAGATTTGCCTGATATTGTAGTGTGCACAGCCGAGGAACGGAACCGATGGCCTTCAATGCTGCTACTATCGCGGCAATAGTCATGATTGATCGCGAGTTCCGTCAGGCAGGGGCAAGGCTGGGCGGCACGCGCTCGGCGCGGGTTTGAGACAGGCCATCACCACCGACAACAACAGGTGGCATCAACGCAAGGGACGCAGGAATGGGCATGAAACGACTGGTCGGCAACGCCGTGTTCACGGCACTCCTTGGCATGGCGACGCTGGGGGCAAGCGCAGGGACGTCGCTGGCGCAGGCGGCAACCGTACGTGATGACGTACCCTCCACCTATGTGGTGGTGCGCGGCGACACGCTGTGGGACATCTCGGGACGCTTTCTGCGTGAGCCCTGGCTGTGGCCGGAAGTCTGGCGTGCCAATCCGCAGATCAAGAATCCACACCTGATCTATCCGGGAGATCGCATCTCGCTCTATTACGAGAACGGCGAGCCTCGTCTGCGCCTGGAGCGTGGCCAGGGCGGCGTGGTCAAGCTCTCGCCCAAGATTCGCAAGATTCCCAAGCGCGAGGCCGTGCCACCGATCCCGCTCGAGAAGATCTCCGCCTTCCTCAAGGACCACCGCGTGGTCGATCCTGGCCTGCTCGAGAATGCGCCCTACGTGGTGGCCGGTGACGACACGCGTCTGATCAGTGGTGCCGGGGATACCGTCTATGCGCGTGGTCAGTGGCCGGCCTATGACACCTTCAGCATCTACCGGACGGGGCAGCGTTACCTGGACCCTGTCACCCAGGAATTCCTGGGCCTGGAGATGATCAGTATCGGGGATGTCCAGCTGGAGCGTCGCGAGGGCGACATCGGCGTGATGCATGTGGTCTCGGCCAATCGCGAGATTCTCAACGGTGATCTGCTGTTGCCGGCCGATGGCGGGGCCATCAGCACCAGCTTCCAGCCACAGCCTCCCGTCGAGGTGTCGGGCGGCGAGATCCTCGCGGCACCGGACGGACTGCGCAACATCGGTCGCAATGACATCGTGGCGCTCAACCGCGGGAGCCGGGATGGCGTGGAGCCGGGCTTCGTGTTCGGTGTCGAGCGTCAGGGCGAGACGATCACCGACCCCAAGACAGGGGAGCCGATCACTCTGCCGGGTGAAGAGGGCGGCCTGCTCATGGTCTTCCGTATCTATGACAAGGTCAGCTATGCCCTGGTGATGAAGGCGGAGCGCCCGCTGAGTGTCGGAGACAAGCTGCTGGAGCCGCATGGCTGAGCAGACATGCCCGGTATTTGATCCGCAACTGTGAGCATCCGCTCGGGAGGTGTGGCGTGTCGATCGATGGTGATGTCGAGCAGCGCCGCCCCTCGCGGGCGGATTTCGTCTTTCTGGCGCGTCTTCCGGGTATCGGTACGCACACCGTGGCCAAGCTGCTTGAACGAGCTGACTGGCCACAGGGGTGGCTGGCGGCACTGCCGTCGCGCCTTGCCGCGCCTGTGCGACTGTGGTGTGAGCGACCCGCGTCTTCACCGCTTCATCAGCAGGTGATGACGGATCTTGCCTGGCATGCGCCAGAGCAGGGGCGTCATCTGCTGACCCCCGCCGATGCTGACTGGCCTGTCATGCTGGCGCTGTTGCCAGACCCGCCCATCGCGCTGTGGGCCCTGGGCAGGCGCTCCCTGCTCGAGCAGCCCATGCTGGCCATCGTCGGTGCCCGCAAGGCGAGTCCCGCTGGCATGACGTATGCGCATGACCTGGCCGCCGAGCTGGTCTCCCGGGGCTGGAGCGTTGCCAGTGGCCTGGCGCTGGGCATCGATGCCGCAGCGCATCAGGGGGCCTTGAATGCTGCGCTGCGCCTGGAAGCCGATGCCTATCCCGCGCCACCCTCGTCTCTCGCCGTGCTCGGGTGTGGCGTCGACGTGACCTATCCTGCCCAGCACCATCAGTTGCGGCTCCGGCTGCTGGAGAGCGGAGGCCTGCTGCTGTCGGAGCATCCGCCTGGTACCGGGGCGCATGCCCGTCATTTCCCGCGTCGCAATCGTCTGATCACCGGCCTCTCGCATGGCGTGCTGGTGGTGGAGGCCACGCTGCGCAGCGGCTCGTTGGTCAGCGCGCGTCTGGCGATGGAGCAGAACCGCGAGGTCTTCGCATTGCCCGGGCGGATCGATGACATCGCCTCCAGCGGATGTCTGGAGCTGATCCGTCAGGGGGCTACCTTGGTGCGTGATGTCGATGACATGCTCGCCGAGCTGAGCCATCTGATGCCGACGGAGCAGCGTCGCCCCTTGGCCAGCCCTCGAGGTGTCGTTGACTCGCCATCCACGCCTCGCGTCTCCTCCTCCCGTTCCGTGCCGACGGGGGCGCGCGGCAATGCGCTACCCGAGAATCTGCCGCTGCTGGAGGGGGACAGGCCTGTCGCGGAGACGTCACCTGTGCCTGCCCCGCTGTGTTATCTGAGTGCGATGCCACTGGCACTGGATCAACTGGTGGAGCTCTCGGGGACGCATGTGAGTGTCCTGAGCATGCAGCTTCTGGAGCTGGAGCTGGAAGGGCGTGTGGTGCAGGCGCCGGGAGGCTGGAAACGCCTGTAAGCCGTTCAGACATCCCGTCATGGCCCGTCGTGTTTCACGCAAGCTTGCGCAGCGAGCCGTCTCTAGACATCAAAACGCCCTTCAGCGCTGCCTCGGCGGCATCTGAAGGGCGTTCCTGTTTTCTGCAACCCTCAGGCGAGCGTGACTCGCCTGAGGGCGTTGCCGGCCATGCATGGCCGGCAACGTGAACTCACTTGCCTTGGCTGACGCTGCCGCTCTCGGGTTGCCAGACATTCAGTGCCGCCTCGCGCATGGCACGCTTCTCGGCATCGCTTGCTCCCCAGTTGCCGTCATAGACGACACCTTCCCATTCGCCGTAGGTCGGGTTGGGCAGCATGATGAAGCGGCGTCCGAATTCACCGGCCTGCTTCTCGACTTCCGCGTGGCGTGCCGCGCTGGTGGCTTGCTGGAAGGCCTGATCGAAGTCCCCCAGGTTGTCACCCATCAGGATGACGATGTCGTGCTCGGCCGTGACGCTGGCGCGGCGTGCGGTCTTGTCGGAGCTGTCGGTACGCGGCATCACGTGCTCGGCATTCGCCTGCGGGAAGCCCAGTGCGGCGAGATTGTCGATGGTGGCCTGCTTGCCGACCGCCTTGCGATTGGTGATGTAGTAGACATCGACACCGCTGTCGTGGGCGTAGTTGAGGAAGTCGACGGCGCCCGGGGAGGCGGTGGAGACGGCGTCGTCTACCCAGTCCGCCCAGCTCTGGCTGTCGTAGGTACGGCCTTCGCGCAGCGCCCAGCCACCATAGCTGGTGGTGTCGAGCACGGTATCATCGACATCCACGACCACCGCGAGTGGCTTGTCCTCGGCAGTGCGGCGCGCGAGTGCCAGATTCAGACGATCATGCGCCACATTGAAGGCCTGCAGCGACAGGCCATGGAATTCAGCGCTGCGTTGTATCCAGAGGGTCGCCAGCATGGCCTGGTCGCTGAGTGGAGCGGCCTGGGCGGCGGCGGGGGCCCCACCTTCGGTGGAATTCAGGGAAGGCGTCTGTTCCACTGTCGGGGCTCCAGAGCTGGCACAGCCGGCCATCGTCAACAGGAGGGCGGCAGACGTACTGAGGGTCGCAAGACGGCGCATGAGGCAGGGTTTCCTTGTTCGGGAGGAGAGGGTGGATTCGTGGTGACCTGCGGTCATCGTGATCCAGGGATGATGCGATTGCGGGATGATGACGTGATGTCGGTGCCATCATAAGTCATGCCTGCGCGACTCAGCGTTGCGTCGGCCTCGCGCTGAGTGGCGTGGTAGAATCCGCCGACTGTCGATGCGGCGACAGGCAAGCCGCCTCGCCGTATCCCCTCTGCCAGTGTCCATTTCCAGGAGTCCGTGCGGATCATGAATGCCAGTGCTGTTTCGTTCGATCTTTCCGCGGTAGCGGCGGCTGCCGAGCATGTGCGTGGTGGCGGCATCGTCGCCTATCCCACCGAGGCCGTGTGGGGGTTGGGGTGTGACCCCGACGATGGCGAGGCGCTGTCGCGCCTGATCCGGCTCAAGGAGCGCGATCCGTCCAAGGGGCTGATCCTGATCGCCGGCGACGTGACGCAGATCGAGCCCTGGCTTGAAGGGATCTCCGAGCAGCAACGTGAACGGTTGATGGCCAGCTGGCCCGGCCCCTTCACCTGGCTGGTGCCTGACAATGGTCGCGCCCATCCGCTGCTCAAGGGAGAGCACGTGAGTCTGGCGGTACGTGTCAGTGATCACCCTCTGGTCCAGGCGCTGTGTGCGGCGCTGGATGGCCCGCTGGTATCCACCTCGGCCAATCGTGCGGGAGACGCTCCGGCGATGACGGCTGCCGAAGTGCAGGCTGCCTTCGGTGAGGCGCTGGCGGATGACGTGATTCTGACGGGGCCGCTGGGCGGCAATCCTCGCCCCAGTACCATTCGTGATCTGGTGACCGGCGAGGTCCTGCGGGCCTGAGCGTTCACTTTCTTGATGCAGGTCAGGCACGCAGACGAGTTCGTCTGCCCGGCCCGCGCGGGAGGGGTATGCTGGCGCTTTCGTTTTCCTCGGCAAGCGCAGCGACGTTATCGTCGCTTTGACATCTTTCATTTTTCGATTCATCGGAGGCATCGTGGCACACGCCAATCTTGAAGACGTGAAGGTCTACCTGCTCGACCTGCAGGACCGCCTGTGTGATGCATTGCAAGCCTGCGATGGCAAGGCTGACTTTCGAGAAGACAGCTGGGAGCGTGCCGAAGGGGGTGGCGGCCGCTCACGAGTCATCGAGAATGGCGGTGTCTTCGAGAAGGGCGGCGTCAATTTCTCGCATGTCTTCGGTCACGAGCTGCCGGCCTCGGCGACTGCCGTTCGTCCTGAGCTGGCGGGCCGCAGTTTCCACGCGGTGGGGGTCAGCTGGGTGTTGCATCCCCATAATCCGCATGTCCCGACCAGTCATGGCAACGTGCGCTTCTTCATCGCCGAGAAGGAAGGCGAGGAGCCGGTCTGGTGGTTCGGAGGTGGTTACGACCTGACGCCGTTCTATCCGGTGCTGGAAGATGCCCGTCATTGGCACCAGACCGCGCACGATGCCTGCATCGCCTTCGGCAGTGATGTCTATCCTCGCTACAAGGCCTGGTGTGACGAGTATTTCTATCTCAAGCATCGCGGTGAGACGCGTGGCATCGGCGGCCTGTTCTTCGATGATCTCAACGAGTGGGGCTTCGAGCGTTGCTTCGCCTTCCAGCAGTCAGTGGGAGACAGCTTCCTCGATGCCTATCTGCCCATCGTCGAGCGCCGTCGTGATACGGCCCATGGCGAGCGTGAACGCAACTTCCAGCTCTATCGTCGCGGCCGGTACGTGGAATTCAATCTGGTCTGGGACCGTGGCACCCTGTTCGGCCTGCAGAGCGGCGGACGCACCGAGTCCATCCTGATGTCGATGCCGCCGGTGGTCCACTGGGAGTATGGTTACCAGCCCGAGGAAGGCAGTCCCGAAGCCGCGCTCTATCGTGACTTCCTGCATGCCCGCGACTGGCTGGGCGAAGAGGCTTGATCGCGTCATTGGCCCTGATGTTTCACTGTGATTGTCACCGGAGTCCTGATGTCCCGCTACGCTGTATTCGGCAATCCGATTGCCCACTCGAAATCCCCGCTGATTCATCGTGCCTTCGCTGAGCAGCTCAAGGACTCCCTGAGCTATGAGGCGCGACTGGCGCCGGTGGATGACTTCGCGGCTGGCTGGGCCGAGTTCGTCGCTGAAGGCGGGCAGGGGGCGAATGTCACCATGCCCTTCAAGGAGCAGGCTTATCGGCTGGTCGAGGTATTGAGTCCGCGCGCTCGTCGCGCCGGTGCCGTGAATACTCTGCTGCTGGGCAAGAATGGCCAGCTGTATGGCGATACCACCGATGGCGTCGGGCTGACCCGTGACCTCGAGCGTCTCGAGGCCCCGCTCACGGACGCGCGTATCCTGATTCTTGGTGCTGGCGGCGCCGTGCGTGGCGTGCTGGAGCCTCTGTTGGCCAAGCAGCCTGCAGCATTGGTGATCGCCAATCGCACCGCTGCCAAGGCCAGCGCGCTGGCCGAGGACTTCGCGGACCTGGCGGGAGATGGCTGTCAGCTCTCCGGTGGCAGCTACGAGGCCATCGAGGGTCAGTTCGATCTGGTCATCAATGGCACCAGCGCATCGCTGGGCGGTGAGTTGCCGCCGTTGCCGGATTCGTTGTTCTCATCGCAGGCGCTGGCCTACGACATGATGTATGCCGCCGAGCCGACCGTCTTCATGCGCTGGGCCAGCGAGCAGGGGGCACGGGGCGAGGATGGTCTCGGCATGCTGGTGGAGCAGGCGGCCGAGTCCTACTTCCTGTGGCGCCACAAGCGCCCGGATACGGCACCCGTGGCGGACATGCTGCGCAAGATGCTGGTCAGCGGCTGACAGGTCGCTGAGGCAGGTCAGTCAGTGACTGCAGCCCGGGTGTTCGGGATGCATGCAGGAGCCGGCACTTCGTTCAACGACGTGCCGGCTCCTTGCGTTGCGGGGCAGAGAAGGAAGTGGATACCGAGGAGGTGGGTACGATTCTCAAGCGCTGGCAGCGGACAGCGCCGATGGCGTGCAGGTTTCCAGACGATAGCCATGTTGATACACGCTCTTCAGGCGCAGGCCACGCCGACCGTCGAGTTCCAGCTTGCGGCGCAGGCGACTGATATGGGTGTCGACGGTGCGGGTGGAGATGTCGCCATTGATCCCCCAGACCATCTCGAGCAGGTAAGCCCGCGAGAACAGCTCTCCAACATGACGCAACAGCAGCACGGCAAGCCGGTATTCGCGCTGCGTCAGATTGACGGGATGTTCGCCGCACCAGATGGTGTGCTCATCCTGTTCGATCCGGTACTGGCCGGGGAGCGCTTCCACTTCCTGCGATCCATTGCTGGCCTTGCTGTTGGCAAGGCGTCGTCCCAGCGCGGACACCCGGGCTGACAGCTCTCTGGGATTGATGGGTTTGCTCAGGAAGTCGTCGGCACCATGCTGCAAGGCATGCACGACATCCTCCTCTCCCTGGCTTGCGGTGATGAACAGGATCAACCCCTGCCAGCCGTGTTCATTGCGCAGCGTACGCGTCAGTTCCATGCCGCAGGCATCCGGCAGCTGCCAGTCGATGATCAGCAGGTCGAAGCTGCGTTCACGCAATGCGCGCAACAGTTGGCTCGCGCGTTCGAATCCTGCCACTTCATGCCCCTGGGACTCGAGACACAGGGTCAGATAATCACGTTGATCATGGTCATCTTCGAGAATGCCGATATGCATGTCGTTGCCTCCCTGCGTGGGTATGACCAGCAGTCTACGCGCCCCTTGCGTGAGACCGCGTCACAATGGTTCACGTTTGGCCCGACGATGGCGGCTTATACTCGTTCCCAGCTGCTCTCTTGCTGTCGTGCACCTCTGCTCATGGTGGCTCGTGATTGGCGATGATGCCTCGCGACGGTGAATCACTGGCCGTGATCAATGGCTACCCATGATCCACAGGAGTCTCCCTCATGCCTCTTCTCGAACTCTCACGCCGCTTCATTCTGGCGTCATGTCGCATGCGCCACTGGCTCCTGCTGATGGCGTTGTCGCTCTCACCCTTCGCCATGGCGCTGGAAGCACCGCAAGGGCCGGTCGTGCTGCGCGTCACGGGTGATATCCGTCACGTCAATGCCGGTGATGAGGCACATTTCGATCGCGCGATGCTACAAGCGCTGCCACAGCGGGAAACCGTGACCACCACGCCATGGCATGACGGTGAAGTCAGCTTCAGCGGACCGCTTGGTTCGGCGCTGATGGAGGCGGTGGGCGTTGACAGTGGCACCATGCGCATCGTCGCGCTCAATGACTACGCGGCCAATGCCCCGGTGCAGGATTACTTCGACTACCCGGTGATACTGGCCATGCAGGCCGAGGGCAAGCGTCTTCGGGTACGCGACAATGGCCCGATCTTCATCATCTATCCCTTCAGCGAGCAGCCGGATCTCCTCAACGAGGAAATCATGACTCGCTCTGTCTGGCAGGTGAAGCGGATCGTCATCGAACGCTGAGCCCACATTCTCCGCTCCGTCTGATGAGCTCTGGCAGGATGCCTGTGCATGAATCCTCTTCGTTCTCTGCATTTCAGAACCGCCATCGCCATTGCCGCGACGCTGTTTTTCGTCTCGGCACTGGTGACTGGCGTGTTGGTCTACCAACGCCAGCAGGCCCTTGAGCACAAGCTGCGCGAGAACCTGATCTGGGCGGTCTATCAGTTCGACAGGGAGGTACGCGAGCTGCGCATGGTGGTGGCCGAGGAGCAGCAGTCTCCCACGCCACCGGAACTGATGGATGACAGTGAGCTGCTGTTGCGTCTGGACATCCTGTACAGCCGGGTACAGCTGCTGCAGAACGGTCAACTCGGCAGCATGCTGGCGGGGATGCCGGAACTGCATGTCCAGCTGCTGGCGATGCTGCCCAGAATCGAGGTGCTGGACAACGGCATCATGGAGCTTGCGAGTCGTCAGCAGCGTGAAGAGGCACTCTACGCGCAGCTGCTCAGTCGCCTGGTCTCTCTTCAGGAGCAGACAGGCAAGCTGCTGCTGGATATCAATGCGGAGGCTGCCTTGCAGCGCACGAAGGAGCGTACAGAGCTTCTCAATCTGTATGCACTCGCGCTGTCACTGGTCCTGCTGATGACCCTCAGCGGCACTGTCCTGGTGGTCGCTCTGATCGTCGAGAGTCGCGGGCGGGCCTCCAAGACCCGCAAGCTGGAGGAGCGTACTCAGGAGCTGGATGGCATGGTGCAGCTGGCGCAGGCCGCCAGTCGTGCCAAGTCGGAATTCATGGCGATCATGAGTCATGAGATACGCACGCCTCTCAACGGCATGGTCGGCGTATCGGACCTCATCGGTGAGGAAGTCTCGACCCAGCGTGGGCAGCAATATCTGGTGATGCTGCGTCAGAGTGCCGAGAGTCTGCAGGCCGTCATCAATGACGTGCTGGATTATTCCAAGATCGAGGCCGGCAAGCTGGAGCTGGACCGGCGCTGCTTCTCGCTGCCCGACTTTCTCGAGTCATTGTCCGCGCATTACACCCGTCAGGCAGACAGTGCCGGCAAGGGGTGCTCGCGTATCTTCCTGGAGGAGCGTGCCGATGACCTGCCTGTCTGGGTCGAGGGAGACGTCAATCGTCTGCGCCAGGTGCTGACCAACCTGCTCAACAACGCGTTCAAGTTCTGTCCCCAGGGGACCATCCGGTTGCGGGTGTCGTCGCAAGAGGACGAGACCCTTCATTTCGAGGTCCACGACAGCGGTTGCGGTATCGCCTCTGACCAGGTGAGTCAGCTGTTTGCCCCCTTCACCCAGGTGGATACCTCGATGGCACGTCGCCATGAAGGGACCGGGCTGGGGTTGGCCATCTGCAAGCGGCTGGTGGAGGCAATGGGTGGAGAGATCGGCGTGGAGAGTCATCTTGGCCTCGGCAGTCGATTCTGGTGTCGCGTGCCGTTGCCGGCGCTGACAGCCTCCGAGGCCTGCCCCCAGCAGACGGCGAGGGAAGCCCCCTTGCCCGAGGCCCGCGTTCTGGTGGTGGAAGACAACGAGGTCAATCAGTCGCTGGCTCGCGCAATGCTGGAATATCTGGGGCAGCAGGTCACGATCGTCGAGGAGGGGGAGCAGGCGCTGGCCTGGCTGTCGCAGGCGGACCATGAGGTTGATCTGATCTTCATGGACATGCAGATGCCAGTGCTGGATGGTCTGGAGACGACACGACGCTGGCGTCAACGGGAAGCCGAGACGTCCGCGACCCGCCTGCCGATCATCGCGATGACTGCCAACGTGATGCAGGAAGATGCACGCCGTTGCATCGAGGCCGGAATGGACGGTGTCCTGCACAAGCCCTTCACTCGTGATGACCTGCAGCAGGTGCTGCACCAATATCTGACGCCCCGCCAGCGGGAGATCCCCGTGGACGCTGGCGTGGGCTCTGGCGCGGAATCTGGCACGGAAGTTCTCGCCATGGCGAGCCTGGCGGAGGAGCCCTCCGCCAGTGGCGTCAACGTGTCGTTGGCGGATGAGCAAGCGGCGCCGCTCGGTACGGAGCCGTCATCTGACGAGACACATGCTGGCGCCGATCCGGCCTCTGATCAGTGTGACCTGCAGGGCAACCCGTCATCGCTGCTTCAGCAGGCGACCTGTCAGGAGCTGCTTGCCACCCTGAGTCGCGAGGCTTACTCACGACTGTTGAGCAATTACCTGGCGCGCCTCGAGGGGCGACTCGACGTGATGTTGACCCTGCTGCAGCAGAGGGATCTCGGGGAGCTCAAGCGGGAAGCGCATTCCCTGAAAGGGGCATCTGCATCGTTGGGATGCAGCGGTATCGCCAGCGGTGCCAGGGCGTTGGAGGAGGCCGTGATCTCCGAAGACATGACTCGGGCGCATCATCATGTCGCCACGCTGCGCGCCTTGAGTGTGCCGACGCGCGACAGTCTTCTCGAGCAGGGATATCTGCTCTCCTGAAGGGCTTTTTCTCCTGAAGTGCCTTTTGCAGGAGCTCTCATGTGAGGGCGATAGGCGAGCGAAGGGAAGTGAAGCGGAAGAGAAAAGAGTGCAGGAAGTGCAGGAAGTGTAGGAAGTGTAGGAAGTGTAGGAAGTGCAGGGCTCGCAAGACAGAAACGCCACCCATGGTGACATGAGTGGCGTTTCTGTCTTGAAGGAGCATCCGCTTGCTTGAGTCGGCTTTCTTGATCCGGGCATGCGTTGATGGGAAGCCTGTCTGTCAGTGAACGGAAGGCGCATGGCGCTGGATGAGGGCACTGACGGCAGTGGGTGGGCAGTGGCTCCAGGCATTGAAGTCGGTGACCGTCATGGGCCGCGCGAAGAGATAGCCCTGGCCGAGATTGCAGCGAGTATCGCAGAGGTAGTCGCGTTGCTGTGTCGTCTCGATGCCTTCCCCGACGACAGCGAGATTGAGTCGCTGGCCAAGCTCGACGATGGTGCGCGTGATGGCACGGGCTTCCGGGTGGCTATCGCTGCGGCCGACGAAGCACTGGTCGATCTTCAGCTCGTCAAAGGGCAGATTGTAGAGCTGCATCATCGAGGAGAAGCCGGTACCGAAGTCATCCAGTGCCAGGCGATAACCGCGCTCGCGAATGGCGTTCAGGAGATGGCGGGCGTAGGTCAGACAGTCGATACCGCAACTTTCCGTGAGCTCCAGGGTGATCGTATGGGGGTCGACCTGATGCTGGCTGGCAAGCGCATCAAGCTTCTTCAGCATGTCACGCGAGCGCAGCAGTTGTGGGGAAAGATTGAGCGCCAGATTCAGCGTGAGGCCCTGTGATTGCCACTCCTGCTGCTGACCGAATCCCTGATTGATGACCTGCCAGGTAAGCGATTCGATGCGATTGCTGCGCTCCGCCAGGGCGATGAACTGGTTGGGCATGACCATGCCGCGCAGAGGATGCTGCCAACGCACGAGGGCCTCGGCGCCACTCAGCTGGCCACTGGCAAGATCGATCTTGGGTTGATAGACGAGATGCAGCTGCTGTTGGGCCAGGGCCTCATCCAGCTCCGCGAGCGTCAGCGGATTATGGTGTTCATCGAGATCATTGAGCATGGACGCCAGATGCTTGAGATCGAACGGCTTGCTGAGCTGTCCCAGCATGTCCAGGCCACTGCGTCGGCCCTGATTGATCATCGCCTGCATGTCGTCATCGTGACAGGCGCTCATCAGAATGATGCCCGCCTCGACATTGCGCTCACGCAGATAGCTGAGAACATCAGCGCCGGTGAAGTCCCCCAGTTCATAATCCACCAGGATGAGGTCTGCCTGCAGAGAGGAAGGGTCACAGGCGATGTCCTGCAGTCCCTCACTTTCCATGCAGCTGAATCCGAAGGTGGAAAGCAGTCCGGCGATCAGCTCACGAAAGTCCGGATCATCGTCGATGATGAGTGCATGTCGCGTCATGTGATACATCCTTGGCTGGGGGCGAGAGGACGCTCACGGTGACATTTCTCGAGGGGTAGGTGAGCGCATGTCTGAAGACTAGCAACGTCGCCACTCACAACGCGTATATCGACACATTTGGCGCCACCTTTTTACATTCATGCGCCTGGTGGAGTCGTCCGGATTCAGAGTGGCGCACGGCGGTGAGACGTCGGGGCGCGAGATCGATGAATGCGCGGCAGAGATGCCAGAGGCGCCCGACAGGCGCCTCTGGAAGACGGGGACGTTCTCCTGCGTAAGCCGGCTCAGCGCAGCCTGTCGCAGTTGGGCTTCTCGCCGGCGGCCCGTGCCTGTTGGTAGGTCGGCAATGCGGTCTCGAGGCGCTCGTTGAGCGCGGTCATGCGCTGCTCGTCACTGGGGTGAGTGGACATCCAGACCGGAGGCTGAGCGCCACCGGAGGCGTTCATGTTGGCCCACAGCTTGATGCTGGCACGTGGGTCAAAGCCGGCTTCGGCCATCAGGTCCAGCCCCAGCAGGTCGGCCTCGGACTCATGTGAACGCGAGAACGGCTTGAGCACGCCATATTCCGCGCCCATGCCCAGCAATCCCATGAGCTGGTCACCGCCGGTGCCTTCCAGTCCGGCCAGTGCCTGGGTCAGGGAAAGACCTGCGGACGTCAGGGATTGGGTCGAGACGCGCTCATTGGCATGGCGGGCCAGCACGTGGGCGATCTCATGGCCGATGACGGTCGCCAGCTGATCCTGATTCTCGGCGACTTCCAGCAGACCGGTGTTGACGCCGATGTAGCCGCCCGGCAGTGCGAAGGCATTGGCAGAGTCATCCTCGAATACCTTGACCTGCCACTCGCTGATGCCATAGCTGGCGGGCACCTTGGCGGTCACGGCATCTGCCACGCAGCTGACATAGGCATCCTGGCGGCCTTCCACCACCGGCAGCTCCTGTTGGTACTTGCTGAAGCTGGCTTCTCCCATCTTCTCCAGCTCCTGATCCGAATAGAGCGTCAATTGGCTTCGGCCCAGAGGAGAACTGGCGCAGGCACTCAGGGTGACGGACGCCGCAAGAGCCGCCAGCGGGAGCAGACGGCGCAGGGCGCGGGGAGATGAGTGATCGAGCAATCCTGGCATTGAGGCCTCCTGGCAATGGTGACGATGACAACCTTCGAGTGCACGGCAAGGCGGTGCTGAACGTGCAAGAAACGTGCAGACAGCATAACCGGATAGGCGCAGTGGTGCAGTCAGCGAAATGATACGTTGCTGAGATCACAGCAACGTCAGGCCAGACGGGCTCGCCGGGCATGAGATACTGGGCGCGATCTCATGGGCCTGCCACGGCCCTTGCCCCATGTACCTGACAGGGAGTCATCATGTCACCAGAGTTTGAACACCGCCTCTCGCAGTTGCTGGACCGTCTGGAGCCGATGCTGCCGCCGACGGCTGTCGAGGTGGACTGGACACGAGACGTCGCCGCCTTGTGGACCCGCCACCCCCTGGGCGGCCGCCTGACCCCGATCGCGCCGCGTGATGCCCTGACGCTCGAGGATCTGCTCGGCATCGCCCGTCAGAAGCGCGAGCTGCTGGCCAATACCCGCGCCTTCCTGGCGGGTCGGCCGGCCAACCACGCGCTGCTGTGGGGCGCGCGTGGCACCGGCAAGTCATCGCTGGTACGTGCGCTGCTCAACACCCTGGGCAGTGAAGGCCTGCGGTTGATCCAGATAGACCGTCACGACCTGCCGGCACTGCCGGGGCTGGTCGCCGAGCTGGCACAACAGCCGCACCGCTTCATCGTCTACTGTGATGACCTGTCCTTCGAGGGCAGCGATGACGCCTACAAGGCGCTCAAGAGCGTGCTGGATGGCACCCTGACGGGCCCACCGGAGAACGTGCTGCTGTACGCCACGTCCAACCGTCGTCATCTGCTGCCGGAGCACATGAGCGACAATCACGACACCCATATCGTCGATGGCGAGCTGCATCATGGCGATGCGGTGGAAGAGAAGATCTCGCTGTCGGACCGCTTCGGCCTGTGGCTGGCCTTCCATCCCTTCAATCAGGATGCCTATCTGGAGACCTGTCAGCACTGGGTGGAATGGCGTCTCGGCGCGGGCAGCTTCGACGAGGCGGCGCGTGCCGAGGCGTTGCGTTACGCCACTCAGCGCGGGGCGCGCAGCGGGCGTGCTGCCTGGCAGTTCGCCAATCTGTGGGCGGGACAGAAGACGCTGGAAGCCTGATGCCATCATGTGACCGGGATGTGCAGCACCGGCCACTGGCCTGAGGCAATGCGCCCGGACGAAGACGCCGCCCCTGCAGTCATCTGCGGGGGCGGCGTCGTTCAGGTGTGGAACCTGTTCAGAGCATGCGCGGCGGCTGTGATCAGCGGCGTTGCTTGCGTTCCTTGCGGGCTTCCTTGGTGCGCGCCAGTGAACGCTCTTTCGCGCGCTCGCGGTCATCGCTGCCCTGGGCGCCGTCGAAGGGGTTGTCGCCTGAGCGGAACTCAAAGCGCATCGGCGTGCCCTTGACCTTGAGCACCTTGCGGAAGGTGTTGGTCAGATAGCGCTTGTAGGCTTCCGGCAGCTTGTTGGTCTGGTTGCCGTGCACCACGATCAGCGGCGGATTGGCGCCGCCCTGGTGCGCCATGCGCAGCTTGATGCGACGGCCGTTGACCATCGGCGGCTGGTGCGCCTGAGTGGCATCCTGCAGCAGGGTGGTCAGGCGCTTGGTCGACCAGCGGGCCACGGCACTCTCGAAGGCGCGGTCGATGGACGGGTAGAGGTCACCCACCGCCGTACCGTGCAGTGCGGAGATGAAGTGCAGGTCGGCGTAGTCGGCAAAGCCCAGACGACGCTTGATCTCGGAACGCATCTTCTCCTTGGCTTCGCTTTCCAGGCCATCCCACTTGTTGACCACCAGCACCAGAGCGCGACCGCTGGTCAGCACGAAGTCCAGCAGGTGGAGATCCTGCTCGACCAGTCCCTGACGGGCATCGAGCACCATCACGGCGACGTTGCACTTCTTGATCGCTTCCAGGGTCTTGATGATGGAGAACTTCTCCACCACTTCGCGCACGTTCTTGCGGCGACGGATCCCGGCGGTATCGACCAGCAGATACGGCTTGCCACGACGCTCGAAGGGAATCTCCACGGCGTCGGTGGTGGTGCCGGCCTGGTCAAAGACGACCACGCGCTCCTCGCCCAGCAGGCGGTTGACCAGCGTCGACTTGCCGACGTTCGGGCGACCGATGATGCCGATGCGCACGCCGCGGTCATCCAGCTCCGGATGCAGGTCCTCGTCTTCGCCTTCCTCGACTTCCGGGTAGGGCGAGAGTACCTCTTCCAGCAGCGTGGTGACGTTGCGGCCATGCTCGGCGGCGATGGCGCGCGGGTCACCCAGACCCAGGGTCCAGAAGTCGGACTTGCCGATTTCCTCGTCCATGCCGTCGGTCTTGTTGACCACCAGCCAGGTCTTCTTCTGGTTGATGCGCAGGTGGTTGGCGATGGCTTCATCGGCCATGTTCAGGCCGGCGCGCGCGTCGACCATGAACAGCACGATGTCGGCCTCATCGATGGCGGCCAGCGACTGGCCCGCCATCATCAGGTCGATACCTTCCTCGTCACCGCTGATGCCGCCGGTGTCGATGACGGTGTAGGGCTTGCCACCGACCTTGCCGGTGCCGTACTTGCGGTCACGGGTCAGGCCCGGGAAGTCGGCGACCAGGGCATCACGGGTCTTGGTGAGGCGATTGAATAGCGTCGACTTGCCGACATTCGGGCGGCCGACCAGGGCGATCACGGGGTTCATGAAATCTCACAGCATTCGCAGGGATAGCATCGATGCCGGCCCCGGGCGGTCTGCTTCGAACCATGACGGCTGGAAAGCACCTTGTGCAGGCAGGGCGATAGCGATGATATCGGACTTGGGTCACTGAAGGGCGTCGTCGGCAGGCGCCGGACGAGGCGTGTCTCCAGTATGGCCCGCAGAGTGGGCCTTGGCACTCTCTGCGGAAATGATCTCGTGGCTGAGTTCAGCGAATCTGCCGACACCTTGGCGCGTCAGCCGACTCGTGTGGTCAGCGGGGGCGGTATTCTAGCACTGCGAGCATGACGCTACCAATGGCGTAGACGGCATTGCGTGCCCACAACGCATCAACGGCAGCACTGGGGCTGCCGTTGATGCGTTGCAGAGGCTTCCCGACCGGACTCAGGGAGCTTCGAGATCCAGTGCGATCAGCTCGCCATCATTGGTGTAGACGAAGATGCGCTTGCCTTCGGTGAGCGGCGTGATGCTGATACCGTCGCCACCGACGTCGTAGCGGCCAGCCATTTCCCCACTCTGGGCATCGATCAGGTGCACGTAGCCTTCATAATCTCCCACCACCAGCTTGCCATCGATGAAGGCGGGTGAGGTCAGCCAGCGACCCTCGAGGTCTTCCGATTTCCACAGCACGTTGCCGGTGTTGGCATCCATCGCCAGGATGTGGCTGGCGTTGTCGATGCTGAACAGGTAGTCACCCACGACGATCGGTGTCAGGTAGCTGGAGGAAGGCTTGTCCCACAGCGGCTCGCCATTGCGAGCATCTAGCGCGATCAGACGGCCGTTGTAGCTGGTGACGTACAGGCGACCGTCACGGGTCAGCACCGGCTGGCCATCCAGATCCACCAGCTGATCCACTTCGGTACGCCCGGAGGGCACCGCGACCCGCAGGTCCCACAGCTCCTGACCCGAGCGGTTGTCCAGGGTCACGAGCTTGCCATTGGCGAAGCCGGCAAAGGTGACCGGCTGGATGACGCGCGGTGCGCCGGTGCCGCGCAGCGTCAACGCGGGGATGGTCGCGGAATAGACCCACTGTTCCTCGCCGGTGAAGCGATCCAGTGCGGTCACGCTGCCATCGACGCTCTGCACCACGATCAGCTCCTCGTTGTACTGAGGTGCGGCCAGCACTTCGCTGGAGACTCGCGTGCTCCATTCGATGCTGCCGTCCTGCTGGTCAATGGCGCTGACCTTGCCATCGCGGGTACCCACATACAGGCGAGACGGGTCGGCATTCAGTGCACTGGTGATGCCGGCCGGCAGGGTGATCTGCCAGACCTCGTCGCCGGTCTTGGCATCGAAGGCCTCCAGCTCACCCTCTTCTGCCGCCACGAACAGCCGGTCATTGGCCACGATGGGGGCCAACGGGTAGTGAGCGCGACCCAGGCCGTTGCCGACCGATTCGCTCCAGGCGGAATCCAGCGCCACCGTGGCATCGAAGTCGACGAGTTCCTTGGGGGCATACTCTGGCTGGGCACTGCTGGCGCAACCGGCCAACAGGCTGACGGTCAGCAGTGACACAGGCAGCGACAGGCGGTGATTCAGTTTCATGACGGGCTCTCCACGGCGAGGTCGGCGAGTTTCAGATCCAGCCCGTAGACCGGCTGGCCGCTCTGCTCGGACAGGCGGCTGGCTTCTTGATAGGCCGCGACGGCTTCATCACGCTTGCCTTGTGCCACCAGTGCATCCCCGCGCACGGCGGCGGCCTGTGCCGCGAGGGTCGTGGGCGGGTTCTCCAGCAGGCTCAAGGCCTTGTCCTGCTCGCCGAGCTCCACATGGAGTCGGGCCAGACGCAGGCTGGCCAGCCCCTTGAGATAGCTGTCGGCGTCGCTGTCCACCACGCTCTGCAGTGCCTTGGCGGCAGCGTCGAGGTCATTGGCCTTCACCGACATGCTGGCATCCAGCAGATGGGCCATCTGGGTGTAGAGACTGTCGGCGTGCTCGCTTTCCAGCTCACTGATCAGGTTGCGTGCCCGCTGGACACCCGCATCTTCCAGCGTGGGCTGACTGACGAGGCTGATCAGCTGCTGATAGCGCATGGAGGCTGCCTCGGACTGACTGGCCTCGTAATTCTGCCAGGCCTTGAAGGCAAAGATGCCGGCACCGGCCAGCACGACACCGGCGATCAGTGACTTGCCGTTCTCGCTCCACCAGCGCTTGATGGCCTCAAGCTGTTCTTCTTCGCTTCTGAGCTCTTCCGCCACGGGCGGTCTCCTTGACCTGGCCGGTACGCCGGCACATGCATTCGGGAGGCGGGGCGCACTGGCCCCGCCGGATATTCACTGGCCGTCTCAGGCGCTGAAGACACTCGCGAGACGCTCGCCGAGGGCGCGCTGATTCAGGGTTTCCTGATCACGCTCCTCGCGCAGGAACTTGAGTCCCACGGTCCCTTCGATGACTTCATTCTCACCGAGAATCAATGCCACGCGTGCGCCGCTCTTGTCGGCCTTCTTCATCTGGCTCTTGAAGCTGCCGCCGCCGCAATGCTGCACGAGGCGCAGGTCGGGTAGGGCGCTGCGCAGATCTTCGGCCAGACGCATGGATTCGGCTTCGGCCTGCTCGCCCATCGACATCAGATAGACATCGACGGTCTCACGCACGGCCTCCGGGACCAGTTCCAGTGTCTCGAGCAGCAGGATCAGGCGCTCGACACCCATGGCGAAGCCGACCGCCGGTACCGGCTTGCCGCCCAGCTGTTCGAACAGGCTGTCATAGCGGCCACCGGCACACACGGTGCCCTGGCTGCCCAGTGCGGTGGTGGTCCACTCGAACACGCTGCGCGAATAGTAATCCAGGCCACGTACCAGGCGCGGATTGATGACGTACTGGATGCCCGCCGCATCGAGACGTGCCTTGAGGCCCTCGAAGTGCACGCGGGAGGCTTCATCCAGGTGATCGCCGAGACGCGGCGCGGCATCGACGACGGCGGCCATGTCCGGGTTCTTGGTATCGAGAATGCGCAGCGGATTGCTGTGCAGGCGACGCTTGGCATCCTCGTCGAGCACGTCCAGATGCTGCTCGAAGTATTCGATCAGCAGGTCACGATAGGCAGCACGTGCTTCCAGGCTACCCAGTGAGTTCAGTTCGAGCGTGACGTGCTCCAGCAGGCCCAGCTGACGCCACAGGCGTGCCGAGATCAGGATCATCTCGGCATCGATGTCCGGGCCATCCATGCCGTAGGCTTCGACACCCACCTGATGGAACTGACGATAACGGCCTTTCTGCGGGCGCTCGTGGCGGAACATGGGGCCGGCATACCACAGGCGCTGGATCTGGTTGTGGACCAGACCGTTCTCCATCGCCATGCGCACGCAGCTGGCCGTGCCTTCCGGACGCAGGGTCAGGCTGTCGCCGTTGCGATCCTCGAAGGTGTACATCTCCTTCTCGACGATGTCGGTCACCTCGCCGATGGAGCGCTTGAACAGCGCGGTCTGCTCAACGATGGGCGTGCGAATCTCGCGATAGCCGTACTGGCCCATCAGGGTCTGCACCTGGCGTTCGAAGTATTGCCATACCGGTGAGTGGTCCGGCAGCAGGTCGTTCATGCCACGGATGGCCTGGATCTTGGTGCTCAACGTTCTCTCCTGAATCCTTGCGCATCTCCCCGCGGCAGCGGCATGCAGCAGCATGACGTCAGGCGGGGAGACGAAGGCGCATCGTGATGATGCGCAAGCCGGCTGAGACGTGCTCAGCCCTGGCGGATGATGGTATCGGCCTCACGGGCCTCTTTTTCGGCGACCTTGTCTCGAATCAGACGTTCCAGGTCATCGACGAGCGTGTCGTTGGTCAGCTTGCTGGCCGGCTTGCCGTCCAGATAGACCAGATTCGCCGGGCTGCCGCCGGTCAGACCGACATCGGTCTCCTTGGCTTCACCGGGGCCGTTGACGACACAGCCGATCACCGAGACGTTCAGCGGCGTCAGCACGTCCTCGAGGCGATTCTCCAACTCGTTCATGGTCTTGATGACGTCGAAGTTCTGACGTGAGCAGCTGGGGCAGGCAATGAAGTTGATGCCCTTGGCACGCAGCTTGAGACTCTTGAGCATGTCGAAGCCGACCTTGATCTCCTCGACCGGGTCCGCGGCCAGCGAGACACGAATGGTGTCGCCGATGCCGTCCATCAGCAGCATACCGAGGCCGATGGAGGATTTCACGGTACCGGAACGCAGACCACCGGCTTCGGTGATCCCCAGGTGCAGCGGCTGTTCGATGCGCGTGGCCAGATCACGATAGGCGGCGACGGCCATGAAGATGTCGCTGGCCTTGACGCTGACCTTGTACTCCTGGAAGTCGAGGCGATCGAGGTGATCGATGTGGCGCATGGCGGATTCGACCAGCGCGGCCGGCGTCGGTTCGCCGTATTTCTTCTGGAGGTCCTTTTCCAGGGAGCCCGCGTTGACGCCGATGCGGATCGGGATACCGTTGTCACGCGCGGCACTGACCACGGCACGCACACGGTCTTCACGGCCGATGTTGCCCGGGTTGATGCGCAGGCAATCCACGCCGAGCTCGGCGACGCGCAGGGCGATCTTGTAGTCGAAGTGGATATCGGCCACCAGCGGGATGTTGCTCTGCTGCTTGATGCGACCGAAGGCTTCAGCGGCATCCATGTCCGGCACGCTGACACGCACGATATCGGCACCGGCATCCTCGAGGCGCTTGATCTGCGCGACGGTGGCGGCGACATCGTTGGTGTCGGTATTGGTCATGCTCTGCACGGAAATCGGTGCATCGCCGCCGACGGCGACGTTGCCGACATGAATCTTGCGCGAGACGCGGCGCTTGATGGGGGAGTGACTATGCATGGGATTCCGGATCATTCACCGAGTGTGAGTTTGGCGACGGTGCCGCGTGTGGCGCTTTTCAGATCAACCGGCTCGTTCATGTATTCAAGGACGACGCCCGCAGATTTGCCGATGGTGAGCTTGAAAGGCGGCTTGCCTTCCAGCGTCTTGCTGCTGCCTGGCGGGTTGGTGCCGTAAAGCAGTTTCTTGCCATCAGCATCACGGATATCGGTCCAGGAATCCGTATTGAAGGTCAGTGTCAGCTTGCGCGGGTCAGCGGCAGGGGCAGGGGCGGTAGCTTCCTGTACCGCTTGCGGTTCTGTCGTGTCCTCTGCGCCGGCAGCCGCGGTGTCGCTTGCGGTGTCCGCCGCGAGGCTGGCATCCGCCGGCGTGGTGCCGGTTTCGCTGACGTCGCCGCCAGTCGAGGCCGGAGTCGCCCCGGGTGTCGTCGCGACGGATTCGCCGGCGCTGGCCTCCCCGGCATCGTCAGTGGCAGGCGCTGCTGCCGTCTGGGAGAGGGTCAGCTCGATCGAGCCATCGGCATTGACGACCGGTGAGCCATCGTCGGTCGCGCCTTCGCTGAGGGGAGCGGCGTCGGACGTCTCTGACGGTGAGGTGCGTCCATAGTCTCCACTCTGCCACCAGACGTAGCTGAGGCCGATCAGTCCGGCGATGACCAGCAGGCTGACGAGTCGAAACAGGTACTTGCCCAGCTTGCCGGGCGGGCGCACCGAGGGGCTCATCGCAGGAGGATGGCGCTCCACCTCGGTGGTGCCGAACTGGGCATTGTACTGGCCGACGACCGCTTTCTCATCCATGCCCAGCAAGCGGGCATAGGCGCGCAGGTAACCGCGGCGGTAGGCCGCGATGGGGATCTGGTCGTAGTGGTCGCGTTCCAGGTCATCGACCAGACTGGGGCGCAGGTTGAGCTGTGTTGCCACTTCACCACGTGACAGCCCCTGATGCTCCCGCTCAGCCTTGAGAAGCTTGCCAGGCAGTGTGTCGCTGACGGACATGTCAGGGGAGGGCTGATGTTCGCTCATGGCGCATCCTTGTAGGGAAGAACGGACGACCGGATACCTGTCCGGGCACTCTTCCGGTATTGCTGTGAACAGTTACTGTAAACAACTGCTGTGAACGATGGTCGTGAAAACGGGTGACTGCCAACAGGAGTGACCATCCGCTCCGGCTGTCGAGCTGACATGCCACGACGGTGACGTGATCTCGCCGGCGATGGCAAGCCGTCATGCCATGTTGACGTCGGCACTATACCAAGGCCGGGCCAGAATTTTCACCGGCATTTCGGTCTTCCGGTGCCTCAACGAAGCAACCTGTCGCCGAGTGACGGCCGGTGAGCCGGGCGCGCAGGGCGTTTCCCCGCATCACGCCACGCCCGAGCCCCGGTTTCATGGTGTGCGGATGACCGCGCGTCCGGCCTCGCGTGTTCTGATCTGCTCCAGCTGTCGGCCGTAGAGGTCCGCCAGACGTGCATCACCGCGTGCCACGGCGACATCCACGGCCAGTTCCAGACTGTCACTGTCGGTGCCGTTCAGTCGGAAATATCGGCTCAGCGCCTGCTGGGCAGCGTCATCGTCACTGGCGTCGTGTTCCATGCGCGCCTTGGCGAGCCACGCCTCGGCTTCCCGCGGGTTGATCTTGACGGCACGATCGAAGTTCGCCCGTGCCTCGCTTGTCTTGCCCAGCTGCAGCTGACAGCGCCCCAGGTTGGTGTAGAGCTGGCCGCGGTTGTCATAGGTCAGATCCTGCGTGGCTTTTTCCAGCTGCTCGCAGGCGGCGACGTACTCCCCGCGCGAGTACAGGAATGCCGCATAGTTGTTGCGTGCCCGCGTGAACGAGGGGTCACTGGCGATGGACTGCTTGAAGTAGTCATCTGCCAGCACGTTCTCGCCCTGACGCTGATAGATCATCGCCAGCCCGGCCTTGGCTTCGGCATTCCCCTGCTGCAGCTTGAGTGCCTTCTGGAAGGCATTGTCCGCGCGTTGCAACTGATTACGACTCAGATAGGCCTCGCCAAGTTCCACATAGGCCGTCGATGCCTTGTTGTCATCGGGGGCCGCGTAAGGGTCATTGGTTTCCACGCGCGTCGCGCAGCCCGACAGGGTCAGGCCGGCAAGACTCAGGCACAGCAGCATGCCGCGAACTCGCGCCGTGGCGCCGCGGCGGGAAAAGCGATGAAGTGGCAGACGACTCGACATGCAATCCTCGCGAGATAAGGCTCGTGATCTGCCTGCGGGCGAGGATCGCTGCAGGCAACAGAAGCGCCTCCATCAAAGCGCTGCACTCCAGACAAGTCAAGGCGGGTTTGTCAGGCAGGGCGGTGGGGGTCGTCACAGTCGCGCGGCAGGCATCCCCATGGGCCATTTGCGGCTTCCCCGCGCGAAAACGCCAGCCATGAAAAGCTCATGGCTGGCGCTGGGAGTCACCGTGGTGGCCTCAGGTATCTGGCCCCGACAAGTGCTCTGGCTCAGTCGGCGTCGAGCTGGATGGCGTTGATGTAACGCTCGGCGCGACGGGTGCGGTCCTTGACCTGACCGACCAGCTGGCCACAGGCGGCGTCGATGTCATCGCCACGTGTCGCGCGCACCGGGGCGGTGTAGCCCAGCTCATAGAGACGCTGCTGGAAGCGCATCACCTGATTGCGTGACGGCTTCTCGTAACCGGAATGCGGGAACGGGTTGAACGGGATCAGGTTGATCTTGCACGGCAGCTCGTCGAGCAGCGCGGCCAGTTCCTCGGCGTGCTGGATCTGGTCGTTGACGTCCTTGATCAGGGTGTACTCGATGGTGACGATACGCGCGTCGTCACACTTGGCCAGGTAGCGATGGCAGGAGTCGAGCAGCGCGCGGATGTTCCACTTGCGGTTGATCGGCACCAGCACGTTGCGCAGTTCATCGTTGGCCGCGTGCAGCGAGATCGCCAGGCTGACGTCCATCTCGTCGCCGAGCTGGTCCAGCTTGGGCACCACACCGGAGGTGGAGAGGGTGACGCGACGCTTGGACAGGCCGTAGGCGTTGTCGTCCAGCATCAGCTTCATTGCCGGCACGACGTTGTCGTAGTTCATCAGCGGCTCGCCCATGCCCATCATCACCACGTTGGTGACCGGACGCTTGCGGGTGTCCTTGCGGTCTTCGGCGCCACGGGTGGCGACCCACACCTGGCCGATGATCTCGGCGGCGGTCAGGTCACGCTCGAAGCCCTGCTTGCCGGTGGAGCAGAAGCTGCAGTCCAGCGAGCAGCCGACCTGGGAAGACACGCACAGGGTGCGACGATTGCCGTTCTCGGACGGAATCAGCACGGTCTCGACATAGCTGCCGTCGCTGACTTCCAGCACCCACTTGCGGGTACCGTCCTTGGACTCGCCTTCATAGACGATGCCCGGCGCGCGAATCTCGGCGACCTGCTTGAGGCGTTCGCGCAGGGGCTTGGCGAGATTGGTCATCTCGTCGAAGCTGTCGACGCCTTCCTGGTGAATCCATTTCATCACCTGGGTGGCGCGGAATTTCTTCTCGCCGATGCTCTCGAAGAAGGCTTCCATCGCCGGGCGCGGCAGGCCAAGCAGGTTGGTGAGCTTCACGTCGGCAGGTGCCGCGGCATCGGTAGCGGTTGCAGTGGTATCAGTCATGGTCTCGGGCCGGTCGTGTCAGGGATGGGCAGGCGTCAGCCACAAGGATAGACGTCTGCAGGGTGGCGCTGTCAGCGGAGGTGGCGATGAATCGCGGACCTCAATGGACACTCGCAGTCAGGCAATGGGCAGGGAATGGCCGCACGGCACTGGCGGAGGTAGCTGCAGGGCTTCAAGAAAAGCGTATCGGACCTGCTCAAGCGTCGAATCTGCTTCAGGGAATGCAGGTTGGCGCACGACGCTTCAGCACGTCCGATACCACGACGGCCCCGCCACGCAGGCAGGGCCGTCGAGTCATGCACGGCTGGTGATATCACGCCCGCAAGGGACAGACATCATCAGGCGCACAAGGCGAAATCAACCGCGCGGGCAGATTTCGTTGTCGCCGAAGAAGTAGGCGATTTCGCGAGCAGCGGATTCCGGCGCGTCAGAACCGTGAACGGCGTTGGCGTCGATGGAAGTGGCGAAGTCTGCACGGATGGTGCCAGCTTCTGCTTCCTTCGGGTTGGTAGCGCCCATCAGGTCGCGGTTCTTGGTGATGGCGTCTTCGCCTTCCAGCACCTGGATCATGACCGGGCCGGAGGTCATGAAGCCGACCAGCTCACCGAAGAAGCCACGTTCGCTGTGCTCAGCGTAGAAGCCTTCGGCCTGTTCCTTGGACAGGTGAACCATCTTGGAAGCGACGATCTGCAGACCGGCCTTCTCGAAGCGAGAGTAGATCTCGCCGATCACGTTCTTGGCGACGGCGTCCGGCTTGATGATGGACAGAGTACGCTGGGTCATGGTGAATCTCCTGAGACAAGCTTTGAAGAGCCGCACGGCCTGGGGCCTTGCGGCGGAAAAAGGGCTCTGTCGACGCAGGGCTCGACAAAAGTGGGCGGCATTATAGCTGCTCGCGTCATCCACTGCATCCATCATGCGGATACTGGATGACGCGCGGATGGCAGGCGTCTTGTCTGCAATGACGCTCTACGCGCTGAGCCAGCTCTACACGCTGACGCTGGATCTACACGCTGAGCCAGGTCTACACGCTGAAGCTCTCGCCACAACCACACTCGTCCTTGACGTTGGGGTTGTTGAAGCGGAAGTAGCGGTTCAGACCGTCCTTGACGTAGTCCACTTCGGAGCCGTCGAGCACGGCCAGCGCTTCGCTGTCGACATAGACAGTCGCGCCGTGATCGACGAAGACGACATCTTCCTCGTTGGCCTCATCGGCGAAGTCGAGCACGTAGCTGTAGCCGGAGCAGCCGCTGGGCTTGACCGAGACGCGCAGGCCAAGGCCGTGGCCGCGCTCGGCCAGCACGACACGGATCTGGTCGGCGGCGGAGGGGGAAATCGACAGGTGTGCCATGAGCAGTCTCCCGGGTCAGGCGCGCAGCGAGGTCAGGGCATGCCTGAGCTCGCCGAGCGCGGATTCAATGTCGGCGGCGGTGGTGAAGCGTCCGAAGCTGAAGCGCAGTGACGCCAGCGCCAGTGGACGGGGCACCCCGATGCCGGTGAGTACGAAGGACGGTTCGACACTGGCGGAATTGCAGGCCGAACCGGTGGAAATCGCGATGCCACGCAGTGCCATCAGCATCGCCTCACCGTCCACGCCTTCGAAGGCGAGGTTGAGGATGCCGGGGGCGCTGACGTCTATATCGGTATTGAAATGCACGCCTTCAAGGCCGGATAGTCCGGCGACGAATTGCTGGCGCAGCGCGATCAGGTGCTGGTGGTCGGCATCGAACTGTTCGGCGCACAGGCGGTAGGCCTCGCCCATGCCGACGATCTGATGGGTGGGCAGGGTGCCGGAGCGCATGCCGCGCTCATGCCCGCCGCCGTGGATCAGGGCCTCTACCTTGATCTGCGGCTGACGTCGCACGTACAGCGCGCCAACCCCCTTGGGGCCGTAGGCCTTGTGCGCGGACAGCGACAGCATGTCGATGGGCTGTCGGCTGACATCG
Source organism: Cobetia sp. MMG027 (assembly GCF_027947415.1). Lineage (NCBI taxonomy): Bacteria > Pseudomonadati > Pseudomonadota > Gammaproteobacteria > Oceanospirillales > Halomonadaceae > Cobetia > Cobetia sp. MMG027. The sequence goes on from NZ_JAQJIO010000012.1 coordinate 106,793, forward strand.
AGCTGCACCTTGCCGGGAGCCTGGGCGGCATCGACATGGAAGGCCGCGCCATGCGAGCGGGCGATATCGCCGAGGGCATCGAGATCATTCAGGCTGCCCAGCTCATTGTTCACTGCCATCAGCGATACCAGGATCGTGTCGGCGCGCAGAGCGTCACGCAGGCTCTGGGGGCTGATGCGGCCATCCGGCTGCGGTGCGATACGCGTGACCTCGAAGCCCTCGGCTTCCAGCGCACTGGCGGTATCCAGAATCGCCTTGTGCTCGATGGTCGAGGTGATCAGGTGACGCCCACGCTCGGCATTGGCGCGCATGTAGCCGGTCAGCGCCAGGTTGTCGGCTTCGGTGGCACCGCTGGTCCAGACGATCTCGCGCGGGTCGGCGCCGATGGCGTCGGCTACCTGACGACGCGCGCCCTCGACCGCCTGCTCGGCCAGCCAGCCCGGCATGTGACTGCGCGAGGCCGGGTTGGCGAAGGTGCCGTCCTGCGTCAGGTGACGCATCATCAGCTCGGCGACGCGTGGGTCGACGGGCGTGGTGGCAGCATAGTCAAGGTAGATCGGCTGGGACATGGTGACTTCCTGAAGACATGACGAACGGGTTCAGCTGCCGGGCATGACGGTGATCGGTGTCGGCTCGCAGGCCTTGCGCTGACGACTGGCAATCTGGCGAACCTCCTCACGTGCGACCAGGTCCGCCAGGCTGATGCCATCGAGAAAGCCATGGATCTCATCGGACAGGTCACACCACAGATGGTGCGTGAGGCAGGTGTCGCCTGCCTGACAGTCCGAGAGTCCCTGGCAGCGGGTGGCATCCACCGATTCATTCACGGCATCGATGATGCACGCCACGGAGGTGCTTTCCAGCTCGACGTCCAGCAAGTAGCCGCCACCCGGGCCGCGTACGCTCTTGACCAGCCCGGCACGGCGCAGGCGAGCGAACAGCTGCTCGAGATAGGACAGGGAAATGCCTTGGCGCACGGAGATGTCGGCAAGGCAGGTCGGACCACAACTGGCATGAAGCGCCAGATCGAGCATCGCGGTGACGGCGTAGCGTCCCTTGGTGGTCAGGCGCATGGCGGAACTCGTGAGCTGGTGGAGCGAATGGCATCGGCGACAGGGCCGCAGTGTCGGCGCCGTCTGCAGGCAGACGGCGCATCAGACTGTCCATTATGGTGAGACGCGGCGAGGGGGTCAATCCCGACTGATTTGGTCAACTTTATCCGTGCTGGCGCTCGGACTCGCCATGACCGGAGGCGCTGGGTGTGGCGTCGGCTTCGCGGGTGACCGGCCGGGCCTGCGGACGCTTGTCCGCGGGCTCACCACCACAGGGGCCCAGCTCATCGATCAGCTGCGCGAAATCGGCATCATCCAGCTCGGGTAGGTGGCCGGCGCGATAGCTGGCATCCAGCTTGCGCAGCGTGCCGCACATCTGTTCGATCCGCTTGTCCACCGCATGCATGTGATCGAGCATCGCGTGCATGGAGCGCGCGACCGGGTCGGGCATGTCCTGGCCCATGCCGTAGGCATCGAAGCCGAACTTCTCCTTCATGGCTTCGCGGCTTTCCGGATCGACGGGCGGCTCCTCCGCCACGTCCGGTTCGGCGCGCTTGACGATCTTGCCGGGAATCCCGACCACGGTGGCACCGGCCGGGACTTCGCGTGTGACCACGGCGTTGGAGCCGACCTTGGCCCCGGCGCCGACCGTGAACGGGCCGAGAATCTTGGCGCCGGCCCCGACGATGACGCCATCGCCGAGGGTCGGGTGACGCTTGCCGGCATTCCAGGTGGTGCCGCCGAGGGTGACGCCGTGATAGAGGGTCACGTCATCACCGATCAGCGCCGTCTCGCCAATCACGACGCCCATGCCGTGGTCGATGAAGAAGCGGCGCCCGATGGTGGCACCGGGGTGGATCTCGATGCCCGTCAGCCAGCGCATCAGGGTCGAACCGGTGCGCGCCAGCCACTTGGCGTTGTGACGCCACAACCAATGATTGATGCGATGCGCCAGCAGGGCGTGCAGACCCGGATAGTTGGTCAGGACCTCAAAGAAATTGCGTGCCGCCGGGTCGCGAGCAAAGACGCTGTTGATGTCTTCACGCAGTCGAGTGAACATGGCGTGTCCTCAAAGAGTGCGGTTTGCCGCGTCGGTCTGTGCCAGGCGGACCTGCTTGTCGACTGACGAGAGAATCCCGCGCAGGATGTTGATTTCCATGCTGTCGGGGCGGGCGCGCAGGTACAGTCTGCGCAGGCGTGCCATCAGCTGGCGCGGTTGTTCCGGGTCCAGGAAATCGATGCTGATCAGCGTCTTTTCCAGATGCTCGAACAGGCGCTCGAGGTCTGCGTGGCTGGCCAACGGACTGTCCCAGTCGATGCCGAATGGCTGGTCATCCTCGGCCCGCGGGGTCTCGCCGGCGGCTTCCTGATCAGCCAGCCATGCCTGGCGGCACTCGTAGGCCAGCACCTGCACGGCCGCGGCCAGATTCAGCGAGCTGAAGTCCGGATTGGTCGGGATGTGGACATGACGATGGCAGCGTTGCAGCTCTTCATTGGAGAGCCCGGAATCCTCGCGCCCGAACACGATGGCCACGCGGGCCTCCGGCAGGCGGGTCTCATCGGCCAGGGTGGCGCCGAAGGCGCGCGGCGTGATCATCGGCCATGGCAGATTGCGGGAGCGTGCGCTGCACCCGACCACCAGACTGCAGTCCGCCACGGCCTCTTCCAGCGTCTCATGCACGTGGGCATTGGCGACCAGAGTATCGGCACCGGAGGCGCGTGAGGCGGACTCCTGACATTGCACCTGACAGCGCGGCGCGACCAGAGCGAGGTCGGCCAGGCCCATGTTGAGCATGGCGCGGGCTGCACCACCGATGTTGCCGGGATGGCTGGTACCGATCAGGACAATGCGCAGACGTTCAAGCATGAGGACTTCCAGGATAGCGATTGAAGGGCGGGGCAATCGACGCGGCCCGGACACCGGGCAGGGCGGGACGTGCGTCAGGACCCGATATCCTAGCATGAAGCCGGCGCGGGGAGCAGTCAGGCGCTGACCGATCAGGCCGGCTCTCTTCGCCGAAGGTCGGGGATGGCGATGGCAGCCGGGCGTCGCATCTGCTAGACTTCGCCGTCCTGTTGTAGCGTATTCGCTCTCCTGCATTGCCGACCCCCGTGTCCGGCAGGTGCCATGAGCGTGGCCGTTGCACCCGCTGGCAGATTCCCGGGCCAGCTGCGTTACACACCGTTCTTTAACAGCTTCCGACTCGTCAAGGCCTTGATCATGCATCCGATGGTCCAATTTGCGCTGCGTGCTGCACGCGGCGCCGCAGAGCAGTTCGTCCGTGTTCGTGAACGTATCGAAGTCGCGCGCAACGACAACGATCTCGATACCTTCATCGCTGACACCGCACGCCGCGCCGAAGCGCACATCGTGCGTCAGCTGGAACGCGGCTATCCGCAGCACGGCCTCTCCGGCCGTTACACCGACCATCGTGATGGCGAAGGCCAGGGCACTGACTACCACTGGCGCATCGAGCCGGTGCACGGGTATTCCAACCTGGCATCCGCCTCTTCCGGCTTCGCGCTGTCCGTGGTCTGCCTGTTCAAGGGGCGTGCCGAGCACGCCGTGGTCATCGCGCCGTTCACCGACGAAGAGTACATCGTCAGCCGTGGTCGTGGCGCCCAGCATTCCGGCCACCGTATCCGCGTGACCAATGCCACCTCCATCGAAGGTGCGCGTCTGGCGATGGGTCTGCCGGAAAGCTGGCAGCGTCCGCGTCACCTGGCCACCTACCTGTCCATCGTCCAACAGGTCGGCCCGCAGCTCGATACCCTGCGTGCCAATGGCTGTGCACTGCTGGATGTGCTCGAACTGGCCGCCGGCCGTGTCGATGCCGTCTACGTGCTGGGTCTGGAAGCCGGGGACAGCGAGATCGTCAGCCTGTTCCTGAAGGAATGTGGTGCACTGGCCGGCAGCGCCGATGGTACGCCGGTTGTCGTGGCGGAAGGCACGCTGATGGCCGCGGGTGCTCGCCTGTACAAGGCGCTGGCGCAGACCATGCAGCCGCACCTGTAAGACGCCGTGATTCGCAGTCCTGCCAGCCGCAGGGCGACGCGGAGAACGAAAAAAACCCCACCTCATGCGAGGTGGGGTTTTTTTGTGCCTGGCGATCCGTGCCGGGCGGTCGAGCGAGGCGCTTACGGCGCGCCGTCCTCGAACTGCTCCTTGGGCGGGGGGATCAGGTCCACGCGCTTCAGGCCGACCACCAGCAACAGCGCCGCTGCCACGTAGATGGACGAGAAGGTCCCCGCGACCACGCCGATGATCAGCGCGATGGCGAAGTTGTGGATCATGTCGCCGCCCAGGAAGAACAGCGCCAGCAGCACCAGCAAGGTAGTGCCGGAGGTGGACAGCGTACGTGACAGCGTCGCGTTGATCGCGTCATTGAAGATCGACGGCATGTCATCGGTACGCGATTTGCGAATGTTCTCGCGAATGCGGTCGTAGACGATGATGGTGTCGTTCAATGAGTAGCCGATCACGGCCAGCACCGCGGCCAGTACCGTCAGGTCGAAGTCGAGTCCGAACAGGGCGAAGATGCCCAGCAGGATGATGACGTCGTGACCCAGCGAGATGAGAGCGCCGAGGGCGAACTTGTACTGGAAGCGGAAGGCCACGTAGACCATCACCACGGCCAGGGCGAGCAGCATGCCGAGACCGGACTGGTCACGCAGCTGATCACCGACCTGAGCACCGACGAACTCGGCACGGATCAGGTTGACGCTATCGCCGGTGGCCTGCAGGTGCGCCACGATGTCATTGCCGATGCCGGCCTCGAAGCTCTGCTGCAGACGTACCAGAATCTCGTTGCTGGCACCGAAGGTCTGGACCGAGACGTCCTTGTAGCCGGCGGCTTCCAGTGTCTGGCGTACGCTGTCCAGCGCCGGCGCCGCCTGGTATTGCACTTCCACCAGGGTGCCGCCGGTAAAGTCGAGGCCCAGGTTCAGGCCGTGAATCACAAGGGCGCCAATGGCCACGATCGTCAGCACGATGGAGACGATGAAGGCCGCGCGCCGCTTGCTCATGAAGTCAAACTGTCGCATCACGATGGCCCCTCAGATCCAGAGTTTCTTGAGTGTCTTGCCGCCAATGGCAAGATTGATGATGCCGCGCGAGACCATGATCGCCGTGAACATTGACGTCAGGATGCCGATGGACAGCGTGACCGCGAAGCCCTTGACCGGGCCACTGCCGATGGAGAACAGGATCACCGCGACCAGCAGGGTGGTGATGTTCGCATCGACGATGGAGGTGAAGGCGCGTTCGAAGCCGGTATGCACGGCCTGGTGCAGCGGCATCTTGGAGCGCATTTCCTCGCGGATACGCTCGAAGATCAGCACGTTGGCATCCACCGCCATGCCCAGCGTCAGCACGATACCGGCAATGCCCGGCAGGGTCAGGGTAGCGCCCAGCATCGACATCGCGGCGATCAGGATCGCCAGGTTGGCGGTCAGGGCCACGTTGGCGACGACACCGAAGGCCTTGTAGCGGGCCAGCATGAACAGCACGACCAGCAGCAGGCCCAGCTCGACGGACAGGATGCCGCGCGAGATGTTCTCGGCACCCAGGCTCGGGCCGATGGTGCGTTCCTGCACGAAGTAGATCGGCGCGGCCAGCGAGCCGGAACGCAGCAGCAGCGACAGCTCCTTCGCCTCGGTCGGGGAATCCAGACCGGTGATGCGGAAGCTGTTGCCCAGCGCGCTCTGGATGGTCGCCAGACTGATCAGGCCCTTCTCGGTGTAGGGGATGCGCTTCTCGACTTCCTCGCCATCCTCCATCACGGTGCGCGTGCGGGTCTTGTGCTCGATGAACAGCACCGCCATGTTGCGGCCGATGGCAGCACGCGTGACGCGGTTCATGATCGAGCCACCGGTGCCATCCAGGTTGATGTTGACCTGCGGACGGCCACTTTCATCGAAGCTGGTGCTGGCGCTGGAGACACTGTCACCGCTGATGATCACGTCCTTCATGATGTTGGCGGTGCGCCCCGGCTGGTTGCGGAAGGCGAAGGTTTCCATCTCGCTGGAGGGCGTGTCGCTGGCCGCTTCGAGACGGAACTCGAGGTTGGCGGTGGCACCCAGTACGCGCTTGGCGGCGGCCGTGTCCTGCACGCCCGGCAGCTCGACCACGATGCGGTTCGGGCCCTGACGCTGCACCAGCGGCTCGGAGACGCCCAGCTCGTTGACGCGATTGCGGATCGTGGTCAGGTTCTGATTGACCGCGTAATCCTGAATCTCCTTGATGGCGGCGGTCGTCAGAGTGAGATCCAGTACGGCCCCACGATCGACATCGCGCTCATCGTATTCGAAGTTCTGGAAGTCGCGCGAGACCAGTGAACGTGCCTTCGAGCGGTCTTCGTCGTCGGAGAAGGTCAGGCTCAGCGTGCCATCGTTGACCTCACTGCCGCGGTAGCGGATACGCTCCTCGCGCAGGGTTTCCTTGATGGCGCTGGCGTTGACTTCCAGGCGTTGCTTGACCGCGGCGTCCATGTCGACTTCCAGCTGGAAGTGGACCCCGCCGCGCAGATCAAGCCCCAGCTTCATCGGCGAGGCGCCGAGACTGGAAAGCCACGACGGCGTGGCATCAGCCAGATTCAGCGCGACGATGGCGTCATCGCCAAGGGTGTCGCTGATCAGTTCCTTGGCACGCAGCTGCTGGTCGTTGCTGGTGAGGCGAATCAGGCCGGTGGAACCATTGAGTTCCTCGGATTTGGGCGTGATGCCGGCGTTTTCGAGGGCGCTGGTGGCGCGATCGAGATCTTGCTGGTCGATGGCATCGGCGCCGCTGGCGGCACTGATCTGCACGGCCGGGTCTTCGGGGTAGAGATTCGGCAATGCGTAGATCACGCCGACGGCAAGTACCAGGCAGATCACCAGGTACTTCCAAAGCGGATAGCGGTTGAGCATGGCAGCCCTGTCCTTGGTGGAGCGGGAGAGAAATAGCATGCTGCCGGCACAGGGGCCGGCAGCAGGAGGGAGATCAGATGGACTTGATGGTGCCCTTCGGCAGGACCGCAGCCACGGCGGACTTCTGCACGTTGACTTCGTTGCCTTCGTTCAGCTCCATGGTGATGAACTGCTCGCTGACCTTGGTGATGCGGCCGACCAGGCCACCACCGATGACGATCTCGTCACCCTTGGCCAGGTTGCTGATCAGGTTCTTGTGTTCCTTGGCGCGCTTGGACTGCGGACGCCAGAGCAGGAAATAGAAAATGACCACGAAGCCGACCAGCATGACGATCTGGCCGATGGCGCCGCCGCCGGCGACAGCCGCTTCGGCTTCCGCGTGTGCGGCAGGAATCAGGAATTCCAGCATGTGTATCTCCAGAGGTTACGAGTGAACTGTTGTTATGCAATGAGCGTGATTCGAGCGCTGCTTCACGCCTGTCTCGAGTCAGATACCAAGGCGACCGGAGCGGGTTGCTCTCCGGTCGCGCTTCGATTCGATCAGTCGGCCAGCGGCGGCACCGGCAGGCCGCGCGCGGCATAGAACTGTTCCACGAAGTCCTGCAATGTACCCGCTTCAATTGCACCGCGCAAACCAGCCATCACGGTCTGGTAGTAGCGCAGATTGTGGATGGTGTTGAGCATGGAGCCGAGCATTTCTCCACAGCGATCAAGGTGATGCAGGTAGCCGCGTGAGAAGTTGGTGCAGGTGTAGCAATCGCAGTCCGGGTCCAGCGGTGACGTATCGTGCTTGTGGACGGCATTGCGGATCTTGACCGTACCGGTCGGCGTGAACAGGTGGCCGTTGCGCGCGTTGCGGGTCGGCATCACGCAATCGAACATGTCGACACCACGGCGCACGCCTTCCACGAGATCCTCCGGCTTGCCGACACCCATCAGGTAGCGCGGCTTGTCCTCCGGCATCCACTCGGGAAGGTAGTCGAGCACCTTGATCATCTCGTCCTTGGGTTCGCCCACGGACAGGCCACCGATGGCGTAGCCATCGAAGTCGATCTTCTTCAGGCCCTCGAGGGATTTCTCGCGCAGGTCCGGATACATGCCGCCCTGGATGATGCCGAACAATGCCGAGGGGGAATCGCCATGGGCATCGCGGGAGCGCTGGGCCCAGCGCAGTGACATCTCCATCGACTTGCGGGCTTCGTCATGCGTGGCCGGATACGGCGTGCACTCATCGAAGATCATCACGATGTCGGACCCCAGCGAGCGCTGGACGGCCATCGACTCTTCCGGGCCCATGAAGACCTTGGAGCCATCCACCGGTGAGCGGAAGTGAACGCCCTGTTCGGTAATCTTGCGCGTCTTGCCCAGCGAGAAGACCTGGAAGCCGCCGGAATCGGTCAGGATCGGCTTGTCCCATTGCGCGAAATCATGCAGGTCACCATGCGCTTCGATGACTTCCGTGCCCGGGCGCAGCCACAGGTGGAAGGTGTTGCCGAGGATGATCTCGGCGCCGATCTCCTTGATGGATTCCGGTGTCATGCCCTTCACGGTGCCGTAGGTGCCGACCGGCATGAAGGCCGGGGTTTCCACCGTGCCGCGCGGGAAGGTCATGCGGCCGCGTCGCGCGCGACCATCGGTGGCGAGCTTCTCGAAGCTCATGAAGCATTCTTTGCGCATGGTTCTCTCTAAGGCTTGGCGGCGAAACAGGCCGCAGCGGGTGTGGGGCTAGCGTAAGCCACGTCGTGTTAACTGCGCATGACGTGGCTCATGTGATGAGGTATCGCTCGGGTCAGGCGCGTTCCAGCAGCATGGCATCGCCATAGCTGAAGAACTGGTAGCGCTCCTGCACGGCAGCCTGGTAGGCGGCCATGGTGTGCTCGTACCCGGCGAAGGCCGAGACCAGCATCAGCAGGGTCGATTCCGGCAGATGGAAGTTGGTGATCAGCAGATCCACCACCTGCCATTCATAACCGGGGTAGATGAAGATGTCGGTGTCACCGGAGTAAGGTGCCAGCTCGCCACCGTGGGCCTTGGCAGCACTTTCAAGGCAGCGCACGCTGGTGGTGCCGACAGCGACCACGCGACGGCCGGCCGCACGAGCACGCGCAATCGTGTCACAGGCTTCCTGACCGACCTCGATCCACTCGCTGTGCATGTGGTGCTCGAGAATGCTGTCGACACGCACCGGCTGGAAGGTGCCGGCACCGACGTGCAGGGTGACGAAGGCGGTCTCGATGCCTTTCTCGGCCATGGCGGCCATGATCGGCTCATCGAAGTGCAGGCCAGCCGTCGGTGCGGCCACGGCGCCATCGCGCCTGGCATAGACCGTCTGGTAGCGCTCGCGGTCCGACAGCTCGTCATCGCGGGTGATATAGGGCGGCAACGGCATGTGGCCATGCTGGTTGAGCAGCTCGATCATCGGCGTCTCGCCGTGGAAGCGCAGCTCGAACAGCGCGTCCTGCCGACCTTCGACCACGGCGGTGATGCCGCCTTCGAAGATCAGCTCGGTGCCCGGCTTCGGCGACTTGCTGGAGCGGATGTGCGCCAGACCACGGTGTGCATCCAGCGGACGCTCCAGCAGCATCTCGATCTTGCCGCCGGAGGCCTTCTGGCCGTGCAGGCGCGCGGGGATCACGCGGGTGTCATTGAAGACCACGACATCGCCGGGTTCCAGCTGCTCGAGCAGGTCAGGAAAGTGGCGATGCACGATCTCGCCGCTCTTGCCGTCCAGGTGCAGCAGACGGCAATCACTGCGCTGCTCGGAAGGGTAGCGGGCAATCAGCTCATCCGGCAGACTGAAATCATAATCACTGCGCTGGAGCGGGCGCTTGGAAGCGGAGGGGGCAACGCCAGAGGCATCGCCGGAATCGATTCGTGACATGGCCAACGGAAACTCTGGTGGCACGGCGCGCAGAAGGCGCTCCGCTGCAATGGAGATACCCTGCTCGCAGGCGTTCATGCCGTTAGCGCGTCTGTCTGTCTGCCCGCTCTCGAGAGGCAGTGGTCAGGGGCGATACGCAGGATGGACTGGCGAGCCTGGGCAGGCGAAAAAGGTGGCTCATGATACCGAATGGCATGGCTCGCGCGAAGTCCCGTTTTCGAACGACCTGTCCCGCTCAGTGCGTGAATCCGTCGCTGGGATGCGTTGCATGTGTCTGATCTGGCGTGAAAACTCGTTGACCTCGGCGTAGGCTTCCGTATAATTTCGCTCCATTGCCGGTGTGGCGGAATTGGTAGACGCAGCGGATTCAAAATCCGCCGCTTAATAGGCGTGTCGGTTCGAGTCCGACCACCGGCACCATCTTGAAAACAGTCGCTCACGAGCGGCTGTTTGCGTTTCTGGCCTTCGCCTCAGATTCATTGCTCTCAACTTCATTGCCTTGTGATCCCAGAGCACTCTTCTTTCTATTTCCTCTTTCCTCTTTCCTCTTTCCTCTCTGTCCTTTCCTCGCGCTCTTGCCAGATGATGGTCTGGGTGTCTGAGGCATAAAAAAGCCCCGACCGGATGTCGGGGCTTTCTTGTCTCTGGCGCATCTGCCGGCGATTCACGCCTGATGTGGAACGCTCTTGACGCGTCGGTAGATGCTGTTGCTTGCGAGGGAAGGGTCAAGGAGTGCAATGCGCGTGCTCTGTATCGCGAGTTCCTGGCGCAGGGTAGACCACATGCCGATGAACTCGCGGCAATCCTGGCAGTTTACGAGATGGTCGGCGGATGGTGCATGGTATTGATAGTCCATCTTGAGGCCGGAACATACCGGACAACACAGAGCCGCTCGAGCTTTCCCTTTCATTTCTCCTCTCCCTCTCAGCATTCGACTGAATTCGGTGAGGTTCAGCGTAGTGGTCTCATTTCCTTGAGTTCGCGAGCTTGCCAGTCATCAAGATTCGTAAGCCCACCAGCTCAGGCTTACGGATCTTTCTGGCCGCGTGGCATAGCCCCCACACTCGCGAGTCATCCTCTGACAGGGCCTTTCCCTGGCTGCACTTGCCTGTGCACTTAGCCCATCACTACGCTGAACTCGCCGCTCTCCCTGAGCAGCGATTAAGAAATTACTGATTATTGAAAACTTGTACAAGAGTTGATTTGTTGCACAAGTTTTCAGGTATGTAAGATCGTGTACTTAAAGATAGTCTCATATCAAGATGTTCTCATGTAATGTGGCGTTCGATCGTTCTGATTCGCTGGCGACGCTGTCCGGCGCGCTTGATGGTTCACGTCATGTGCAAGACCAATGTCGCCTACATGACATGGTGATGTCGCTGCCGGGCCAGTCTGACGCTTGGTACAATCGGGCGTATCCGCTGGAGCTGCAGAGGGGAAGGCTGAATACGGAAAGCGCTCTCATCCCGTCAGCCATCGCGGGCAGGGGATTCAGAACCTGTACTGAACTTGAATGGAACTCGCGTGATGCTCGAGGGGCGCCTGGCGGCGAACCGCTGTTCAAGCATCGCTTTCACGAACTGCCATGGAACATGGAAAGACTGTCATGCATTGGATGCCACTGAATCTGTGGTTGTCACTGGTTGCGCTGTGCGCCATGGGGGCGATGTCGCCCGGGCCGAGTCTGGCGATGGTGCTTCGCCACACGCTGGGAGGTGGCAGAAGTGCGGGAGTCGCCGCTGGTATCAGCCATGCATTGGGGGTCGGGTTGTATGCCGCGCTCACCGCCTGGGGACTTGGTGCCTTGATCGTTCATTATCCGGGCATGTTCCAGGCGATCATGATTCTGGGGGCGGCCTATCTGGCCTGGTTGGGCGTCAAGGCATTGCGGGCGGGCCGTGGCGGGGCGCTGGAGGCGCAGGCCGTCACCACATCCCGTTCCATGGCGATTCGCGATGGCTTCATGGTGGCGCTGGCCAATCCCAAGCTGATCCTGTTCTTCGTGGCGCTGCTCAGTCAGCTGATCACGCCGGAGATGAGCGAGATGGGCAAGTGGCTGGTGGTCGTGACGGCGATGGGCATCGACGGTGCCTGGTATGTGCTGGTGGCGATGGTACTGTCGCACTCGCGGGTGCTGCCCTGGCTTCAGGCGCGGGCGGTATGGATCAATCGCCTGACCGGTATCGTGTTGCTGGCGTTGGCGCTGCGGGTCGTATGGGGTGTCTGACCGGCGCATGTCGGGAGTGACATGCACCGTTGAGGAATGAGATTGCCTGGTAGAAGACGGCCGCCCTGACAGGTGATGTCAGGGCCGCGTTGCGTTGCAGGGGGGGCTGGTGGAGCCGGAAGATCACGGAGTGAAGATGTCGGAGTAATCCTTCACGGGAACCCTGATCTGCTGGTCCGGGCGTGCCTGAAAGTGCAGGGTCACGGGGATTTCATCGCCTGACGAGATGGGCTGAGTCAGCCCAGTCAGCATCAGATGGGGCCCACCTCCCGGCCGCATCTTCAGTGGGGACTCGGGGGAGAGGGGCAGGTGTCTCAGCTGGCGCATGTGCATCCGGCCTTCGCGCATCTGCATCTCGTGCAGCTCGATGCTCTGCGCCACGGGAGAGCTGGCGCCTGTCAGCGTGACATTGCCTCGAAGGAGCGAGAGCGTGATATAGAGTGCAGCGGTCGTCGCGCCCGAAGGCGTCGGTAGTGCGAAGGCATCTTCCAGCACGGGATTTTCCAGCACGGGATTTTCCAGCATGGGGTCTGTCGCCACGGGGGGCGTCGCCGTGCTTGCATCGGTGCGCATCCACAGGATGCCGCTCATGGCGATTGCCAGCATCAGGCTCGCGCGTGAGAGTCGTGTCACGTGGTGTCGTCTCCTTGGCCTTTCATGGCAGTACCCGTGCCAACAGATGGCGGGGTGACATGCCCGGCGGCAGCCCATGTACGCCAGTGGCGCCGGGGATGTCGGTGCCTGCCAGTCGTGTGGCGCAGAAGGCCTCGGCCACGTCGGCAGGGGCATGGCGAATCAGCAGGGCAGCCTGCCATAGCACGGCCAGTGACTGGACCAGTTGCCGGGCTCGGGCTTCCTCGGCGTGATGAAGGAGGTTGCCGCGTTCGAAGGTGGCCAGTGCGGCGTCATAGCGAGGACTCTGCCCCCGGGCGTCCCTGAGCTCGCTGAGCAGCGCCTCGCCTGCGTCGGGGTGACGGGCCAGAGTGCGCAGGACATCCAGACACAGCACGTTTCCAGAACCTTCCCAGATGGCGTTGACAGGGGCTTCGCGATACAGGCGCGCTGTCAGGTGTTCCTCTATGTAGCCATTGCCGCCCAGGCATTCCATGGCCTCTGCCAGCAGTGCCGGTGCACGACGATTGTGCCAGTACTTGGCGATCGACGGCGCAAGGCGGGCCAGGGGGCGCGCATCCGGTTCCCGAGTGGCGTCATCGAACTGTCGCGCAATGCGCAGACACAGTGCGATGCCGGCTTCGACTTCCAGTGCGATGTCTGCCAGCACCTGCTGCATCAAAGGTTGGCTGGCCAGCGGCTTGCCGAAGGCATGACGTTGCTGGCAGTGGTGCAGTGCCTCGACCAGTGCCTGGCGCATCAGTGCCACCGGCGCGGTGGCAGCATCCAGTCGGGTCTGGTGGACCATCTCGAGAATGGTGGTGATGCCACGTCCCGGCTCACCAAGGCGCTGCCCGCGCGCATCGACCAGCCGGACTTCGCTTGAGGCGTTGGCGCGATTGCCGCACTTGTCCTTGAGGCGTTGCAGTTGCAGGCCATTGTGGCTGCCATCCTCCCGTCGCCTCGGTACCACGAAGCAGGTCAGCCCTTCCTCGAGCTGCGCCAGAGTCAGAAAGGCATCTGACATCGGGGCACTCATGAACCACTTGTGACCGTTGAGGCGATAGCCTTCACCCTCAGCGTGTGCCTGTGTCAGGTTGCTACGGACGTCGCTGCCGCCCTGACGTTCCGTCATGGCCATGCCGAAGGTCGCGCAGTGCTTGTCGCGAGGGGCACAGGTTCTCGGGTCGTGGCTGCGGGCCCGCAGGCGAGGGCCCCAGAAGGCGGCCAGAGATTCATCCTGACGCAGCGCGGGCCAGGCGGCATGGGTCATGGTGATCGGGCAGCAGAAACCGGGTTCGGCCTGGGTGAGCAGGTAAAGGGCGGCGACATGGGCCTGATGTCCTCCGCAGCCTTCCGCCTCCCAGGCGACACTGTGCCAGCCACCTTCCAGGGCGATGCGCATCAGCCGGTGATAGTCGGGGTGATACTCGACGTCATCCCGCCGCCGCCCTTGTGGGTCATGGGTGTGGAGGACCGGCGGATGCGCGTTGACGGCAAACCCCATCGCGCGGGTCTCGAGCGTGCCCACCTGCGCCCCGAGGTCGGCCAGGCGAGTGAGCAGGTCCGCCGAGAGCCCAGGCGCGTGACAGCGCAGCGCCTCACGCAAGGGGAGGTCATCGACGAAGGCATGGCGCAGCGGTGGTGCCGATTGATTGAGCACCTCATCGCGCCATGGAGCAGGCCGCTCCTCTTCACGAGAGTGCTCAGTCGAGGACGCAGGCAGCGAGTCGGGCATCGTGGGGTCCTGTCATGAGAGGTATGCCTTGAGCGTAGAACACCTGCGGCCTGCTGGCGGAGTGGAAGGCAGCTGCGTCGCATTCTGCTACCGTGGGGGCATCAGTCGGTGCGTGGCATCGCGACGATCAGCACAGGGAAAGGACAGGGTACGGTGATCCAGGACGAAATCATTCAATTGGTTGATGCACGCAATCGCCCATGCGGTACGGCTCCTCGTCGCCAGATGCGACGTTATCGCTACTGGCATCGAGCGACCTATGCCTTCGTGCTCAATGCCAGTGGAGAGCTGTGTATCCAGAAACGCACCATGAGCAAGGAAGTCTTTCCGGGGTATTTCGACCTCGCCAGCGGAGGGGTGGTCGGCGCGGGCGAAGCGGTCCACGTGGCCGCACGACGCGAGCTGGAGGAGGAGATCGGTGCCCGGTGCGTCGCGCTCAGACATTGCTTCGATTTCTGCTATCGCGATGCCACCAATCATGTCTATGGCAGCGCCTACCTCGCACGTTATGACGGTCCCTTGACACTTCAGGCCGAGGAGGTGGCTGACGCCTTCTGGGTGACACCGCAACAGGCGCTGGAATTGCATCCTTCAACGCCGGACAGCCGTATGGCGCTTGAACGCCTCATTCGTGAGGGCTTTCTCGTCTCTGCCATGGAAGAGTAGGCAATGATGGCCTGTCGGCGGCGCGCCATGTCCCTGCGCGCGTCTGCATGTGCTTTCTCTGTCCCACTCTCCCTACCACTCTCTGTGCTGGAGTCTGCGCATGAATGCCAAGGTATCGCCCCAACAGCTGGAAGAGGTGGAGGTTGCACTGTCGAGCGTGCTGGCGGGCAAGCCGCATCAGATCCGGCTCGCTCTGTGCTGTCTGCTGTGTCAGGGCCACGTGCTGATCGAGGATCTGCCCGGGCTTGGCAAGACGACGCTGGCCCAGGGGCTGGCGCGCCTGATCGGCACCGACATGCAGCGCGTCCAGTTCACCAGTGATCTGCTGCCCGCCGACATTCTCGGCGTGTCGGTCTTCGACCCTCGTGAGAGCGCCTTCCATTTCCATCCGGGCCCCGTCTTTCACTCGCTGGTGCTGGCGGATGAGATCAATCGTGCCACGCCCAAGACCCAGAGTGCGCTGCTGGAGGCCATGGAAGAGCGACAGGTGACCGTGGAGGGCGAGACGCGTCGTCTGCCGGAGCCTTTCTTCGTCATCGCCACTCAGAACCCGCTTCAGCAATCCGGTACCTTCCCGTTGCCTGAGTCCCAGCTGGATCGCTTTCTGATGCGTCTTTCGTTGGGATATCCAGAGCCTGCGGCTGAGCGAGAGATACTGAGAGGCAATGCCGGTCGCCAGCACATCGAGGCGCTGCGTCCCCTGTTGCCGCTCGAGGTACTGCGTGAGTGGCAGGCATCCGTGACGCGCGTGCGTCTCTCTGAACCGCTGCTGGATTACCTGCAGGCGCTGGTCGCTGCCACACGGTCGTCGCCGGAAGTGCCTTACGGCCTGTCGACGCGAGGCGTGCTGGCATTGGCCAACGCCTCGCGTGGCTGGGCGTTGCTCGCGGGGCGTGACTACGTGCTGCCAGAGGATGTCCAGGCCGTCTGGGCGCCGGTGGTCGGCCATCGCCTGAGCGAGGGCAGTGTCGCGGAGGGAGATGCCGTGGCTCGCCATCTGCTGGGGCAGGTGGCGGTGGTGCCTGCATGACACGAGCGGCCAGTGTCGGACCATGGGGCCGACTCAAGGCGCGCATGTTGCGCAGGATGTCCATCGCCGGCGGTGAGGCGCTCCATCATGCCCGTCTGATGATCCTGCCCACGCCCTTCGGCCTGTTCTGGGCGGTGCTGGTGTGCATGCTGCTGCTGCTGGGGATCAACTACGAGAATTCCCTCGCGCATGCGCTCGCATTCTGGCTGTTCTCGCTGGCGGTGATCAGCATCTTTCGAAGCTGGCGCAATCTTGCCGGTGTGCGCGTCCAGTTGATCGCGGATGGCGAGGCCTACGCAGGCGGTGAGTTGCGCCTGCTGGTCCGGCTGAGCGGGCGGGCGCGGGCGCGCGCCATCGATGTGCGTCTCGGGGATAGTCGTCAGCGTCTCGAGATTCATGCCGGAGAGGGCAGTGCGCCCATGGGGCTGCCGGTCGCTCTTCGTGGGCAGTTCACCTTGCCGCCATTGACGCTGGAGTCTCGCTGGCCGCTGGGGCTGGTGCGTCTGTGGTCCTGGGTCGCGATCGAGATGCCGGTGATGATCCACCCCTGTCCGCAGATGCCGGCCGCACCGCAGCGCAGTCGTAATACGCTGGAACAGGTCGAGCAGGGCGACTTCGCCGGCCTGCGTCGCTATGTGGCCGGTGATCCACCGGCGCATGTGGCCTGGAAGCACTGGGGGCGCAGCGGTGAGCTGGTCACCAAGCGTTTCGAGACGCCGGCACGTCCCTCCTTGTGGCTGGACTACGAGGCGTGCCATGGCGACATGGAACAGCGTCTCGGCGAATTGACGGCACGCGTGCTGGCGGCGGAGAAGTCACAGGCGACCTATGGGCTGCGCCTGCCGGGCCAGACGCTGGCCATCGCCAGTGGTGGGGCGCATCGGCGACGCGTACTGGAAGCGCTGGCCTTGTTTGGAGGAGAGACGGTGCTGCCCTGGGAGGTTCAGCAGCAGGCCGTGGCGTCTCGAGAGCTGGCCGGGAGGGCGAAGACATGACGCGAGCACATGGCAATGTCTCTCGCCGCTGGTGGCAACGCAAACCTCTGACGCCTGATCAGGCGCTTGGCTGGCTTGAACTGCGCCACCTGTTCATTGGCCAGTGTCTCGTGCTGGCGCTGCATCTGTTGTGGATGCCGATCTGGCTTGCACTCCCTGCGCTGCTGGCGGCGCTATGGCGGTTTCAGCAATTGCGCGCCCGCGTACCGCGTGCCGGCATTCTGCTGCGGCTGGCGGCGGTATGCCTGGTGGCAGCAGGGCTGTTTCTGGAATACGGGCAGATGTTGCGCCTGGAGGCGATGATCGGCCTGCTGGTGGGAATCTATCTGCTCAAGCTGCTGGAAACTGACAGCCTGCGTGATGGTCGCGTGGTCTGTGGGCTGGGGTTTGTCGTGCTGGCCTCCGCATTCCTGCATGATCAGGGGCCGGTGATGGCAGCTGCGGCGATTCTGGCCGCTGGCTGGCTGATCGGTGGTCTGGTCCTGATCGCCGGAGCGCGCCGCAGTGGTGAGGCACTGCGTGAGACTTGCTGGTTGATGGGCTTGTCATTGCCGCTGATGCTGGGATTGTTCGTGCTGTTTCCCCGTCTGCCGCCACTCTGGAACGTTCCTCAGCTGGAAGAGGCCACGACCGGTCTGACGGATAGCGTATCGCCCGGTGATATCGCAGCGCTGGGGCGCAGTGACGAGCTGGCTTTCCGAGCCCGTTTCGACGGTGCCTTGCCGGCAGCTTCAGAGCGCTACTGGCGTGTCTATACCTTGAGTCTGTTTGATGGCGTGCGCTGGTCACGTGCCTCCCCTGATAGGCTGCAGAGTGCGTTGGGTGGGCCGGCGTCGCGCTATGCCGTGCGTGGCAGGGGCGTGGACGGCGGCAGCCCCCGGCACCGTTATGAGCTGTTGCTGGAGCCGGACCCGCGCCCTTGGCGGCCAAGCCTCGGCGCTCCGTTGTCGAGTGATCAGGAGGCGCGTTATCTGGTGGACGGCACTCTGGAAGGGATGTCGTCACTCAACACCCGTGCATTGCTGAAATTGAGTTCCTCCGGTCAGCCTCCCTTGGCGGCACCACAATGGATGCAGCGTCTGGATCTGCTGTTGCCTGAGGATGGCAACCTCCGTGCTCGCGCATTCGCTCGTGATCTGATGCATCAGGCGGGTGGAGACCCCCAGGGCTTCCTTCGCCTCCTGTTCCAGCATTTCCATCGTCAGCCTTACCACTACACCCTCACGCCCCCGCGTCTTGAGGGCATGAATCGTGTGGACGATTTCCTGTTTGATAGCCTGCAGGGGTATTGCACGCATTACGCATCGACTACCGTCTTTCTGGCGCGGGCAGCAGGAATCCCGGCGCGCATGGTGGCGGGCTATCTCGGTGGAGAGGCGCAGGGTGGCGCCGCGAGCGGTGAGCGTGAGTTGAGCATTCGACAGTACGACGCCCATGCCTGGGTCGAGGTGTTCCATGGGGGGCGCTGGCACCGGTTCGACCCGACGGCGGCGGTGGCTCCCGAGCGTATTGCCCAGGGGGCGCTCAGTCTGCAAGGTCAGCCGGGTTTCATGGCAGATGCCGGTCTGCGCGCCTTCACGCTGAATAATTCCATGCTTCGTGATCTGAGGCGTCAGTGGGAGCGTTTCGAGTACCGCTGGCAGCGAAGTGTCGTGGGGTTCCGCCTGGAACAGCAGCGTAGTCTGTGGCAGCGGATGTTCGGCGAGTTTCGCTGGGAGTGGCTGGTCTGGGGGGTACTCGGATTGCTGGCCTGTGTGGTACTGGTAGGGGCGGTGCTGGTGCTCTGGTCTGGCCGTGAGGTAACGACACATGCCGGTGTCAGAGCCTACCGTCGTCTGGCGAAGCGTCTGGAGCGCTCCGGGCTTGGCCCTGGCCCGGGTGAGGCGCCCGGCAGTCACCTGCGGCGTGTCGCACGGCTGCAGCCGGATAATGTTAAAGAATTGTTACAGTTGTCGGAAGTCGTTGAACAATGGATTTACAATGATGACGCGCAAGAGGGCGCTTCTCATGCCGGCGGCTCGTCTTCTCGTAGCATGCGTCGCCAGTGGTCAGCGTTATGCCGTAAGTTGTCATAGTTCACGTTTTCCATCGTGGTGGTGTGTGATTCCTTGTTTTCTGGGTATTTTTCGAGATTAGGTATCTCAGTCTCGTTGCGTGGCACCACTACGGAAAATTGCTAGGTTGCGGTAAGTGTTTTTGTGTATCAAAATGTAACCATCTGATTTTGTCGATCATGCCATTGCGCCCTTCGCAGCATGATGCAGCACCTTTCCCCAGCAGGAGTAAGTCCCCATGGTTCAGGTCATTCGCACAGAAGGCACAGTACTTGTTGTTTCCGCCACTAACGAGTCGCAGCGTGTCGTCAATGGAATGACGCTTGAACCTACTGCCACCCTGATCGCGCCGCAGGGAGCGATCATCGTGCTGGAAGACGGTTCTCGGTTGGTGGTGCCGCAAGGGGCCCCGATCGGTATCGAGGTGCTGCTCGCTGAGTCTCGCGATGACGCACCTGTCGACCCGACGGTAGAAGCATTGCGCGAAGCGATTGCCCGAGGCGAAGACCCGACGGCCATCCAGGAGGCACCGGCAGCGGGGGAAAATGCAGGGTCTCCGGGCAGCAGTCGCAGTGGCTTCCTGGATGCCTCTGGCGTCGGCCGGGATGGCCGTGTCGAGCGCACTTCCTACGAATATGAAGGTGGGTTCACCGATCCCACCTATACCGATGAAGACGAAGATGGCCTCGGGTTGGATCCTGAGTCGACGGAAACCGACCTGGCCTTGACCGTCGATGCGCCGGCGCTGACCTCCGACACCACGCCGACCATCGTCGGTACCACCGATGCCGAAGACGGCAGCACCGTCACGCTGCTCATCACCGACAGTGACGGCAACGAGCAGACCGTCACCGCGACCGTCGAGAACGGCACCTATACGGTTGACGCCGAGACCCCGCTGAGCGAAGGCGAGTACAGCGTCGAAGCCACCGTCACCGACCCGGCCGGCAACACCGCGACCAGCAATGACGTGGGCGAGATCGATCTGTCCGCTCCGGCTCTGACCGTCGATGCCCCGGCGCTGACCTCCGACACCACGCCGACCATCGTCGGTACCACCGATGCCGAAGACGGCAGCACCGTGACTCTGGTCATCACTGACAGTGACGGCAACGAGCAGACCGTTACCGCGACCGTCGAGAACGGCATCTACAGCGTCGATGCCGAGACGCCGCTGAGCGAAGGCGAGTACAGCGTCGAAGCCACTGTTACCGATCTGGCCGGCAACACCGCGACCAGCAATGACGTGGGCGAGATCGATCTGTCCGCTCCGGCTCTGACCGTTGATGCCCCGGCGCTGACCTCCGACACCACGCCGACCATCGTCGGCACCACCGACGCCGAAGACGGCAGCACCGTCACGCTGGTCATCACCGACAGTGACGGCAACGAGCAGACCGTCGCTGCCACCGTCGAGAATGGCACCTACAGCGTCGACGCCGAGACGCCGCTGAGCGAAGGCGAATACAGCGTCGAGGCCACTGTCACCGACCCGGCCGGCAACAC
Organism: Cobetia sp. MMG027; assembly: GCF_027947415.1. NCBI lineage: Bacteria > Pseudomonadati > Pseudomonadota > Gammaproteobacteria > Oceanospirillales > Halomonadaceae > Cobetia > Cobetia sp. MMG027. The sequence goes on from NZ_JAQJIO010000012.1 coordinate 127,461, forward strand.
CGCGACCAGCAATGATGTGGGCGAAATCGATCTGTCCGCGCCGAGCCTGACCGTCGATGCGCCGGCGCTGACCTCCGACACCACGCCGACCATCGTCGGCACCACCGACGCCGAAGACGGCAGCACCGTCACGCTGCTCATCACCGACAGTGAAGGCAACGAGCAGACCGTTACCGCGACCGTCGAGAATGGCACCTACAGCGTCGATGCCGAGACGCCGCTGAGCGAAGGCGAATATAGCGTCGAAGCCACCGTCACCGACCCGGCCGGCAACACCGCGACCAGCAATGACGTGGGCGAGATCGACGCAAGCGCGCCGAGCCTGACCGTCGATGCGCCGGCGCTGACCTCCGACACCACGCCGACCATCGTCGGCACCACCGATGCCGAAGACGGCAGCACCGTGACCCTGGTCATCACCGACAGTGACGGCAACGAGCAGACCGTCACCGCGACCGTCGAGAATGGCACCTACAGCGTCGATGCCGAGACGCCGCTGAGCGAAGGCGAGTACAGCGTCGAGGCCACTGTCACCGACCCGGCCGGCAACACCGCGACCAGCAATGACGTGGGCGAGATCGATCTGTCCGCCCCGGCACTGACCGTCGATGCGCCGGCGCTGACCTCCGACACCACGCCGACCATCGTCGGTACCACCGATGCCGAAGATGGCAGCACCGTCACGCTGCTCATCACCGACAGTGAAGGCAACGAGCAGACCGTTACCGCGACCGTCGAGAATGGCACCTACAGCGTCGACGCCGAGACCCCGCTGAGCGAAGGCGAGTACAGCGTCGAGGCCACTGTCACCGACCCGGCCGGCAACACCGCGACCAGCAATGACGTGGGCGAGATCGATCTGTCCGCTCCGGCTCTGACCGTTGATGCCCCCGCGCTGACCTCCGACACCACGCCGACCATCGTCGGCACCACCGATGCCGAAGACGGCAGCACCGTCACGCTCGTCATTACCGACAGCGAAGGCAACGAGCAGACCGTCACCGCGACCGTCGAGAACGGCACCTACAGCGTCGATGCCGAGACACCGCTGAGCGAAGGCGAGTACAGCGTCGAAGCCACCGTCACCGATCCGGCTGGCAACACCGCGACCAGCAATGACGTGGGCGAGATCGACGCAAGCGCGCCGAGCCTGACCGTCGATGCCCCCGCGCTGACCTCTGACACCACGCCGACCATCGTCGGCACCACCGATGCGCCAGATGGCAGCACTGTCACGCTGGTGATGACCGACAGCGACGGTAATGAACAGACCGTCACCGCGACCGTCGAAGATGGCACCTATTCTGTCGATGCGGAATCGCCGCTGAGTGAAGGCGAATACAGCGTCGAAGCCTCGGTTACCGACCCGGCTGGCAACACCGCGACCGGCAATGACGTGGGTGCTTTAGTTGGCAGTGATTCGGGCGCAGTAATAGAGGATGGTGTTACTGAAGCTTCCGGCACGCTTGTCGATGTTGAAAGTACAGATGTGGTCGCTGGCACTCAGAGCGACGATTACGGCACTTTCAGCGTCAATGAGTCAGGTGAGTGGTCCTACACGCTCGATAACGAAGCCGCTGTCGTCCAAGGGTTGAATGAAGGTGACACTGTCAGTCAGTCGTTCGTTGTCACACTGAGCGATGGCTCGACCACTACGGTCGATATCGTCATCACTGGAGTGGA
>NZ_JAQJIO010000013.1:0-110820 GCF_027947415.1 Cobetia sp. MMG027
CCAAACAAAACAATTACCTGCAAACCTCTTTCACCGCTGGTAACGCCATGCGTCCCCGGCAGCGGATGCGTACTTTACGCACGAACCGGCGTGAGCACAAGGGCTTTTTCCATCGATTGTCATTTCGAGGACATGCGGGCGACATCTCTTCCCTCATCACCTCTTCTTGCTCCTTGGGCCTCGTCTCGCCGTTGCTTGCTGACACATCTCTTCCCCGGCCAGAAACGCATTCGGCCCCGCCAGAAATGGCGGGGCCGAATATCGATCATCACACCAATGGCAGCTGGCGCTTACTTGTTGCCGCGCAGCTTGCGGCCCAGTGCCATGATCGGACCACTGGCGACATAGCAACCGAACAGGCCCAGCAGCATCACGGACGGCTCCAGCGAGATGACCACGAAGGCCAGCACGATGGCGAGCAGCGCGACGAAGGGCACCGGCCCCTTGAGGTCGATCTCCTTGAAACTGTAGTACCTGATGTTCGACACCATCAGGATACCGGCAGCCGCGACCACGAAGACCATCAGCGACTTGAAGGCGAAGGTCTCGGCGTCAAAGTTGTGCATGGTCCACACACAGCCAGCCACGAGTGCCGCCGCTGCCGGACTGGGCAGGCCGATGAACCACTTCTTGTCGGTGGAGCCTATCTGGACATTGAAGCGCGCCAGGCGCAGCGCCGCACCCGCGACATAGACGAAGGCGGCGATCCAGCCGATCTTGCCGACATCCTGCAGAATCCAGCTGAAGGTGACCAGTGCCGGTGCCACGCCGAAGGACAACATGTCCGCCAGGCTGTCGTACTCCGCACCAAAGGCGCTTTGCGTATTGGTCAGGCGAGCCACACGTCCATCGAGACCATCCAGCACCATCGAGACGAAGATGGCGATGGAGGCATTGGCAAACTCGCCGTTCAGCGCACATACCACAGCGAAGAAGCCAGAGAACAATGCCGACGTGGTGAACAGGTTGGGCAGCAGGTAGATGCCACGCCGACGAACGGGCTTGCCATCCTCGATGGCCTCTTCCACGACTTCGCTGTCGTCGGTGAATTCTTCCACCACCTTGTCCAGCACGGAACTGCTACGGCGGGTCGGTTCTTCGGGGGCATCTTCTGCGCCGGGATGTCGATTTTCGTCAGTCATGGGATTCCTTGCATCATGCCTCGTCGTGGCAGGGTAACCACATTCTACACCTGCCAGTGAGCGCGAATAGTAGTGACACCCTAGCGGCCTCACCGTCGACTGTCACTTCCCTCCCCCATTCGATAGCGCTTATAGAGCAACAACGCAAGCGGGGCGCCCTCCTGATGGAGAGCGCCCCGCTCATTTCACGCCGGATCCAATAGGCAGGATCAGTTGCGTGACTTGTCGACCAGCTGGTTGGCAGTGATCCACGGCATCATGCCGCGCAGCTTCTCACCAGTCTGTTCGATCGGGTGCTCGGCGTTCTGACGACGACGGGCCGTCATGGACGGGTAGTTGGTGTTGCCTTCCTGGATGAACATCTTGGCGTATTCACCGCTCTGGATGCGCTTGAGTGCATTGCGCATGGCGACACGGGACTGCTCGTTGATGACTTCGGTACCGGTCACGTACTCGCCATACTCCGCATTGTTGGAGATGGAGTAGTTCATGTTGGCGATGCCACCTTCGTACATCAGGTCGACGATCAGCTTGAGCTCGTGCAGACACTCGAAGTAGGCCATTTCCGGTGCGTAGCCGGCTTCGGTCAGGGTCTCGAAGCCCATCTTGACCAGCTCGACCGCGCCACCACACAGGACAGCCTGCTCACCGAACAGATCGGTTTCGGTCTCGTCCTTGAAGGTGGTCTCGATGATGCCGGTACGACCGCCGCCGACGCCTGCCGCGTAGGACAGTGCGATGTCCTTGGCCTGGCCAGTCGCATCCTGGTGGATGGCGATCAGGTCCGGGATACCGCCGCCCTTCACGAACTCGGAACGCACGGTGTGACCCGGTGCCTTCGGCGCGATCATGATGACGTCGAGGTCAGCACGCGGCACGACCTGGTTGTAGTGGACGTTGAAGCCGTGAGCAAAGGCCAGGGTCGCGCCCTGCTTCAGGTTCGGTTCCACCTGGTTCTCGTAGATGGCCTTCTGGTTCTCGTCCGGCGCCAGGATCATGACCAGGTCGGCCGCCTTGACCGCTTCCTCGACTTCAGCAACCTTCAGGCCAGCCGCTTCGGCCTTGGCCCAGCTGGAGGAAGAGCGACGCAGGGCTACGGTGACGTCGACGCCGGATTCCTTCAGGTTGTTCGCGTGGGCGTGGCCCTGGGAACCGTAACCGAGGATGACCACTTTCTTGCCCTGGATGAGGGAGAGGTCACAATCCTTGTCGTAATAGAGTTTCATCGTCATTGCTCCTGGCGGCTCACCCCGTCAGCGGGATGGCGTGAGATCTTGAAAGAGTGTCTGTTGTTCTTGCGACCCTTCCCGCGAGGGAAGGGCGTATGTCAGTGTCCAGCGCCGACGGCCATCTATCCTGACCGCTCTGCGTCCCTGGGAGGTCGTGCGCCTTGGATCAAGGTCTGCCGTCCTCCTCCTGCGCGGCGATGAGTCCACCTTACCTGCACCTCGGCATTGCGTAAAATGCTATATTTGCACCATCATATGCCATATGGCGCAACACAAGGCATTTCCCCCTTCAGCACTCATCGACAGCGGACTCCGGCATGGACAATCGTCAACTCAAGCAATTCCTGACCCTCGCCGAAACGCTGCATTTCGGACGCGCCAGCACTGCCCTGCACCTGAGCGCCTCTGCCCTGTCACGTGCCATTCGCGCCATGGAAGAGGAACTGGGCGTCAGCCTGTTCGAGCGCGACAACCGCAGCGTCGCACTGACACCGGCGGGAGAGCGCTTCCGTCGTCATGCTCGCGAACTCCTGAGTCAGTGGGATGACATTCGTCAGTCATTGCTGGAAGACAGCGATGAACTGCGTGGCGAGCTATCCCTGTACTGCTCGGTGACCGCCAGCTACAGCTTCCTGTATGAGATTCTCGCCTCCTTCCGGGCCCGCCATCCGCATGTGGAGCTCAAACTGCATACCGGTGACCCCGCCGTGGCATTGGAGCGCGTGCTGATGGGCCACGAGGACCTGGCGATCGCCGCACGCCCGGACGTGCTGCCCTCGCGCCTGGCCTTCACCGACTTCGCCGAGTCGCCGCTGCGCTTCATTGCCCCGCGTCGTGATGGCCCCGGCCATCAGCTGGAAGGCATCGGCGGGGCAGACGATTCGGCGGCGGGGGACGACCATATCGACTGGGCGCGCGTCCCGATGATCCTCTCCGAGACCGGCCTGGCGCGCGAGCGCTTCGATGCCTGGTGCCACACTCGTGGCATCAAGCCGCGCCTGTATGCCCAGGTCGCCGGCAACGAGGCCATCGTCAGCATGGTCGGATTGGGCTTCGGGATCGGCGTGGTGCCGCAGATCGTGCTCGACAACTCCCCGCTGGCCGATCAGGTGCGCATCCTCGATGTCGATCCGCCGTTGACCCCCTACAAGGTCGGGCTGTGCGTACAGGAGAAACGTCTTCGACATCCACTGGTACGCGCACTCTGGGAACAGCTGCCCGGTACCCCGCGACGGCCAAAGGAGTGATGACGCAGTGACCCTGCGCCACGGAACATTGCGCTATATGGCCTGCCCCACGCCACAACGAAAACGGCGCCCCGAGGGGCGCCGTTCTTGTCTTGCGATTCCACAATCACCGTCTTACAGGCTCAACACCTTCTCACCGCGGGCGATGCCGGAGACCCCGGTACGTGCCACTTCCAGCACGCCTACCGGCTGCATCGCCGCCAGGAAGGCATCCAGCTTGCCACCGTCACCGGTGATCTGGATGGTGTAGAGGCTCGGCGTGATGTCGACGATCTGGGCACGGAAGATGTCCGCCGTGCGCTTGATCTCGTCACGCTGGGCGCCCAACGCCTTGACCTTGACCAGCATCAGCTCGCGCTCGATGTGGCTGCCCTCGGTGAGATCCACCAGCTTGACCACATCCACCAGCTTGTTGAGGTGCTTGGTGATCTGCTCGATGACGCGATCTTCGCCGACCGTGGTGACGGTCAGACGTGACAGGGTCGCGTCCTCGGTCGGGGCCACGTTGAGGGTCTCGATGTTGAAATTGCGCTGTGAAAACAGGCCGACGACCCGTGACAGCGCGCCCGGTTCGTTTTCCATCAGAATGGAGATGATATGGCGCATCAGGTCCGCTCCGTCTTCGTAAGCAGCATGTCACGCATGGAGCCGAGAGGCACCTGCATCGGATAGACGTGTTCACGCGGGTCGACATAGATGTCGAGGAACACCAGCTCGTCCTTGTTGCGGAAGGCTTCTTCCAGCGCAGGTTCGAGCTCCTCCACCGTGTGCACCTTGATGGCACGGAAGCCATAGGCGCCCGCCAGCTGCACGAAGTCAGGCAGCGACTCCATGTAGGAATGCGAGTGACGGGACTTGTAGTTCAGGTCCTGCCACTGACGCACCATGCCCAGCGACTGGTTGTTGAGATTGATGATCTTGACCCCGATCCCGTACTGCTTACAGGTCGAGAACTCCTGCATCATCATCTGGAAGCTGCCTTCCCCGGTGAACAGCACCACATCGTCATCCGGGTAGGACATCTTGATGCCCATGGCCGCCGGGAAGCCGAAGCCCATGGTGCCCAGACCACCGGAGGTGATCCAGCGGTTGGGGCGCTGGAACTTGTAGTACTGGGCGGCGAACATCTGGTGCTGACCGACATCGGTGGCGACGAAGGCTTCGCCACGCGTCGCGCGGTGCACGGCTTCCACCACCTGCTGCGGCTTGAGCGGTTCGCCCGGGGCGGACGGCTCATACAGCTTGCCTTCACGCTCGGCACGCCAGCCATCGATCTGGGACCACCAGGCCTCCAGTGCATCAGGGTTGGCCAGCTCACGCCCCTGCACGAGGCTGATCATCTCGTTGATCACGGCATCGGCCGGACCGACGATCGGCACATCGGCGCGCACGGTCTTGGAGACTGAACTCGGGTCGATGTCGACGTGGATGATCTTGGCCGTCGGGCAGAACTTCGAGGTGTTATTGGTCACGCGATCATCGAAGCGCGCACCGATGCAGATGATCAGATCGGTGTGGTGCATGGCATTGTTCGACTCATAGGAGCCGTGCATGCCGGGCCAACCCAGACACTGGCGATCGCCCTGCGGATAGGCACCGATGCCCATCAACGAGGTGGTGATCGGGAAGTTCAGACGGCGCACCAGGTCGGTCAGCGCTTCGCTGGCACGACCGGAGACCACGCCACCGCCGGTGAAGAACAGCGGGCGGCGGGCCTTGAGCATCAGCTCGACGGCCTTCTTGATCTGGCCGCTGTGGCCACGGGTGACCGGGCTGTAGGAGCGCATGCGTACCTTCTTGGGGTAGCTGTACTCGTAACGCTCGGTCGGGGCGGTCATGTCCTTCGGGATGTCGATGACGACCGGCCCCGGGCGTCCGCTGGAGGCCAGATAGAAGGCCTTCTTGATGACTTCCGGAATCTCGCTCGGGTGCTTGATCGAGAAGCTGTGCTTCACGATCGGGCGAGTCACACCGACGATGTCGGTTTCCTGGAAGGCATCTTCACCGATCAGGTGGCTGGCGACCTGGCCACACAGCACGACCATGGGAATCGAGTCCATGTAGGCCGTGGCGATACCGGTCACGGCATTGGTCGCGCCGGGGCCTGAGGTGACCAGCACGACTCCGGGCTTGCCGGAAGCGCGTGCGTAGCCATCGGCTGCGTGGGTAGCAGCCTGTTCGTGGCGGACCAGAATGTGCTGGACCTTGTCCTGACGGAACAGGGCGTCATAGATGTGCAGCGCCGCTCCACCGGGATAGCCGTATATATACTCCACGCCCTCGTCATGCAGCGCGCGGGCGATCATGTCAGCGCCGGAAAGCAATTCCACTTGGTTGTTCTCCCCTGGAGGTCTCGAGTGCGTCCGGCAGCAATACGCAAGCCGGATCGAGTGCGACCTGAATGTCGCTACCGCAACAGTTGCGGCACCTGATGCCAAACCCTGGCGTCTGCGGCCCGGTTAGGGCCTGCACTCTTGTCGCATCGGTTGGATGCGGTCGGGGCTGATGGCCGATCGATACGGTTGGCGTACCCTGATCGGCATATCCTTCGACAGGCGGACAGCGACTCAGCGTCTGTCCTTCACGTGGCGCTTCGAGGGTCGCCCGAATGGCCACGCCCGCAATCAGGAATGGTCAAGAGTCCAACAGCCGCAAGGGGCTGTCAACTCAACCTTACGCCAGTGTGCGCCGCCTACGCCAAATGCCACACCGATAACGGGAAATCCGGCCATATGCGTGCGTAAAACCTCACGAATGGCATTTAATTCGCAATTTTCTGCCTCGTGATTTTCAGCATCCCTGCCGCCGGGTTGTCATTTTGCGCCCAGACGACAGACACGAAAACGCCCCACCGCAAGCGGAAGACAGACTTCCGTCACGGTGGGGCGTCACTCACGGGCGCGCGATTCAGCGCGTGAAGGTCAGCTCTCCGCCCTCTTCGCCGACCTGGATCACGTCACCGGGCACGAATTCACCGCCCAGCAGCGCCTGGGCCAGCGGGTTCTCGATACGGCTCTGGATGGCGCGCTTGAGCGGACGCGCACCGTAGACCGGATCGAAGCCTGCCTTGGCCAGCAGCGCCATCGCGGCATCGGTGATCTCGAAGCCGAGATCACGTTCGGCCAGCCGCGCCTTGAGCCGCTCGAGCTGAATGCCGGCGATGGAGGCGATCTGCGCCTGCCCCAACGCGTGGAAGACCACCACTTCATCGATGCGGTTGATCAGCTCCGGCCGGAAGTGATTGCCGACGACTTCCATGACCGCCGTCTTCATGTCGTCGTACTGGAAGGCCGCCTTGCGATCGACACTCTCTTGCGTGTCTTCCTCGTCCGCCAGCTCGCCATTGAGACCGCTCATGCGCTGGATCATCTCGGACCCCAGATTCGAGGTCATCACGATCACGGTATTGCGGAAGTCGACGGTACGCCCCTGCCCATCGGTCAGGCGGCCATCTTCCAATACCTGCAGCAGGATGTTGAAGACATCCGGATGCGCCTTCTCGACCTCATCGAGCAGCAGCACGGAGTACGGCTTGCGACGTACCGCCTCTGTCAGATAGCCACCCTCTTCATAGCCGACATATCCGGGAGGCGCGCCGATCAGGCGAGCCACCGAGTGCTTCTCCATGAACTCGGACATGTCGATGCGCACCATCGCCTCTTCGGTATCGAACAGGAAGCTGGCCAGCGACTTGCAGAGCTCCGTCTTGCCGACCCCGGTCGGGCCGAGGAACAGGAAGGAGCCGTTGGGGCGATTCGGGTCCGATAGCCCGGCGCGTGAGCGACGCACCGCATTGGCCACCGCGATCACCGCCTCGTCCTGACCGATCACCTTCTCGTGCAGCGCCTCTTCCATGCGCAGCAGCTTGTCGCGCTCGCCTTCGAGCATCTTGGAGACCGGAATGCCGGTCCAGCGCGAGACGACCTCGGCAATCTCCTCCTCGGTGACATTGGAGCGCAGCAGCACGTGGGCGGAGGTATCCGCCTCGCCTTCGCCGGCTTCGCTGATCTGCTTCTCGAGCCCCGGAATCACGCCGTACTGCAGTTCCGACATGCGGCTGAGGTCGCCGGCACGCCGCGCCTGTTCCAGATCGATGCGCGCCTGTTCCAGTTCGGCCTTGAACTGCGCTGCCCCCTGGATACTGGCCTTCTCGGCCTTCCAGACCTCATCGAGATCGGCATATTCGCGTTCCAGCTCCGCGATCTGGTCCTCAAGCGCGCCGAGACGCTTGAGTGCCGCTTCATCAGTCTCCTTCTTGAGGGCTTCACGCTCCATCTTGAGCTGGATCAGACGGCGGTCGAGACGGTCCATCTCCTCCGGCTTGGAGTCCAGCTCCATGCGGATGCGTGACGCGGCTTCATCGATCAGGTCGATCGCCTTGTCCGGCAGCTGACGGTCCGTGATGTAGCGCGATGAGAGGCGCGCGGCCGCAATGATCGCACTGTCAGTGATATCCACCCCATGGTGCACCTCGTAGCGTTCCTTCAAGCCACGCAGGATGGCGATGGTGTCCTCCTCGCTGGGCTGATCCACCTGCACCTTCTGGAAACGACGCTCCAGCGCGGCATCCTTCTCGATGTACTGGCGATACTCGTCAAGCGTGGTGGCACCGACACAGTGCAGCTCGCCACGCGCCAGCGCCGGCTTGAGCATGTTGCCGGCATCCATCGCGCCCTCGGCCTTGCCCGCGCCGACCATGGTGTGCAGCTCATCGATGAACAGGATGACCTGGCCTTCTTCCTGCGACAGCTCCTTGAGGACGGACTTGAGGCGCTCCTCGAACTCACCGCGGAACTTGGCCCCCGCCAGCAGCGAGCCCATGTCGAGAGACAGCACACGCTTGTTCTTGAGGCCTTCCGGCACCTCGCCATTGACGATACGGCTGGCCAGCCCCTCGACGATGGCGGTCTTGCCGACACCGGGCTCACCGATCAACACCGGGTTGTTCTTGGTGCGACGCTGAAGGACCTGAATCGTGCGGCGAATCTCCTCGTCACGCCCGATCACCGGGTCGAGCTTGCCGTCGCGCGCACGCTGGGTGAGGTCCATCGTGTACTTGTTGAGTGCCTCTCGATTGTTCTCGGCGTCGGCATCTCCCACCGCCTCGCCACCGCGCAGTGCATCGATGGCGGAGGTCAGGGCGGGCTTCTTGATGCCCGAGGAGGTGAACAACTTGCCGAGATCACCGCCCAGCTCCAGCGCGGCCAGCAGCGCGAGCTCGGAAGCGATGTATTGATCACCGCGTTTCTGGGCTTCGCGGTCGGCCAGATTCAGAAGCTTGCCGAGCGCCTGGGAAGGCGCGACATTTCCGTCGAACTGGGACACGGTGGGCAGGTCATCCAGTTGACGCTTGAGCCCGCTCATCAAGCTGGTAGCATCACCGCCCGCCTTGTTGACCAACGCCTTGAGACCGCCATCGCGGTCCTCCAGCAGGGCCAGCAGCAGGTGCTGGGGATGGATTTCATTGTGGCCTCGCCCGACGGCGAGCGACTGGGCATCCGCAAGCGCGTTCTGCAGCTTGCTGGTGAGTTTGTCGATGCGCATGGTGCCTTCTCCTGAGAGTCATGGCGGTACTCCTCTTCTCAGGAGCTTCGCCTGTAACATTTCGTATCTAACCCTAGAGATGGGGGGCTGGGGGGTCGCTTTCAAGGCGTGATTTGCGGCAACGCAGCATGTTGTCCGCGAAGCATGATCCAGATCAGGTTCCCCTGCAGCAGGTTGGCCCTCAGCGCCTGAAGATGTCGCCAGGGGCTTCCGCTCGACACGGAAAAGCGCCCCGCCAACCTGAGTGATCAGGTCAACGGGGCGCTTTCGTCTTTCGGCTTGCCGAGCGTCGGTGCATCGCGGCGGCAAGGTCTCCACTTCATTCTATCAGCGTAACCAGATCACCGTGGCCATTCGCCCCGTCACGCCATCATCACGGCGATGGGAGTAGAAGCGCGATTCCGAGGCGGTACAGAAGTGACCGCCACTGACATGGCCGACACCGGCACGCTCCAGCCGCAGGCGAGCCAGCTTGTAGAGGTCGCCCATGTAGTGGCCCAGCCGATAGGGGCTGGATTCGAAGGCGTCGTCGGCCTCGGGGAGATCCGCGATGAAGGCGTCACGCACCTCGGGGCCGACCTCGAACTGGGCATTGGAGATCGCCGGGCCCAGCCAGGCCATCAGCTCGCCCGGGTCATCTCCCAGGCGGGCGACAGTGGCTTCCAGCACACCTTCCACCAGACCACGCCAGCCCGCATGCGCCACCCCGACCCGCGTCCCCTGTCGATCACAGAACAGCACCGGCAGGCAGTCCGCCGTCATCACCACGCAGGCCTGCCCCGTACCGGTACTGATGCAGGCGTCAGCACGCGGTGGCACCGGCTCATGGCGCTCATCGGTGTGACAGACGTCAAAGGCATCCACCACCTGAGTCCCATGCACCTGATCCAGCCACGCCAGCGGACGACCATCATCGACCTCCGCCGCGAGCAGGTCACGCACCCGCGCGACCATCGCCGGATCATCCCCGACATGCCGCGCCGGATTGAAGCCAGCGTATGGCCCCTGACTCGGGCCACTCTCACGCGTGGTCACGAAGGCCTGCACCGGACTGGGTGCTGGCCAGTCCGGCAGAATCAGGGTCGGGCGTAGACTGTCGTCGTGCATAACCTCTCCTGGCGCGATGGGATACGCGAACCGAGCCCCTCAGCGGGCGATGTCTTCCTTGAGATAGTCGATCAAGACCAGCATGTCACCCGGCATCTCGGCGCGGAATTCGACTTCCTTGCCCGTGATCGGGTGGATGAAGGCGAGGCGACGGGCATGCAGCGCCTGACGCGGGAACTGACGCAGCAGCTCCTTGAGCGGGTCACTGGCCCCCGGCGGAAGCTTCAGACGGCCTCCGTAGACCGGGTCCCCGATCAGCGGATAGCGCTGGTGCGCCATGTGCACACGGATCTGGTGGGTACGCCCGGTTTCCAGCTTGCAGCGGATATGGGTATGACCCCGGAAGCGCTCCACCACGCGAAAATGCGTGATCGCCATCTTGCCGCTATGGGTCACGGCCTGACGCTTGCGATCCTTGGGGTGACGCCCGATGGGCGCATCCACGGTACCGCCCGCCGTCAGCACACCGGTCACGACGGCATCGTACTCGCGAGACACGGTACGCGCCTGCAGCTGCTCGACCAGGTCCGCCTGGGCAGTCAGCGACTTGGCGACCACCATCAGGCCACTGGTGTCCTTGTCGAGACGATGCACGATCCCGGCACGCGGCAGCATGGCATTACCCGGACAATGGTGCAGGATGGCGTTGAGCAGCGTGCCATCCGGATTGCCGGCCCCCGGGTGCACGACCATGCCGTGCTCCTTGTTGATGACCAGCACGTCGTCATCCTCGAAGACGATCTCGAGCTCGATGTCCTCGGGGCCATGACTGACTTCTTCTTCAAGCTCGGCGGTCAGGGCCAGACGTTCACCGCCATAGACCTTCTCGCGGGGTTTGACAGCGGCACCGTCGAGGGTCAAGGCACCGGTCTTGATCCAGTGCTTGAGGCGCTCGCGGGAATAGTCGGAGAAGATCTCGGCGCAGGCCTGATCAAGGCGCATGCCAATCATCGCCTCCGGGATCCGCTCTTCGCGGTTGATGGTGTCTGCCATATTGCTCTCTGAGGCCGTTTCGCAGGAAAGGGCCTTTGCTTTATAGTGAGTGCGGATCGGCGGATTCTAGCATGCCCGCCATGGATTGCCCGAGATGAGGAAACCGATGCGCGCCCTTCCCTTGACTGCCTTCGCCCTGGCCAGCACCTTGCTGGTCGGCTGTGCGTCCAACGAGCCGGCACCGGATCTTCAGGAGCAGGAGCTGTACCGTCAGGCTCAGGTTTCCCTGGATACCAGCCGCTTCAACTCCGCCGTGCAGCAACTTGAAGCACTGGATACTCGCTTCCCGTTCGGCAGCTATGCCGAACAGTCGCAGCTGGAGCTGATCTACGCCTACTACCAGGTGGACAACTGGGAAGCCGCACGCGCGGCGGCCAGCCGCTTCATTCGGCTGCACCCGGACCACCCGCAGGTCGATTATGCCTACTACATGCGTGGACTGGCAGCCTATAGTGCAGGGCGCTTCAGCCTGGAATCGCTGGACCTGATCGACATCTCCAAGCGGGATCTCGGTGCGACGCGGGACGCCTACGTCGACTTCGGCGAGCTGGTGCGCCGCTTCCCCAACAGCACCTACGCGGCAGATTCGCGTCAGCGCATCATCTATCTGCGCAACGTACTCGCGCGTGGCGAGCTGCAGACTGCCGATTTCTACCTGCGCAAGCAGGCCTATCTGGCCGCCGTGAAGCGTGGTGAGTGGGTGATCGAGCACTACCCTAACACTCCTGCCACCCGCGATGCGCTGGCCGTGATGGTCGAAGGCTATCTGGGCCTCGGTCTGCGCGACCGCGCCAGCGAGACGCTCAAGGTGCTGATCCAGAATGATCCGGACAACAAGCGTCTGGATGGCCGTACCTTCGAGCCGCGCTACGTGAAGGCGGATGACCTGACCGTCTGACGATCAGGCTTCCCGCCTCACCATCGAAAAGCCCGTGATCACCGATCACGGGCTTTTTTCGTGCTGTCAGCATGGCCAGAATCGTCGGACTCAGGCGCTTTCAGCGGCTTGCGCAAAGAATCCGCAATCCCTGACACCGGACATGAGTTGCCTCAGTCGCCGGCCGCCCAGCCATTGACGATCGGGTAGCGACGGTCACGCCCGAAGCCACGCGGCGTGACACGCACGCCAACCGGTGCCTGACGGCGCTTGTACTCACAGCGGTCGACGAGACGCACCACACGATAGACATCCTCTTCCTCGAAACCGGCACGGATGATCGCCTCGGCACTCATGTCACCCTCGATGTAATGGGTGAGAATCGCATCCAGGGTGTCGTAGTCCGGCAGCGAGTCGCTGTCGAGCTGGTCTTCGGCGAGCTCCGCGGACGGCGGACGCGTGATGACACGCTCCGGAATCGCCGGGCCCATGGTGTTGCGCCAGTTGGCGAGACGGAATACCCAGGTCTTGTAGACGTCCTTGAGCGCATTGTAGCCACCGACCATGTCGCCATAGAGGGTTGCGTAACCCACCGCCATCTCGCTCTTGTTGCCAGTGGTCAGCACCATCAGGCCCTTCTTGTTGGAGATGGCCATCAGCAGCACGCCACGACAGCGTGACTGCAGGTTCTCCTCGGTGGTGTCGCGCTCACTGCCGGCAAAGCTCTCCGCCAGTGTCTCGGTGAAGGCCTCGACCATCGGCGCGATGGGCATCACCTCGTAATTCACGCCCAGCAGTGTCGCCTGCTCGGCAGCGTCTTCCCTGGAGATGTCCGCGGTGTAGTGGTACGGCATCATCACCGCATGCACGCGGTCCGCGCCCAGCGCATCGACGGCAATCGCCAGCGACAGGCCGGAGTCGATGCCACCAGAGAGACCCAGCACCACGCCCTTGAAGCCGCTCTTGTTGACGTAGTCACGCAGGCCGGTGACCAGTGCACAGTAGAGCGACTCTTCCGGTGACAGCAGCTCGGCGATCTCGCCGCTCTGCGGCGCCCAGCTACCGCCTTCCTCCTTGAGGAACTGCACCGGCATCAGGCCGACATCCCACCAGGGTGCCTGCACGCAGGTATTGCCCTCGGCATCGATGGCGGCGGAGCCACCATCGAAGACCAGCTCGTCCTGGCCACCGATCTGATTGACGTAGACCAGCGGACACTTCACTTCGGCCGCCCGCTGAGCGAACAGATGATTGCGCTCGGCCGGCTTCTCCAGATGATAGGGCGAGGCATTGAGGCTGACGAGAATGTCCGCGCCGGCATCCCGCGCCTGACGAACGGGCGCGCCATCCCACAGGTCTTCACAGATGACGATACCCAGACGGGCGCCGCGGCATTCCACCACGCAGGCCTCGGAGCCCGGCGTGAAGTAACGCTGCTCATCGAAGACCTGATAATTGGGCAAGGCCTGCTTGGCATACTCGGCGATCCACTCGCCATCCTTGAGCACGCCGGCCAGGTTGTAGCGCTTGCCGTCACGCATGCCGGGGTAGCCGACGATGACCATCACGCCGCGCGCGACCTTGCTGGCCATCCGCGCGCGCGCCTCGTCGAGTCGTGCCTCCATGGATTCGCGCAGCAACAGGTCTTCCGGCGGGTAGCCGGTCAGACACAGCTCGGGCAGCACGACGACGTCGGCCTTGTGCTCGAGACTCGCTTCACGGACGGCTTCGATGGCACGCTCGGTATTGCCGGGAATATCACCGACCAGCGGGTCGAGCTGGGCCATCACCAGAGTCAGATCTTGCATGCGGTAAGGATCTCTCGATTGGCGGTTCGATAAGGGGCCAGTACACTGTGGCCAGACATCTGGCTCAGACTGCTGAGCCGTGCACCGGCTCATCAGTCTCATGATGGCCGCCATTGTCCCGCAAGGTCGCGCCGCTGGCAAAAAGCCACGCGCGCCGCCTCATCTGGGAGTCATATAGGAATGAGCCTGTTGATCATCCGTCTGCTGGTATTCGTCGTCCTGTTCTGGGCAGGCCTGCGCCTCTATCGCATGTATCGCCAATGGAAGCTGAGCCAGGACAACCACGATGACGGCCAGCCTGCCGAGCGCGAGGCCCAGAACATGGTGCGCTGCGCCTACTGCGATCTGCATCTGCCGGAAAATGACGCCATCCGCCATGAAGCGCTGCACTTCTGCTGTCAGGAGCACCAGCAGCATTTCCTCGACGAGGGCCCACGCAAGTAACGCACTGTCTTCCCCCTCGAGACGAAGGCTCGAGGGGGAAGACGCCATGACGATGCTCAGGCCCAGCGCGTCGCGTCTGGCTGGGACGAGGCTTCCAGCGTGGCGATCTCGCCCAGCAAGGTCTCGGGCTGGTAGGGGGTGGGGTCGATGATAGGCGTACGCCCCAGCAACTGGTCCGCCAGCAGGCGGGTCGAGGCCGGCGCCAGTACCAGGCCATTGCGATAGTGACCGGCATTGACGTGCAGGTGGCGGCGTTCGGGCACGGCACCGATGAACGGCGTGCCGGTCGGCGAACCGGGACGCAGCCCCGCCCAGTGATGCTCGACCTCACACTCGGCCAGCGCCGGGATGATCTCGCAGGCGCTCTTGATCAGCGACTCACGCGCCTCAAGGGTGGTCGCCTTGTCGAAGCCGACCTCCTCCAGCGTGGAACCCGCCACGATGCGCCCATCGGCACGTGGAATCACGTAGCGTCCATTCTTGAGTACCACGCGCTCCACCAGCCCCTTGGGTGCCTTGAACAGCACCATCTGGCCGCGTACCGGCCGCACCGGCAGCGCCAGCCCCGCCTCACTCAATATCTCGCGACTCCAGGCGCCCCCACAGACCACGACCTGTCCGGCGGACAGCACTGAATTGGCGGTCTGCACGCCGATGGCGGTGTCGTCCTGCAGCAGAATGCCCTGCACCGCGACATTCTCGAGCAGACGTACGCGCGGGTGGGCATCGAGAGCGGCGCGCAGTGACTTGCCCAGGCGCGGATTGCGGATGCTGCCCAGCGTCGGCATCCACAGCGCCGATTCGCAACCGGGCGCGACGGCCGGTGCCTTGTCGTAAAGAAAGTCAGCCTCCACGCGCGTCAGCGGCTTGGTGTATTCCTCGGACCAGCTCAGTGCCTGCTCGGCATCCTCGACATTCAGGTACAGCAGACCCTGCTGGCGATATTCGGGGTCGATGCCGGTGGTCTCGATCAGGCGCTCGGCCAGCGTGGGGTAGAAACCTTCCGACCAGGCAGACAGGCGTGAGATCGGCGCACTATAACGCCACGGATACAACGGCGAGACGATACCGCCGCCCGCCCAGGATGCCTCGCGCCCACACTGGCCCCGCTCGACCAGCGTGACCTCGGCACCGCCATCCGCCAGTTCCAGCGCAGTCAGCATGCCGATCACGCCACCGCCTACCACCACAAAGTCATTCACGCCTGTTCGCTCCTGCCTCAAGACCGGGAAAGGCTTCCAGAATACGCCGCCCGCAAGGCGGTGCAAGCGAGCCGCGCGCAATCCAGCATCGCACCGAGGCCGCTCTCGCCACTGCTACCAGCAATCGCCATCGCCGGTCGTGTCGCGGATGCCGGTATTGGTGAGGGTCAGCGCAGGGCAATCGGTATCGGCGCTCTGAGGCGCCACCGCAGTCGCGATCAGCGTGAAGCGGGTCGTCGTGGCGCCATCCTCCAAGCTCAGGGCGTAATAGCCTTCCGGCGACTCGGTGGCGCGCCCCAGCCCCTCCTCATCACAATCGCTGTCACCGGCGATGCTGGTCGCGTAGCCACCGCAACGCGCCATGTAGCGCTCCTGAGCCTGGGCCAATGACATCAGTGCCGCCTGCCCATCGGCACGACGTGAGCGGATTACCTGATCCTGATAGCTCGGGTAGGCGATCGCCGCGAGGATGCCGACGATGACGACCACGATCATGATTTCCGTCAACGTGAAACCGCGGGCGTACCTGCGGTGAGACAGAGCATTGCGAGACAGAGCACTGCGGGACAGAGCACTGCGGGACAGAGCACTGCGAGACAGAGCACTGCGGGACAGGCTAGCGCCTAGAGAGAGAAAGCTGGCCATGAAGATCTTCCTTGAAAGGCGGACTTGAAGGTACTGCTGAGAAGTGAAGGCGCCGCCACACTCTGAGAGAGCGTGACGGCGTCGGGTCATGCATCACAGATGCAATGCGATCAGCGCAGTTGATACCAGGAAACACGACCGGTATCCGTCGAGCTGGACACGTTCAGGTCGTAGGATGAGACGGTGCCTTCTACCGTTCCCAATGAGCTGCTACCCACATAGACCGTATTGCCGACACTGACGCTGGACGTCGGCGTACCGCTCAGTTTCACGCTGACGACCACATTGCCGACGGCGACGGTGTTGTCGATGATGGTGCCGACCAGATCATCGGCGCTGAAGGCTTCATCCTGATTGAAATCGAAGATGGTCACATAGCTGCCTTCGCTGTCGTCGTAGGTCGGCAACCCTGTCTCGGTATCCAGCGCGACCAGCCAGCCGCCCCCGGTGCTTTCACAGAAGTTGGTCCCCGTGCTGGAGGTGCTGGTAGAGAAGACCACCAGGTTCGAGAGCAGGTTGGCCGGCTCGACCAGCTCTTCCTGCTCGGAGGCATCCAGATCCAGATACCAGCCGAAGCGATCGCTGTCCTGATCTTCCAGCTGGCTGGGGTAATAGCTGAAGCTGTCGCCACCGAGAGTCCGTCCAGTCAGCTCCCCGTTGGTGTAGCTGCCACTGACGAAAGTCCGCTCCTCGAGGTTGCTGCGCATCAAGCTGGTGTGACTGCCACCGGCATCCAGCACGGTGTAGAGGCTCTGGGTGACCCAGGCCTCGTCCTCGGCATCAGCGTACATGTCCTGCCCTGTTCCGAAGGACACCAGCAGATTGGGCGAAGACATGGTCTGCGTGCCTCCGGAGTAGCGACTCAGCGTCGGTTTGACCGTGATCGGTTGCAGCGCATCCGTCTGGCACTCCCCGCCAGTCAGGCTGGTAGCACAGGCCGTGAACAGCCGCGTGACACTCCACTTGCTGCTGTCGTCATCACTGAGATCGAACTTCCACAACCGCCCCTGAAGATCTCCCCCATAGGCAAAATCGACAGTGCCATTGCTGTCGATATCAGCAACCTGCAGATTGGCCAGGCCGCCGGTCACCCCACTGGGGGACAGCTTGGCGATCACGCCGCCGGCATTGACTCCATCGAGCTCCAGCGCGAACAACGTCGGCGCGGCGTTCTCATCGGCCGTTTCCAGGCCATTGCCGACCAGCACCGCACTGTCACCATTGTTCAGTGACACGATATGCGCACTGCCGAAGACATGCCCCATGTCATCATCGTCGCTTGAGCTGAATTCCCAGCGCACTACATCATCTTCATCGAAGTCTTCACCCGCCACGGCCTTGGTGACATTGAGCGCGAACAGGCCGCGTCCACCGCCCGCCAGACCGGACACCAGCCACTCCTCGCCATCCAGACTGGCGATACGCACTTCACCATCGACATAATAGCGATGCTGATAGCCCGGGTCGGTCAGATAGCCCAGCCCTGCGTCGTCCTCTTCGCTATAGAGCAGCTCCGGAATGTAGGCGAACTGCTCGCTACCGGTATTGAGGTCGAAGGCATGCAGCATGCCGTCGTTGGCCCCGACGAAGACACTGCCCTGTGTCGTCGAGTCCTCACGTGTCACGACGACTGGCGATGAGCCGATGATGTCACCCAGCTGCACGCCAGTGCGATTGCGCAGACCATCGCCCTCATATTCATCACTGCCCCGCAACCACTCGATCGCTGCCTTCACATGGTCATCGGTAGAGTTGCCACCGACCTCCATGCGCGCGAGATCGTTGCGCTGGCTCGAGCTCAGCCGGCCCGCGTTGTCGGTCGTGAACTCGACGCCGTTCCCCCCGGACATGGTGAAGACCGTACGTGACTCGAGGCCATCCTCCTCTGCCAATGCCTCACTCAGCTGGGTGGCAGCACTCCAGAGCTGATCGCCCTCCTCGACGTCATTGCCCTCCTGTACCGAGGAGGCCACCACATCTCCCGTCCAGGTCGAGGCGGAATAGCGGCTCTCGACCAGTCGACTGTCCGTCTCGACACTGGCCGTCGTCAGATTGGTAGAAAGGCCGCTGACACTGTTGCCTACCGCGACGATCTCGGAGGCGATCGCCGCCAGCGCCGAGACGAGATCCGTCGGGCTGGAGGCATTGAAGTAGGAGCCCCCGCCATCGATGGCGGCCTGTTCCAGGTCATCGATGGTGCTGGAGCTGCTCTCGATGACACGCTTGTTGTCGCTCCAGTCATTGCTGTCGGAGTCCACCCCGAAGGCGACGGTATAGGTCGTCATCACCTGCTTTTCATAGGTACCACTTCCAAGCTTCGGCAACAGATCATTATGGGCATAATAATAAGCGACATCCGCCAGCGTGGCATTACCGCCATAACTATAGTTATAACTTTCCCGCCAGGTCCGTCCGTCCCCATTGGCATCGCCGATCTTGCTTTCGATATTACTGGAGGCGGTAGAATTCTCGGAATTCCAGAAACCATCCGTGATCAGAACAGTGAAGTTCTGCTGACACATGCCGCCTTCATCTTCGGAAAGAATCGGTGTAGAGCCCAGACCGGAATAATTATCACTGTAATATTCACCAGCGCGATAGAGAGCTTCTCGTAATGGTGTACCCCGGTAGGTGTTACTCGTACTAATTTCAGAGTCGACAATTGCATCTCTTACTTCGGTCAGGTGGCCGTTACCACTATCACTATTGGTAATCAACTCAACCACATTACCCAAAACATTGGTCACAAGCTCGACAATTTGATCGACAATATTATCAACGACAGCTTTTTCACTACCATTGCGGGGATTTATAGTTAGGTAACCTGTCCTATATTCAGTACCGGCCAGTAACTCCAATGCTGCAGCTTTACCGACGCCTAGACGATCTCGATAGTATGTAAACCAATTAGCGTAATTAACTTTCTCTGCATCTGAAAGTGTCTTATCTGATATTCTAACCTCGGTTTTATCCTTGCATTTATCACCTGTATAATAACGAAAATCAAGATCAGGGTCTGTCAGGTTAACAAGATTGCTTTTGGAGTTGCCGCCCTCAAAGTCAATCCATGCTGCTGTCGGGTCCATATTAGCATAGCGTTCGTCACCATCTCCCTTTTTCCAAGGTAGATAGGTTTGAGCAGGGTCGTAAGCCTGCTTGTTTTCAACAGCACAAAAATAATCATTGGATAAGTTATATCTAGGCCTAAACTCAACATCACACCAATATTTGGTGCAATTAGAGTATTTATAGTACCAGCTATAGACCAAATCATATTTCTGGACGGACTCTCCACCCTCAAAAGTGTCTTCAAAAGACATCGAGCCCGAATCATCCAATACCAGCAGGACATTGGGGGTGACGCCGACGCTCTGGGTGGTGGGCAGCTGGAGTAGCGTGTCGCTGTCTGCCAGCACGGGCAAGGCGACCAGCAGCCCGCCTGACAGCAAGACCGGCAGGCGAATACGACGCAAGCCGCTGGGGCGGGGTGAATGCTTCGATTTCATCGATAGATTCCCTTCAATCGGCCATCATGATTTCGCTTTGCACCACTGCCAGTGCACGCTTTCTGCTCTCAAGGTCTCCCGCGCTCTCAAGACTCCAACCGGCGGCCGTGATCCGGAAGGCATTCAACAACTGGCTGCTGCTCAGGTTGTCGTCATTCAGAACGCCTTCTGTCGTTTCCCCAAGATATTCAATGACATAGTTACCATTGGCAGCCGCATTGCCACTCAGGATGCCCTCGCCATCCCAGGCGTCTGCCTGCAGAGGATCGAAGTCCAGACTTTCTCCCGCCGTCAGGTCATAGAAACCATCCTCGCCGAAGTCATCCAGCGTCAGCTCGCCCTCGAGCAGACGACTTTCGGCCTGCTGCTGAAGGCTCTCGGCCTCGGCATAGGCATTGTCGTAGAACTGGGTATTCATCAGCATGCGGGTCTGCAACTGGGTATCCTCATTGCCCGTCACTGCCATCACGCCGACCACGATCAGCATGATCAACACGACCAGCAATGCCATCCCCTGCTGACGAGGATGCCGGGGGGCGTTCATCTGATTCATAGACCGATATTCCTCGGGCTCAGGGTAATGTCGAAGGTACGTTCCAATTCACCATCATCCTCACCCTCGACGTTGATCGTCGGTGGCGTCTTGAGGGTCAGGCTGATGTGGATACGTCTGACGCTACCCCAGTCATTTGCGGCTTCCACTTCCGCCGCGCTGCGCTCTACTGCGAAACGACTCGCACTGCCACTGCCCGAGGCCGTATCGAAGGACAGATCCAGCGCTTCGACGTATCGCGCCACTTCTTCATCACAGCCTGCGGTCGGGTCACCATCGACATCTTCTCCGTTCAGGCACAGACGGACGGGAGAATCGTCATCGGTCTGCGACAGCAGCAGATACCAACGCTGCAACGGGTAGACATATGCCTGGGTCTGCTGGGCACCGCCGTAGCCATGTTCCACAGCACTCGACAGATCCAGTGAATTGCTGCCATCGCCCGCCAGGCGAGCGATATCACCACTCTCGCAGTCACTGATCAGCACGACGCTATCCGCCTCCAGCGTATCGGCGGCGTAATCTTCAAGTACCAACGACGTATCCCCCTGAGCGACACTCGACCCGAGCTGCCAGCCACGCTGCGCTCCCAGTGCGGGTACCTGCAGGGCCAGGCGGTCGTAGGTGACCCCCGCCACCGTGTCGGACTCGGCCGTCAAGGGAGCATCGGACAGCGCGTGGCTGCCGGTGCCATCACTGACACTGCTCACCGACGCACAGCCGGAAAAACCGGCATTGCGCACCAATGGCTGCAAGCGACGCGTGACATGGCGCGCAGACTCCTGCAGGTAGGACACGGCAGACGTCGTGTTGAGGGTTGAGCGCGAGGCGAGAAAGTACTCCAGCGCCATGGCGGAAATGAACAACCCCAGCACCAGCGCCAACATCAATTCGACCAGGCCGACGCCCTGCTGGGCACGCCGTGAAGGCATCGAGCGAGGCGCCCTGGGCGAGCGCGACGCGCAGGCTCGCCGCGAGAGAGAGACTTTCAATGACATCAGGGCACCACTCGTATCTGTAGGGTCTCGCTCAACGCCTGAGCATCGGCGTCCATGCTGTCTGCGTTCTGACCCAGCGGCGCGGCACCGCTCCAGCCGAGGGTCAGTGTCAGAAGATCACTCCCGCTGCTGGCGATGGCCCCGACCGGCGCGTTCAGTCCACTGTCCTCAAGCCTGTCCGCCCACACCGCTACATCGCGTGCCGCCAGCTCAGCAACACTGCAGGGACAATTGCCGGGATTGCCCGCGCTCTCGGTGTCGAGACCAGCGTAGTCATCCACGCCATCAGGGTTGGCCTGGATACGCTCCGCCATGCTGATCAACAGGATGCGAGCTTCGGTACGCGCATAACTCTCGTTGTTGGCCTGCAGGCTCTCCATCTGCATGAGTCCGAAACCCAGCAACGTCAGCCCCATCAGCAACAGGGCGATCAGAGCCTCCAGCAGACTGGTACCTTGTTGCCCCTCTCTCGCGGGATGCGAGCCCACCTCAGCAACTCTGGTCATCGCTGCCATATGTCTCCGTCAGTACTCGTCCAATGGGGGTCAATTCAAGCTGGCGATGGCCCTGACCACCCGACTGGTCACAGATCAACAGCCAAGTGGAGTCCGGTGTCGCGCCCTGGTCATCAAAGGTCACGCCGGTGACATCTGCCTGCACGGTGATGGCGGCATCGAACAGGCGCAACAGATCATCGCCCAGCGATACTCGTGCATCCGCCTGAGTGCCCTGCACGACCGCCCAGCCATTGCTCCAGCGGGTCGAATTCATGCAGGCATCACCCGCGGCATTCAGCGGACAGAGCGTGATGCTGCCACCACTGGCCACCGCCTCGCTGCGCGCGTAGTTGACCGAGGCAATGAGTGTCTCGGCGGTACTGGTCACGGCATTGCGCGCGACCACTCCCTGCCAGGCGGGGACGGCGATCGTGATCGTGATGACCAGCACTGCCAACGTGATCATCAGCTCGATCAACGTGAATCCTTGCTGCCCCTCCTGCTGACGTGTGCGTCGAAGCACATGCAAAACTGACATCGTCATATCCCTGAGAAACACGCAGGCGAAGGTGCCCTTCGCGATGTGAAATGGGGCAATGTAACGTCAACCAGCCACATAATGGAATTATTATGTTACATAGAATTACCTGACATCCCACAAATTACTCATATTCATCATTGTTTCATCTTTGGTGGCGCGAGTTTCTGGACAACGAAAAGCCCCGATCCAAAAGAATCGGGGCTCGTGTCTGCTGCAAACGGATGGCAGGGTGTGCTGCGTTACCAGCAATTGCTACTGTCGGTGCCTTCTGAATCTGCCAATACCGCAGCTCCCTTGATACCCAGCTCCGTCAACGTGAAAGTGGCACAGTCCTCATCATTGGCCTGACTGCCCGTGGCAGTGGCCGTCAGCGTATAGCTGTCGGCGTCCCCCGCGACGGCCAGTGTATAGAAGCCCTCCTCGCTGGCCGTATCCGCCTGGCCAAGCCCGATCCCGTCTCCGCCGAGCCCCAGAGCATCATCACAGTCCGTGGCGGCAGTCACACTGGCGGTGGCATATTCTCCGCAGGTGGCCATGATGCGCTCCTGGGTCTGGGCAAGCGCCAGCAGGGACGTGATGGCATCCGTGCGGCGTGAGCGCTCCACCTGATCCTGATAGCTGGGATAGGCGATAGCGGCCAGGATTCCGATGATGGCCACGGCAATCATCAGCTCCATCAAGCCGAAACCACCTTGTGATCGAGAACCGCCAGTTCGTCTGATCATCAACGCCCCCTGCGAAGCAGCGTGATATCGATCACAGGTCTTGGCTCGCCGCGCGGATCGAAGCGTACCTCGACCTCCTGCCCCGGATTGAGGTGGAATGCCTGAAGTTCTCGCCCATTGCGATTGAGGACGCGCGTGGAGGGCAGGATCACGAACCCCATGTCGTTGAGCTGCAGCTGGTCCCCCTCCACCTGGTCAATCACGCCTGTGACGGTCTGCTCCATGTCCAGCTGAATCAAGGTATCTGCCGCCATGGCCGTCCCGCCCCACCCCGTGAGGAGTGCACAGGCTGCCAGTATCCATGCGCCGCCGCTCCGCTGCCACTTGTGTCGTGATGTCTGCATGTTCCCTCTCCTAGCGCAGCTGGTACCAGGCACTACGGCCTTCCAGTCCATCGATCCCGAAGTCCATGGCCATCTCGACCACCTGATTGGTACCGCCCTGACCGACGTACTGGGTATCTCCCAGGAACTTGGGCGAGGTGGGCTCCCCGTCCGTCTTTATCGACAGCACGACCTGATTGTTGACGTTGTCGCTGGCATCCACCTTGCCGTCGCCATTGTAGTCAAAGACCTGCTGGACACTGTTGTTGCTGCGGACCGGTTGCAGACCATTACGCAGGCTGAGGGCATTCAACCAGCCGCTGGCACCACCGGTACAGGGGCCATTGCTGCCCGGGATCGTGGTATTGAAGACGATCAGATCGCCACGTACTGCCGGAATCGTCACCAGACGCTCCCCGGAATCGGAAAGCTCCACATACCACCCGTACTGGATGCCATTGTTGTTCTGATTGGCATAATCGACACCCACACCGGTGACGGTACGTGCATCACTGACCCCGGTGATGTTCGTGAAGCTCTGCTTTTCCAGCTGTCCGTGATAACGACGCGTCGTGTCGCCCGTGTGCAATACGCTATAGAAAGACTGCGTCGAGGTGTCGATGGCATCCTGCAGTGTCAACAGTTGCCCCGTCCCCCAATAGACATTCAGGTACGGCGTATCGACGGTACTGTTGAAGACACCGCTGCGTGCCACGGCCACTCGCGAGGTGATGGGCTGGCGCGAAGCCGTCGGACAGGTCGATGTCGTGCTGTTCAGAGCCACCGCACATGACTGGAAGAGGCGCGACGTCTCGCCGCTCCCCACGTCATCCAACGAGAAATCACGCATGTCGAACACCCAGACATTGCCGTGAAGATCACCCGCGTAGACCCAATCGGTAATGCCATCGGCATCGATGTCCGCCAGCTCCGGGCTCGACATGCCATTGCAGTCGCTGTTGGCTGACGTGCAGGACCCCCCGGCATTGCTGCCCTGCTGTGAATCCAGCAGCGCGAAGTTTTCCGGGTCCTCCAGATCCACGATGAACAGTTTGGCACGCCCGTCACTATCCGCGTTGTAGCCATTGCCGAAGATGGCGTACCACTTGCCATCATCAAGTCGAGCAACCTGAATGTCGCTGAAGGTGTAACCGAGATCCTCGTGGGTGAATTCCCACTGCACGATATCCGCCGGCGAGGTGCCATTGGACTCCCCCAGCGTGTCGAAGGCTTCGGGATCCGTGATATCCAGCATGTAGACCGCTTTGCCACCCGCGCCAAGCCCCCCCACCAGGACCGAATGCCAGCTGGGAGCGTCTTCCTCTCCCAGTTGTACGTGGACATCGCGCGCGACAGGCGTGGCATCGACGTAATACTGGTGAACATAATTCTGGTCGGCGAGCTGACGAATGCCACGCCCTCCCTCGATGCTGAAAGCGGCATATGGCATGTAGGCGAATTTCTCTTCCCCGCTTTCCATGTCGATGGCATGCAGCATGCCATCGTTGGCACCGATGTAGATCATCGACTGGCGATCTTCATGCAAGGTCTTGAAGGAGCGGTACGAAGACACTTCCATGTCATTGCGGTAGCTGGCGGAAGGCGGGCCGACGATGGCCGGCGAGGCGTGGACGATATCACCGAGATAGTTGTCGTCACGATCACGGAACAAGGTACCTTCATAGGTATCATCGCCCTTGAGATAGCCGATCAGATTCTCGAGCTCCGACGTTCTCACGGCAAGCGGTGTCCCATTGAGCGTGAGGAAGGTCCCGCTCGTATCCAGAATCTGCCCCGTCAGCTGCGTCACGGTATCACCGACCAGCTCCAGCACGCCGCTCTGCCCGCCGGTCAACCCCAGGGCATTGGCCAGACCATTGCCATTCCCCAGGCCGAGCCCCAGACCGTTGCCGAGAGTCCCGGAGACCCCGTTTGCAGCTTCACGCACGGAGATCAGCACGGCATCGGTCAACAGCGTCTCGTCCAGGAAACCGACGAGGTCGAGAATCTGTTCCGCCTCCAATGAGCCGGCCTCCTCGATATCAAAGAAGAAGGCCTTCTCGTCGACGTCCGAAATCCCCGGATTATAGGTGATCACCTTGCGACTGCTGCTGCGACCGGCATCGTCACGCAACCACTCCGCGACGGACCACTCGGATGTGCTGCTCAAGGTGCCATCGCTGCCGATCTTGCGTGCGACCACATCCCCCGCCCAGTTGGCCGGGTCATAGGTCGTCTGGATGACATAGGCATCACTGGTCTGGCTACCACTGCTGATATCCAGACTGCCGGTGCTGGCAGCACGCCCCGCGATTGACTGGGCGATATTGTTCAATGCATCGATCAGGGCCTGGGGGTTGGCAGCACTCAGATACTCGCCGCGTCCATTCCAGGCGGCATGGCGAAGATCATCAATGGTGGTATTGGTATTGGACACCGGCTGAGGCCAGGTGAAGGAGGTATCGATACCGGATGGATTCTCGGTCAGGGAACCATCCACCCCGAAGCCGACAGTGTAGGTGACCATGTGCTGGGACGGGTTTTCATCCACATCCGGCACGGTGGGAACGCTATTGATCAGATCAGTGCGCAGGTCGGTGCGATAGTAATACATCGCCACGTCACCCAAGGTATTGGAGTAACTGTCACGGTGACTGGCACTGATGTAATCACCGCTGCCACCATCGACATTGCCGACACTGGGACTTGAGCCATTCCAATAGCCATCAGTCATCATGATCGCGTAATTCTGCTGACACATGCCGCCTTCATCCGCACTCAGGATGGGCGCATTGTTCCCGGTACTGGCGAAGTATTCGCCGGCATTCTTCAAGGCCGTACGCAGTGGAGTCCCGCCGGAGGGATAAGCGGTGAACAGCTCTTCCATCAGGTCGTCACGTTCATCGTCGTCGGTCATGTCCGCGACGTTGCGGTTGTTGCGCCCCTGGATGGTACGCAGGCCTACCCGAGACTCGTTGGTATCGATGACGCCTGCCATGGCCGACTTGGCAACGGACATGCGGTCGCGGTAATAGGTGAACCAGTTGGCGAAGTTGGTCTTCTGCGCGGCGGACTGCTGGTTGATGTAGGTCTGACGCGTGGTATCCACATAAAGACCATTGCCACTTCGATAAAGCCCGCACTCCTCGAAGTCATACTCGCCGTCACCGTCATTGTCCGTCCAGGGCATGTAATAGACCCCGGTAAGATTGACGGTTGTCGTCGGCTCATAGGGATTCGCGCGCGCCGTCAGGAGCGTCGCGTCGAGGTAATCCGCTCCAAAGCGATCCTTGCCCGCCCAGGGGGCATAGGTGAGCGCCGGATTGTAGGCCAGGACATTGAAGCCATTGCACGAGCCAATGGCGCGGGCAACGCTGGTCTGGGATTGATGACTGACAGTCCCAAAGTTGCTGATCGAGTAGACTCCGGAGTCTCCAAGCACCGACGAGGCGGGCTGATAGCCCCAGTATTCGACGCCCTGATTGAGCGTATCCTCCCAGGCCATGCTGCCCGAATCATCAAGAATGAACAGGATATTGGGCTGAACACCCGTGGCTTCCGTCACTGGCGCACGAGCGATTTCCCCGGGAGCCGCCAGGCAAGGCAGAGCGAAAAGGCATAGGGCACCACTCAGCAGATAACGCATGTTCATGCTCCTCTCAGAAGTAAGGGCCCAGTTCCAACTCGCTTTGCACCACTGTCCAGGAGGCACCATTGCCGCCTCCCAGGCCCATTGCACTGACGCGGAAGGCATCCAGGCGCGTACCGACCGCATTCAATTCGTTGCTGGTATTCAGTGGGGGCTGACCGACCTTGCCCAGATACTCGATCACGTACGCCCCGATCACCGCGCCGTTATCATCATCCAGCGTATCGATGCCATTGGCCTGCCAATCCGCTTCAGAGAGCGGGTTGATCGGCGGCGCATCCTCAGGGAGTGCCAGCATCAGCCCAGCCGAGTCATCGAAATCGCCCAGTTCCCAGGCGCCATTCTCCAGACCCTCCTGCAACGCCCGCTCACCGATGCTGAGGCTGGTCTCGGCGTTGTAATAGGACTGCTCGAAGTTGCGGCTGTTGACGGCCATCCGGGTCTGCAACTGACTGTCCTCCACGCCGGTGACGGCCAGCAGACCGATCACCACCAGCATGACCAGCACGATCAGCAGCGCGATGCCTTGCTGATGCGCGGGCCCCCTCGTTGCCGCACAGGGCCCGGATGTTGACGGCGATGTATGCATCAGCTGCCCCTCAGTTGCAGATTGCGCGGCGTGAACGTGAGATTGAAGGTGCGTGTCAGACGGCCATCGTTATCTCCGCCCGGCACCACGCCTGGCAGGCTCTCGAGCGTCAGGGCGATCTCGATGCGACGCACCTCATCCCAACGGTCTTCGCTGCGAACCGTGGCGGCAGGCACCTTGACCCGATCGACACTGCCGTTGCCAGTGGTGTCCAGACTGAAGCTGACATCGAAGCCCTCGACGCCAGAGGCCAGCTCTTCGCGCGCAAAGGTGGCATCGATGCGATCGAGATACAGCGCACGCACCGAGCTGTCATTGGCCTGATCATCCAGCCGGAGCTCCCAGGCCTGCACCGGATACAGATAGGCGTTCGATGACTGTGAACTGCCATAGGAACGCGACAGGGTATCGTTGGTCTCGATACTGCCCTGGGTCGTCCCCGACACCTTGAAGACATCGGTGCTGTTGCAATCACTGACCAGCGCGAACTCGTCGGTCACGAAGGCCGCTTCACTGCCATTGCGCACGCTCAGCGGTCCGCCCAGTGAGGTCATGCTGCTGATGAGCGTGATCTCATCGCCATCCTTGCTGGCGGCGACGAACGTCAGATTGAAATAGCTGAGGCTACGCTGGGTACGCTGCTGCCCACCGAAGGGCGCCGTGAGATCGTGGGAGTCATCCACTGAACTGGCATTGGTGATATCACGACTGTTGGCACACCCCGCGTAGCCCACATTGCGCATGAGGGGCTGAAGCCGGAACGAGACATAACGCGCCGACTCCTGAAGATAGGACAGGGCTTCCTGGGTACTCACGGTACTGCGTGACGTCGAGAACATCTGCACTGCCATCGCCGTGATCAGCAGACCCAGCACCAGACTGATCATCAGTTCGACCAGGCCAACCCCCGCCTGATGCGCGCGAGAGGCTGGAGAGCGAGAGAACTTCTTGCCAGCGATAGAGACACGCGGGTTCATGGCTCCACCTCGAAGCGATATGCCTGGATATCCACTCCACCGTTGAGCGTATCGCTCCATTGCACCTGGACACTGACGTCATGCACCCCGATACCGGCACCGCCGACCAGGCGCTCGTCTACCGTCACGTTGCCGACACCGCTGGTCAGAGTGGAACCCTGAATGGCCGTTCGCCAGTCGATCACATCCTGATTGGCCAACTGAGCAGGCGTGCAGTCTGACGAGCATCCATTGTCCGGTGGGTCCTGCGTATCGGCACCATCGTATTGCGCAATGGCTTCGAGATTGGCCCGGATGCGCTCGGCCATGTCCAATGACAGCAGCTGTGCCACCGTATTGCTGTAACTGACGCGCTGATGCTGCAACGTCTGCACCTGCAGCAGCCCCAGCCCCAGCAAGGAGACACCAAGCAGCAGCACGGCCACCAGCGCCTCGATCAGACCGACGCCACGCTGACGATGCGCCGTCGCGATCTTCGGAGGGTTACGTCTTGTCATGAGCAATCACCTCCCGTCTCGAGTCTCACGCGCCCTGAAGGCGCCACCACCACGGAAGTGGAATCCGAGGCTGCGCAGAACACCAGCGTGCTGTTGCCGCTGTTGAGTGTGCCGCGATCATTGAAGGTGATACGACTGGCACCGCCGGATTGCGCCACCGAGTTGCTGCCCTGATGAACCCACATGCGATCCCCTGCCGTGAAATTGGCCCCACTGCCTTCATACACCACCCAGCCATTCGACCAGTCCGCATCACAGACAGTGGGGTTCGGCGTGGCAACGCTCGGAGCATAGGGACAGACGCTGACCATGGTGCCGCGACTGGTCGCGGCACTGCGTGCCATCGCCAGGGCATGCGTCAGGGCGCGCACGTCGGACTCCACCTGAGAGCGCTGTACCATCCCTTGCCAGGCAGGCACCGCCCAGGCAGCGATGATGGCGATGATCGCCACCGTCACCACCAGCTCGATCAGCGTGAAACCGCGTGAATGACGCATGATGTCAGGCTCCCCGGCCTCTCGTGGCCTCTCATGCAACGCGAAAGGCAGTTCTCTCCCGACCCGATGTCGAGAGGATGGTCTCGCAGACTTCACCAACACCGCCCCCCTCCTTCCGCGCCGGTATTCATGACCTCATCCATCCACAGAATGCCGCAGTCATCGTTGAGCTGTGCTCCCTGCGGAGTGGCTTGCAACACGAAGGTGCTCGGCGTGAGGCTGCGATAGGAGATCAGGTAGCGCAGATTGCCGCCGGCATCCTCGATACTGCTGACGCCATCGGCTGGCAACTCACCCTCCAGCACCGGCGCCTCGGAGAAATCGTGTCCATAGAAGCCATGCAACTGCCTGGCCTGCTGGCCCAGCGCCTGCTGAGCATGAGAACGCCAGCTGCGCTCCACGTACCCGAGATAGGATGGCACTGCTACCGCCGCCAGAATCCCGATGATCGCGACCACCATCATGACTTCGATGAGCGTGAAGCCTCGTGCTCCTCTGGGCCCGCACGCTCCCGCTGCCCCGCGTCGTGCACGAGCACCGATGACGCTTTTGGCTAGGGGATGGCATAGCATGCCGATATCTCCAGAGGTGGCTTACCCTCCATTATGTATCATTTTCGTAACCGAGCATTACATTTTTTTTCATATATCCTCAGGCCAGATCAACGCTCACCGGAATGATCAGGGCATTGAGAACATGCGCAATAACTCACAAAGAGTCAGATATTGCGGATCAGACATGAAAAAAGCCGCGACAGAGTCGCGGCTTTCAGATGACCAATGACTTACAGAGCGTTACAGCTCGCGAATCTGATCCGAGGCGATCAAGCGCTCCTTGAGCTCCTTGGGCATGGAGAAGACGATATTCTCCTCCTGACCTTCCAGTTCCTCGGGCGCCGAAGCCCCCAGTGCCATCAGGCGATCGATCACGCCCTGCACCAGCACTTCGGGCGCACTTGCGCCTGCCGTGATCCCGATACTGCCGATACCCTCGAGCCAGGCGGCCTCGATCTGCTCGGCATCATCGATCAACCAGGCCGGGGTCTGCATGCGCTCGGCCAGTTCGCGCAGGCGATTGGAGTTGGAGCTGTTGGGGCTGCCGACCACCAGCACCACATCGCAGGCTTCCGCCAGCATGCGTACGGCGTCCTGACGATTCTGGGTCGCGTAGCAGATATCGTCCTTGCGCGGCCCTTGAATCGCCGGGAAGCGTTCGCGCAGCGCATCGATCACACGCGCCGTGTCATCCATGGACAGTGTGGTCTGGGTGACGAAGGCCAGCTGATCCGGGTCCTTGACCTCCAGGCGCGCCACATCGGACTCGTCCTCCACCAGGTGGATGGTGCCACCCTTGGAGGTGTCATAGCGACCCATGGTGCCCTCGACTTCCGGGTGACCCTCATGGCCGATCAGCACGCAATCCTGGCCCTTGCGCGCATAGCGCAGCACTTCCATGTGCACCTTGGTCACCAGCGGACAGGTGGCATCGAAGACCTTGAGGTTGCGACGCTCGGCCTCTTCCTGCACCGCACGCGAGACACCGTGGGCCGAGAAGATGACGATGACGTCATCCGGCACTTCGTGCAGTTCCTCGACGAAGATGGCGCCGCGCTCCTTGAGGGAGTCGACCACGAAGCGGTTGTGCACCACCTCGTGACGCACGTAGATCGGCGGCCCGAACACGTCGAGCGCCCCGTTGACGATATCGATGGCGCGATCCACTCCGGCGCAGAAACCGCGCGGGTTGGCCAGCTTGATCTGCATGACAGGCTCCGCTTGATGGCAAGGGGCACACGTGTGAGGTGCCCCTGGGAAAGAAGACTCAGTGCGTGGTCGCGGGGGAGACGGACAGCACCTCGACCTCGAAGGTCAGGGTACGCCCGGCCAGCGGGTGGTTGAAGTCGACCTTGACGTCACGCTCATCGATCTCGCGGATGATGCCCGGCAGCTCCGAGCCTGACGGCTCGGCGAAGGACATCACCATGCCGACCTCGATCTCGTCATCGAAGCTCTTGCGCGCCACGGTCTGGACATTCTGCGGATTGTGCTGACCGAAGGCATGCTCCGGCGTGACCGTGAAGCTGCCGGTCTCACCTGCCGCCATGCCCATGATCGGCCGCTCGAAGCCCGGCGGCAGGTTGCCATCGCCTACCTGGAAGGTGGCCGGCGTCTTGTCGAAGGTGGAATCCACTTCGGTACCGTCTTCCAGACGCAGACGGAAATGGAGGCTGACCTCCATGTTTTCGGCGATACGATATTCGCTCATGCTGACCTCGTTTGCGCCACTCACTCGGAGCGGCCACGGAAGGATTCGATGATCAGTGCCACGGCTCCCAAGCTGATGGCGACGTCCGCCACATTGAAGGCCGGGAAGAAGGCATTGCCCCAGTGGAAGGACAGGAAGTCCACCACGTAACCATGCACGACACGATCATAAAGATTGCCCAGTGCGCCACCCAGTACCAGCGCGATGCCCAGCGCCGTGAAGGTCTCGTGACGCTTGAGGCGCGCAAGCCAGATGCTCAGACCGATGGCCGCCACCACGGCGATGCCGGCGAACAGCCAGCGCTGCCAGCCGTCATGACCGGCCAGGAAACTGAAGGCCGCGCCGGTATTGTGCAGCAGCGTCAGATTGAAGACCGGCAGCACCTCGTTGGCCTGACCATAGATCAAAGAACTGCTGGCCAACCACTTGGTGGTCAGGTCCAGCACCACGATCACCACTGACAGCCACAGCCAGCGCAACGGCGAACGCATCGGCTCACTGGCGGCCGAGCCGGCCTCACTGGCAGGCGGTTGTGAAGAAGACGTCATGTTACCTTCCTGTCGGGGATGCCATGGGCATCCCTGCATGAAATGAATCCGTCGGCGGCAAGACACGAACGCCGGGCCAGAGCCCGGCGTTCGATATCAGCGCTCAGCGGAGGCTGAACGATGCCGCGGTCGCGTCAGCGATCACGCGAAGTGACGCGTCTCGCCTTCGCCATCCGGCAGGTTGGTCACGCAGCGGCCACACAGGGTCGGATGTTCCGGCAGGGTGCCGACTTCCGGACGGTGGTGCCAGCAACGTTCGCACTTGGCATTCTCGCTGACCTTGACCGCCACCTTGAGGCCGGACACTTCGGTCTCTTCTGCGTCACCCGCAGCATCGAGAGGCGCCAGGGTCACGCCGCTGGTCAGCATCACGAAGCGCAGCTCGTCGCCGAGACTTGCCAGCAGTGCTTTTAGCTCGTCATTGACGTAAAGGGTGACTTCCGCCGCCAGGCCATTCTTGACCAGACCGGCGTTGCGCGCGCCTTCCAGCGTCTTGTTGACCGCCTGCTTGACGTGCAGCACCTGCTCCCAGAACTCACGCCCCATGGGGGCATCATCCGCCAGCGTGGTCAGGCCGGTGTAGGCCGTCTCCAGGAAGATGGTGTCCTTGCGCGGACCCGGGATGTTGGCGTAGATCTCTTCTCCGGTGAAGGAGAGGATCGGCGCCATCCAGCGTGCCAGCGCCTCGATCACGTGATACAGCGCCGTCTGACAGCTGCGACGCGCACGCGAGTTCGGCTGCGTGGTGTACTGGCGGTCCTTGATGACATCCAGATAGAAGCCGCCCAGCTCACGCGAGCAGAAGGTCAGCACCTGCTGATAGATATCGAGGAAGCGATATTCCTCGTAGGCCAGCTCGACACGTGCCTGCAGCTGGGCGGCACGATCGACCACCCACTGGTCCAGCGCCAGCATGTCGTCGAAGGCCAGCGCATCACGCTCGGGCTCGAAACCGTTCAGGTTGGACAGCAGGAAGCGCGAGGTGTTGCGAATGCGGCGATAGGCATCGGCAGTCCGCTTGAGGATCTCGTCCGAGACGGCCATCTCACCGGAATAGTCATTGGAGGACACCCACAGGCGCAGAATGTCGGCACCCAACTTGTCCATCACCTGCTGCGGCGCAACCACGTTGCCGACCGACTTGGACATCTTGCGGCCCTGCGCATCGACGGTGAAACCGTGAGTCAGCAGTGCCTTGTACGGTGCGTGGCCGTCGATGGCACAGCCGGTCAGCAGTGACGAGTGGAACCAGCCACGGTGCTGGTCGGAGCCTTCCAGGTACAGGTCGGCACGCGGACCTTCCTCGTGACCATGCGGGTGCGAGCCACGCAGCACATGCCAGTGAGTCGTGCCGGAATCGAA
The DNA here is from genome assembly GCF_027947415.1 of Cobetia sp. MMG027. Lineage (NCBI taxonomy): Bacteria > Pseudomonadati > Pseudomonadota > Gammaproteobacteria > Oceanospirillales > Halomonadaceae > Cobetia > Cobetia sp. MMG027. Next base: position 33,766 of record NZ_JAQJIO010000013.1, read on the forward strand.
CCACACGTCCAGCGTGTCGGTGACCTTCTCGTAGTTCTCGGCCTCATCGCCCAGCAGCTCCTGGCTGTCGAGTGACCACCAGGCATCGATGCCGTGCTCGGCGACACGATCCGCGACCGCCTCCATCAGCGCGACGCTGTCAGGGTGCAGTTCGCCAGTGGCGCGATGCAGGAACAGCGGAATCGGCACGCCCCAGTTGCGCTGACGCGAGATGCACCAGTCAGGGCGGTTGGCGATCATGCTCTTCAGGCGCGCCTGGCCCCAGGCAGGAATGAAGGTGGTGTCCTCGATGGCGGACAGCGCCTTGTCACGCAGGGTCACGCCATCGGTGCCGGCGATGTCCATGCCGACGAACCACTGGGCCGTGGCGCGATAGATGACCGGCGTCTTGTGGCGCCAGCAGTGCATGTAGCTGTGGGTGATCTTCTCGTGCGCCATCAGCGCGCCGAGTTCTTCCAGACGCGCGACGATGTTCGGATTGGCCTTCCAGATGAACTGACCACCGAATTCCGGCAGGTCCGGCACGTAGACGCCGTTGCCCTGCACCGGGCTCTCGATCTCGTCGAAGCTCATGCCGTAACGACGGCAGGTGTGGAAGTCATCCTCGCCGTAGGCCGGCGCGGAGTGGACGATACCGGTACCGGCACCGGTCTCGACGTAGTCGGCCAGATAGACCGGCGACAGACGATCGTAGATCGGGTGACGGAAGTTGAGATTCTCCAGTGCCGCGCCATTGACGGTCGCCAGTGTCTCGCCACTCAGCCCGAAGCGCGCCAGGCTGTCCTTGACCAGCTCCTCGGCGAGCACCAGCAGGCGCTCGCCGGTATCGACCAGCGAGTAGACGAAGTCCGGGTGAACGTTGAGCGCCTGGTTGGCCGGGATGGTCCACGGGGTGGTGGTCCAGATCACGATCGCCGCCGGCTTGCTCAGTGACTCGAGGCCGAAGGCCTTGGCCAGCGCCGCGCTGTCGTCTGCCGCGAAGGCGACATCGATGGCGTCAGAGGTCTTGTCGGCGTATTCGACTTCCGCTTCCGCAAGCGCAGAGCCACAGTCGAAGCACCAGTTGACCGGCTTCAGGCCCTTGAAGACATAACCGCCCTTGACCATCTCGGCCAGCGCACGGATCTCACCGGCTTCGTTGGCGAAGTCCATGGAGCGATACGGGTTGCCCCAGTCACCGACGATGCCGAGACGGATGAACTCGTGCTTCTGACCTTCCACCTGCACGCCCGCGTATTCGCGGCACAGGTGACGGGCTTTCTCGGACTCGAGATGCTTGCCGTGGGTGGTCTCGACCTTGTGCTCGATGGGCAGACCATGACAGTCCCAGCCCGGCACGTAAGGCGCATCGAAGCCCGCCATCGTCTTGGACTTGACGATGATGTCCTTGAGAATCTTGTTGACGGCGTGACCGATGTGAATATTGCCGTTGGCATAGGGAGGGCCGTCGTGGAGCACGAAGCTCGGACGGCCCTTGCCTGCTTCACGCAGACGCGCGTAGAGGTCAATCTCGTTCCAGCGGGCCAGTTGGTCCGGCTCACGCTTGGGGAGATTGCCGCGCATCGGGAAGTCGGTATCGGGCAGATTCAAAGTGTGCTTGTAGTCGCTCATAGCCTTTCGGGTCAGCCGTCGTGGGGGCGGGAAGCCTGAGCTTCCCGAGCTGTGGAATCAGACACCTCAGCAGTGCCGTGTAAGGGTGCCGTCGGCGCATTCATCAGTGCGCTCAGCGGACGGCTGGCCAGCGGCAGGTCAGCCATCGAGGTCATGCAATCGAGCAATGCCTGCTCATCACTGGCGGGCGTCTCGCCTGCGGCCAGCGCGAAGAAGCGGCGTGCCAATGCGATATCGGCGTAGATGGCGGCCTTGAGAGCCTCCAGGCCATCGAAGCGCTGCTCGCCACGCAGGAAGGCACAGAAGCTGACACGCATCGACTGGCCATAGAGGTCCTCCGCGAAGTCCAGCAGGTGAACCTCAAGGACCGGGCGCGGCGTGCCGACCGTCGGGCGCCAGCCGATATTGGCTACCGCCGGGCAGGCGCGGCCATCGGCCAGATGCGCCATCACCGCGTAGACGCCGGAGACTGCCAGCGGCGCATTCGGCAGCGGCAGATTGGCGGTCGGCACGCCGATGGTACGCCCCAGCTGACGGTCCGCGACCACGCGCCCCTGCCAGTGATGGGCTCGTCCCAGCAATCTGGCGGCCAATGCCATGTCACCCGCGGCCAGTACCTTGCGCACGCGAGTGCTGGACACACGCTCACCGGCGATCTCGAAGGTGCGGGTATGCTCCACCGCGAAGCCCTCGGCGGCGCCGATGCGCTCCAGCAGCGCGAAGTCACCGGCACGATCACAGCCGAAGCGGAAGTCGTCGCCGACCACCAGGTGGCGCACGCCGAGGCCATCGATCAGTACCTGCTCGATGAATTCACGGGCCGACAATGAGCGCAGCGCCTCATTGAAGGGCAGGCACAGTACGCGCTCGGCGCCGTGGCTACCCAGCAGGCGGACCTTTTCCGCCAGTCGCGTCAGGCGTGGCGGCGCCTTGTCACCCGCGAAGAACTCGCGCGGCTGCGGCTCGAACACCACCACCGTGGCCGGCAGCCCATAGGCCGCCGCGCGCTCGCGCAGTTGCTCCAGAATCGCCTGGTGGCCGAGGTGCACCCCATCGAAATTGCCGATGGTGGCCACGCAGCCGCGACTGCCATCCTGCTTGCGCAGGCGGGCGAGATTGTGGAGTCCTCTGATCAAGTCCATGCGTGCATCACACAAGCCGCCGAAAGTGGTCGATTATAGCGAAGGGGCACGGCGCTGACAGCCACCGTTGCCCCACCAGAGAGAAAACTGCTGGAACGCGAGTTGTGAATCGGGAGTCGGGGCTCAGCCCTGCATGCGGAAGTGGCGCGGACGTATGCCGCAAAGCCCCAACCACAGTGCATAGACCAGCACACCGCCGACGACCAGCGCCCCCATCATCGCACAGCGCTCCCACAGGCCCCAACCGAGCCAGGTGGTCCAGTCCGGTGACAGCCACAGCAGGCCGCCGCCCATCAGGGCGCAACCGCCAATCAGCGTCAGCGAATAGCGCCCCCAGCCCGGCTGGAAGCGCAGCACACCCTCGCGATACAGGCCACGCGCCAACAGCCCGGCATTCAGGAAGGCCGACAGCGCCGTGGCCAATGCCAGGCCCGCATGGGCCAACGGCACGATCAGCGCGAGGTTGAAGGCCATGTTGGCGACCATCGCGATGATGCCGATCCTGACCGGCGTCTTCGTGTCCTGACGCGCATAGAAGCCCGGTGCCAGCACCTTGATCAGCATGAAGGCCAGCAGCCCGAAGCTGTAGGCCCGCAGGCTCTGGGCCGACATCACCACATCATTGTCCGTCATCGCCCCATAGTGGAACAACGTGATCAGCAGCGGCTCCGCGAGCACGCCCAGCGCCAGCGCCGCCGGCACGCCGATCAACAATACCGAACGCAGCGCCCAGTCGAGCATCTTCTGGAAGTGCTCCAGCGACTGCTCCGCGTGACGCTTGGAGAGCGCCGGCAGAATCACGGTGCCGATGGCGATGCCAATGATGCCCAGCGGCAGTTCGACCAGCCGGTCGGAGTAATAGAGCCACGACACGCTGCCGGTGACCAGAAACGAGGCCAGCACGGTATCCAGCAGCAGGTTGATCTGCGAGACCGAGACCCCGAACAGCGCCGGTGTCATCAACTTGAGGATGCGCCGCACGCCTTCGTGGGCGAAGTTCGGCCATGGCTTGGGCATCAGGCCAAGACGCAGCAGGAACGGCACCTGGAACAGCAGCTGCACGCCACCGGCGATCAACACGCCCCAGGCCAGCGCCATGGCGGGTGTCTCGAAACGCGGTGCCAGCAACAGCGCCGCACCGATCAGGCTCAGGTTGAGCAGCACCGGGGTGATGGCCGGCACCGCGAAGCGATTCCAGGTATTGAGCACGCTGCCGGCGAAGGCGGTCAGCGAGATCAGCAGCAGATAGGGGAAGGTCAGGCGCAGCATGTCACCGGTCAGCGCCAGCTTGCCGGCATCGTCACCGAACCCGGGCGCGAAGACCCACACCAGCCAGGGCGCGCACAGCATCGCCAGCGCCGTGATCAGCGCCAGGATGACGCCGAGACTGCCACTGACGGCATCCAGCAACTCGCGGACTTCTTCCCGCGTGCGCCGGGTCGCATACTCGGACAGCACCGGAATGAAGGCCTGATTGAAGGCCCCCTCGGCGAACAGACGACGCATGAAGTTGGGGATCTTGAAGGCCACGAAGAAGGCATCCGCCCCGCTGCCTGCCCCCAGCAGACTGGCGATGATCACGTCTCGCGCCAGCCCCAGCACCCGCGACAGCATCGTCATCACGCTGACGATCAGTCCGGAGCGCAGCAGTCCCGCGCGCACCGGCAGGCTGTCTCCACTGCTGGTCTCTGCCTGAGCCGTCGCCTGAGAGCCAGCCTGCACGGCCTGGCGACCCGACTCCTTCCCGACATCCTGATCGCCTCTGGGCGACTCATCCTGCGGCTTGCTCACCCTGACACCCCTTTCACTTCCCTGATCCGATACCGATGCCATCCAACACGATAGACAGACACAAAAAAACCGGCCGAAGCCGGTTTTTTCACGCGAACACGTCTCAGACAGCCAGTGCCTTGACGCGTGCGTTCAGACGGCTCTTGACGCGAGCGGCCTTCTTCTTGGACAGGATGTCCTTGTCGGCGTAACGGTCGAGGACCTTCTGCGCGACATTGAAAGCGGCCATGGAAGCAGCGTGGTCACCAGTCTTGACGGCCTTCAGCACGTTCTTGACGCTGGTACGCACGGCGGAACGCTGTGCGGAGTTGTGCTGACGACGGACTTCAGCCTGACGAGCGCGCTTGCGAGCTTGCTTGGAGTTTGCCACTTTGATGCTCCTTATGAGTCCACCCGTAGGCGCGTACTCATGAACTTGAATTTGGAAGACGTTGTCGCGGGGCGACAGCGGGTCCGGTCATCTCTCGCTTTCGACACTTGACGTGAAGACCATAGAGAAATCAGCGACTTGACGTGGAAGCCCCGCCAAGCCTTCGCCATCGGAGCGGACCAGCTCCCGACAGGACGGCAGAGTCTAGCATGGCCGGACGGATGACTGCCAGCATGAGGCCCGCATCGGCAGGCCTCATGCGCCCTACAGCACGATGAGGTTGTCGCGATGGATCAGCTCCGGCGCCTCGATATAGCCCAGCGCAGCCTCGATCTGATGACTCGGCAGCCCCAGGATGCGCTCGGCATCGACCGCGGAATAGTTGACCAGCCCCTTGGCGATCCGCGCGCCGGATTCATCGACACACTGCACCAGGTCACCGCGCTTGAAGGTGCCGTCTATCTTCTTCACGCCCACCGGCAGCAGGCTGGAACCACGCGTGGTCAGCACGCTGACGGCTCCGGCATCCAGCGTCAGGGTGCCCCGCACCTGCAGTTGCCCGGCGATCCAGCGCTTGCGCGCCGCGATCGGCGCATGCTCGGGCAGCAGCAGGGTACCGAAGCGCTCGCCAGCGGCCAGGCGCGTGATCACGTCAGGCTGGCGGCCGGAGGCAATCACCGTCAGCGCGCCGCTGCGGGCTGCCAGGCGCGCCGCCCGCACCTTGGTGGCCATGCCGCCACGCCCCAGCACCCCGCCGCCACCGGCGACCTTGACCAGCATCGGGTCATCGGCCTGCGCTTCCTCGATCAGCCTGGCCGCCGGATCATGGCGCGGGTCGGCGTCGTACAGCCCTTCCTGATCGGTGAGCAGCAACAGGGCATCGGCTTCCAGCAGATTGGCGACCAGCGCGCCGAGCGTATCGTTGTCACCGAAGCGAATCTCGTCGGTGACGACAGTGTCATTCTCGTTGATCACCGGCACCACGCGCAGCTCCACCAGGGTGCGCAGCGCCGAGCGTGCATTCAGGTAACGCTTGCGATTGGAGAGATCGTCGTGGGTCAGCAGAATCTGGGCGGTGGTCAGGCCGTGACGATGGAAATGCTCTTCATAGCACTGGGTCAGGCCATTCTGGCCGACCGCCGCCGCGGCCTGCAGCTCATGCACGCCACTGGGTCGCGCCGTCCAGCCAAGCCGGGACATGCCGACGGCGATCGCGCCGGAAGACACCACGATCACCTCGATGCCACGCGCATGCAGTGCCGCGATCTGGTCGACCCAACGCCCGATACCGGCATCGTCCAGCCCGCGGCCGTCGTCGGTCAGCAGCGCACTGCCGATCTTGACCACCACGCGCCGCGCCCGGGCCAATGCCTCACGTCCGACCCGACTGCCCATCTCCGCCACTTCCGCCACTTCCGCCACCTTCTGCTCCGCCACCGCACTATCTCCTGTCATGTGGTCTCCCGCCCCGCTCGGCAGGCTGTGACTGCCCCGTCGCGTCATTGTCCGCTCCCGCCCCGCTGCTGTCATCATCCTCGAGCGGTACCTGCAACGAAAACGCCCCGCCGCGAGACCAGAAGGCTCGGGGCGGGGCGTGAATCGCGAAGCGGGTCGCTCGTCACTCGGTGACTGCCTCGCAGGGCAGCCACCGGACGAACCTCGACCTCAGGGCGCGTATTCGACCTCGACGTCGTAATCGTCGTCATTGAAGTCGTCATCGTCCTCTTCTTCGTCACCCTTCTTGCGCTTGCGACGTGTCAGGCGCTCTTCAGCGCGCTCCAGCGACTCGTTCTCCATCCGCGCCAGCAGGGCGGCATGCGCCTCGGCAGCTTCCGGATCTTCCGCCAGCTGCAGGCGTTGCTCGCCCAGCCAGCGGTGTGCGGCCTGCACCAGCTCCTGAGTGCCGATACCACTGGCCGCGGAGACGACGAACAGCTCACCTTCCCAGCCCAGACGCTCGACGAGGTCCTTGACCATCGCCTCGCGATCCTCTTCCGCCAGCAGATCGATCTTGTTGATCACCAGCCAGCGCGGCAGCTCCGTGAGTGCCGAGGAGAAGTTCTTGAGCTCATTGAGAATCGCCTCGACCGCATGGACCGGGTCGCTCTCGTCGAAGGGCGCGATATCCACCACATGCAGCAACAGGCGCGTGCGCGTCAGGTGCTTGAGGAAGCGCAGCCCCAGGCCGGCGCCATCCGCCGCCCCTTCGATCAGGCCGGGAATGTCGGCCATCACGAAGTGCTGGTGGCTACCGATCTTCACGACGCCAAGGTTCGGCACCAGCGTGGTGAAGGGGTAGTTGGCGACCTTGGGCTTGGCCGCGGAGACGGCGCGAATCAGCGTCGACTTGCCGGCATTCGGCATGCCCAGCAGGCCGACATCCGCCATCACCTTCATCTCGAGGCGCAGGTTGCGACGCTCACCCCAGGTGCCCTTGGAGGTCTGGCGCGGCGCGCGATTGGTGGAGGACTTGAAGTGGATGTTGCCCAGACCACGACGCCCACCCTGCGCAACCAGCACCAGCTGGCCGATTTCCGTCACGTCACCGATGATCTCGAGGGTTTCCTCGTCGATCACGGTGGTGCCGACCGGCACCTTGACGATCAGGTCCTCACCCGCCTTGCCCGCCATCTGACGGCCCTGGCCGGCGTCACCGCTCTCGGCCTGGTAATAGCGCTGGAACTTGAAGTCGATCAGGGTATTGAGGGAATCATCCCCGATCAGGTACACACTACCGCCGTGCCCGCCGTCACCCCCATCGGGGCCACCACGCGGCACGTATTTCTCACGGCGAAAACTCAGGCAACCATTGCCGCCACGTCCGGCCTCGACAATGATCGACGCTTCATCAAGGAACTGCATGCTGCTCTCTCCTGACGACGACCCGGGCCGTCATGCGACAAAAAAGCCCCGCCTGAGCGGGGCTTCCTTGCAGACCGTCATACGATACCGGGGCATCGTCCAGTCTGCGTAAGCTGTCAGACGTTTCAGGCAGAAACGATGCTGACGAACTTGCGGTTCTTCGGACCCTTGGTCTCGAACTTCACGTGGCCGTCGGCCAGAGCGAAGAGAGTGTGGTCCTTGCCGATGCCAACACCAGTACCGGCGTGGAAACGGGTGCCGCGCTGACGCACGATGATGTTGCCGGCGATAGCCGCTTGGCCACCGAACAGCTTCACACCAAGGCGCTTGGATTCAGAATCGCGACCGTTGCGGGTAGAGCCCGCCGCCTTCTTATGTGCCATTGGATAATTCTCCTATGGTGGGTAGCGCTGCAATTACGCAGAGATACCAGTGATCTTGACTTCGGTGAACCACTGACGGTGGCCCGCACGACGCATGGAGTGCTTCCGGCGACGGAACTTGATGATGGTGACCTTGTCGCCACGGCCGTGAGACACGACCTCGGCAGCAACCTTGGCACCTTCAACCAGCGGAGCGCCGACCTTGATGTCGTCGCCTTCAGCGACCATCAGGACTTCGTCGAACTGGATAGTTTCGCCAGTGGCGACTTCAAGCTTCTCGAGCTTCAGGGTCTGGCCTTCCTGAACGCGGTACTGCTTGCCACCGCTCTTGATAACTGCGTACATGATTCTCTCCATCGAACTCATCAAGGGTGTGCTCTTGGGTGGCCTGCTGCGAGTGGCGCCCCTTCTGGAGCCATCTGACAGGGAGCGGGATGAGTCACGGCCGCGTATTATAGCGCCGCGTGCCGCGATCGACAAGCAATGTCAAGATGCACACGTCCGACCCGCCGCCAGCCTGCATCCCTGCGCGGGTGCACGCCTTGACGGCCATAGGGGTGCCCCATAGCATAACCGGCAAATGGCACGCCACGGCGGCCTCACCTCTCGCTACGGGCACGACGACCTCATGCAAGCCGACGCATCGACCCTTCACGCGGCAGTGGCAGATGACTTCGCCGCCGTAGACCGCACCATTCTCGCGCAGCTCGAGTCGCGCGTGCCGCTGGTCCAGACCATCGGTCAGTACATCATCCAGAGTGGTGGCAAGCGCCTGCGCCCGGTCCTGGTGCTGCTGGCAGCCCGCGCACTCGGCTATCAGGGTGATCGCCACATCAACCTGGCCGCACTGATCGAGTTCATGCACACCTCGACACTGCTGCACGATGATGTCGTCGACGAGTCCAGTCTGCGTCGCGGTCGCTCCACCGCCAATGACACCTGGGGCAATGCGCCCTCCGTGCTGGTCGGTGACTTCCTCTATTCCCGCTCTTTCCAGATGATGGTGGAAGTCGGCTCGATGGACGTGATGGCGATTCTCTCCGCCGCCACCTGCACCATCGCCGAAGGCGAGGTCCTGCAGCTGACCAACATCGGCAATGCCGACATCGATGAAGCCGCCTACTTCGAGACCATCCACGGCAAGACCGCCATGCTGTTCGAGGCAGCCGCGCATGCCGGGGCGATACTCGCCCAGGAAGCGGATGGCACCGTCACGGCGGCACAGGTCAGCGCGCTGCAGAACTATGGCCGCTACCTGGGCCTCGCCTTCCAGCTCATCGATGACCTGCTCGACTATCAGGGCGACGCCGAGACCATGGGCAAGAATGTCGGTGATGACCTGGCCGAGGGCAAGCCGACCCTGCCGTTGATTCGCGCCATGCAGGTCGGCAGCCCGGCGCAGGCCAGCCTGGTACGTGGCGCCATCGAGAAGGGCGGACTGGAGCAGCTGGATGAGGTGCTGGAAGTCGTGCGCCTCACGGGCGGCCTCGACTATACCCGCAGCCGCGCCCAGGAAATGGCTGACAATGCTCTGACGGAACTCAAGGCATTGCCAGAAAGCGACTTCCGCGCCAGCCTCGAACGCATCGCGCTGTTGAGTGTCGGCCGTCAGGCCTGATCCCCCTTTCAGCCACGGGGAGACAGACCACCAGCAGGAAAACGTGACGAGAAGTACCGGCAGGATGAGGTGAAGAGAAGCGCGCTTCTCGACAGCCGAATTGCCCCTTGAGACATCGATAAAACTTTTTGACCTCAAGGGCTTGCAAAGCAAAGCTGTCTGCGTATAATTCACCTCCGTCGAGACAAGCTCACGACGCATCGGAGTATAGCTCAGCTTGGTAGAGCGCTGCCTTCGGGAGGCAGAGGTCGTAGGTTCGAATCCTGCTACTCCGACCAGATATCTGAAAAAGCCGCTGATCACTGATCAGCGGCTTTTTTGATGCTGGAAGGTTTTCCTGCGGCTGATGCTGCCCAGTGACGAACTCCCCTCCAATGCCTTACATCCCTCAGGATGCCACATGCACACACTGCGCCTTGCCATGCTGTCCCTGCTGCTCACCTCCCTGCTCTCCGCCTGCGCCTCCACCCGTACCCAATGGGAGAAGCCCGGTGCCAACAGCACGGAGGCTCACAACACCTGGGCCGGCTGCCAGTACGAACTTGGCCTGACGGACAAGTCAGACAACGAGAAACAGACGCTGCTGAAGTACTGCATGGAGCGTGAAGGCTACCGACTGCAGAGCTACTGAGTCGCTCACCTGCGTCAATCGGACATCCAGGTGTCACTCGCCTTGCGGGCCCGCTCGCGACCAGCACGTTCTCGGTCGCGGCGGGCCTTTTGCTTGAGGTAGTAACTGCGCAGCGCCAGCCCCAGTCCACAGGCAAGCATCAGGGCGAACACCAGCCCCTGCCACGGGCGGGCGGCATCCCCCAGCCAGGTTTCCAGCGCGACGATGGCGATAAGGCCGGCGGCCTGACTGGCAACGGCGATCGCACGGCTACGGTCATAATGATGTGAAAGCATGGGGATATCCCTGGAGCGTCCTCGGCGCCAGAGCAATGCTCAGCGCGCGAGGCGTGGATGTCGAAGTCCGTCGATTATCGCATACTCGAGCCTCGCGACTGCAGCGCCGGCCAAGCGCCGCTCGACAGGTAGTGCTGACCCGAATGCCCCTTCCCGGAAACCGCCAAAGGATAACCGCATGGATGCCATCGCTCTGGGCCCTGCCCTGATTTCCGTCGAACGCCTCTATGCCTTCGTGGCAGCCCTGGTGATGCTGATCGAGTTCTCGCTGCTGATTCGTCTACTGGCGCGCATGCACGCCAGGGGCACGACCGCGCCCGCTCACGACTCTTCACCGCTGAGCCCCTCGCGCTGGTTCAATCGCATGCTGGTCAGCTGGGTGATCGGTGCGCGCCTCACTTACGTCGCCCTGCACTGGGCAAGTTATCAGCAGACACCGCTGGATATTCTCAAGCTGTGGCAACCGGGCTACCACCTGCTCGGCGGCATGCTGGCCGCGACCCTGGCCAGCCTGTGGCTGCTGCGCCGGCATGGCGTGATTCGCCAGGTCATCGCGCTGGGCAGTCTGACTCTGGGCCTGACCGCTTTCCTCGGCCTCAAGCAGCTCGACCCGCTAGGCAGCACGCATTCCATCGAGCGCATGCCGTCGATCACCCTGCATCATCTGGATCGTCGCCCGGTATCGCTGGATGAGGTCCGCAATCAGCGCGTGATCGTCAATCTGTGGGCTACCTGGTGCCCGCCCTGCCGCCGGGAGATGCCGCTGCTGGCCGAGGTGGACGCCCGGCCGGATGTCACCGTGGTGCTGGCCAATCAGGGCGAACAGGCGCTCGCGGTCACTCGTTTCCTAAAGAGTGAGCGACTCACGCTGGAGTTCGCCCTGCTGGACCCCGCCATGCAGCTGATGGGGCTCGCCGACGCACAGGGCCTGCCCGCCACCCTGATATTCGATGGCGAAGGCCGCCTGATCGAACGCCACATCGGCGAGCTGAGCCGCGCCCAGCTGCAGGCGCTGATGCCCCCGTCCGGATCGTGACGGACACTCTCCCCCAAATCATGAGAGAAGGCCTCATGCCATGGGTGCACCACGCCCAGTGATGACACGAGAGGACAAAGACGCCTCACAAGGACAAAAGGCGCTTAAGCCACGGCGCGTGATCCGGTAAGATACCGCGCCCCTGTATTCCCGATTCCCGTCTTTGTCCTACCCCGAGGCATCATGAGCGACTTCATTCCCGGTCAGCGCTGGATCAGTGATGGTGAGGCCGATCTCGGCCTTGGCACGATCCTCAATGTCGATTTCCGCACGGTTACCGTCCTCTTTGCCGCCAGCGAAGAAACCCGCACCTACAGCCTCCGCGAGGCGCCCCTGACCCGAGTCGCCTTCGGCAATGGCGACCGCATCCAGTCCGACGATGGCGAATGGCTGATCGTCGATGATTCCAAGGAAGTGCGCGGCCAGATCCTCTACATCTGTGAACGTGAAGGCGAAAGCGCCGGCGAGCTGCTCGAGCTTCCCGAGGCACGCCTCAACGACAAGATGCAGTTCAACCAGGCCCGTGACCGCCTGCTGACCGGCCAGGTCGACCGCAATGACTGGTTCGACCTGCGTTACCGCACCCTGCGCCACTTCCATCGTGTCGAGCAGAGCCCCGCGCTGGGCCTCTCCGGCCCCAAGGTCGACCTGGTACCGCACCAGCTGTACATCGCCGATGAGGTCTCCCGCCGTCACGCACCGCGCGTGCTGCTGGCCGATGAAGTCGGCCTGGGCAAGACCATCGAAGCCGGTCTGATCCTGCATCGCCTGCTGCTCAGCGGTCGTGCCCGTCGCGCCCTGATCCTGGTACCGGCGAGCCTGACCCACCAGTGGCTGGTCGAGATGCTGCGCCGCTTCGCGCTGGATGTCTCGCTGCTCGATGAAGAGCAATGCAAGGCCCACGGCACGCGCAACCCCTTCGAAGGCAACCAGATCATTCTGGCCAGCCAGGACTGGCTGTTCGCCAACCCGTCGCGTCAGGTCCAGGCTGCCGCCTGCGACTGGGACATGCTGATCGTCGATGAAGCCCACCACCTCGACTGGAGCGAAGACAAGGTCGGCCCGGGCTATGCCTGCGTCGAATCACTCGCTCGCCAGACCGCCGGTGTGCTGCTGCTGACCGCCACACCGGAGCAGATGGGGCTGGAGAGCCACTTCGCGCGCCTGCGCCTGCTCGACCCGGAGCGCTACCACGACCTGGAGCGCTTCAAGGCCGAGGAAGAGGGTTACGTCGCCGTGGCCTCGGCCATCGACAGCCTGGACGCCCTGCCGACTGACACCAGCGGCCTGGACAGCCTGACCGCCGTGCTGGATGACGGCGACAGCCGCGCCCTGCTCGAGACCCTGATGGACAGCGACAGCGATGACGCCCAGCGCGACAGCGCCCGTCGTCAGCTGCGTGACCAGCTGCTCGACCGCCACGGCACCGGCCGCGTGATGTTCCGCAACTCGCGCACCCACGTCGAAGGCTTCCCCGAGCGTCGTCTGCACGTCCATGAGCTGGAGTTGCCCTCCTCCTACCGGCGTGTGGTGCGCAAGCTGGAGCGTGACGAGGACTACCTCGATGACCTGCTGATCGAGACCGGCATGAACCACCCCGAGGTGGTGCTGTTCCTCGACGAGATGTACCGCGCCCTGCCTGATGACCGCATGAACGCCGAGCCCTGGTGGCAGATCGACCCGCGCGTCATGTGGCTGCTGGAAACCCTGACCGACCTCGGCAACGAGAAGGCGCTGGTGATCTGTCACACCGCCGATACCGCGCGTGAGCTGTCCGAAGGTCTGCGCGTGCTGGGCGGCGTGCATGCACCGGTCTTCCATGAGGGCATGAGCCTGGTCGAGCGTGATCGCGCCGCCGCCGCCTTTGCCTCCGAGGAAGAAGGCGTGCAATTGCTGGTGTGCTCGGAAATCGGCTCGGAAGGCCGCAATTTCCAGTTCTGCCACCACCTGGTGATGTTCGACCTGCCGGTGCATCCGGACCAGCTCGAGCAGCGCATCGGGCGTCTGGACCGCATCGGCCAGCAGTTCCCGATCGAGATCCACGTACCGGTCTTCGAAGGCTCACCGGGCGCCCAGCTGCTGCGCTGGTACCGCGATGGCATGGACGCCTTCAGTGCGCCCCACGGCATCGGCAGCGAGCTGTATTCCCAGTTCGGTGACGAGCTGGAAGAAGCCCTGCTCGACAGCGAAGAGATCGACAGCATCATCGAGCAGACCCGCGAACGCTTCGACGCCCTGCAGGCCGAGCGCCAGTCCGGTCGCAACCGTCTGCTGGAACTCAATGCCTGTCGTCACGAGCGCGCCGCGGAAGTCATCGCCGCCATCGAGACACTGGACAACGACAAGGCGCTGCCGGGCTATCTGGAGCGCGCCTTCGACATCTTCGGCATCGAGAGCCGGGACCTCGGCGATGGCATCACCTATCTGGCGCCAGGCCCGCACATGCTCGACGGCCTGCCGGGGCTGGTGAAGGGCGAGGAAGGCTTCAGCGTCACCAGCGACCGCGCCACGGCGCTGTCACGCGAAGATGTCCAGCATCTGTCGTGGGAGCACCCGCTGGTCCGCGAGATGCTGGTGCGCATCATCGATGGCTCCATGGGCAACACGGCGCTGGCACTGCTCAAGCACCCGGCGATCCCGGGCGGTCGCCTGATGACGGAAGTGGTGTTCCGCACCCAGTCCACCGCACCGCGCGGCTTGCGCCTGGGTCGCTTCCTGCCACCGACCGCCATCCGGGTGCTGCTGGATGAAAACGGCAGCAACCTGTCCGACAAGGTCTCCTTCGGCGGGCTGGCCAAGAACCTCAAGCCGGTCAAGAAGGCGGTCGCACGTGATCTGATCAAGCAGAGCCACGCGACACTGCGCAAGCTGATGAGCGATGCCGAGCAGGAAGCCGAGCGCGAACTGCCGAGCATCGTCGAGCAGGCCCAGCAGCAGATGCGTGAGCAGCTCAGTGCAGAGCTCGCCCGCCTCGAAGCATTGGCCAGCCACAACCCGTCGGTGCGCGAGGAAGAGCTGGAAGCGCTGCGCCAGGAGCGTGCCGCTCTCGATGGCGCCATCGAGACCACGCGTCTGCGTCTGGACAGCGTGCGCGTCATCGTCACCGTGGATGCTCACGAACGTTGATCTGCCCGCGCCGTGATGTCAGGTAGCCCCTGACGTCACGGCGTGCCAATGACGCAAGAAAAGCGCCCCACCTGCCATCGGCAAGTGGGGCGCTTTTCATTGTGAGTCGCCGAAAGCGTTATTCTTGGGCCTGACCGACCAACCCCTACCACCTTAGAGCACCGTCATGGCGACATCACATCCAGAAAGCCGACCCGACACCACGACCGAGCATGGCTGGCAGGGACAACGCCTTGCCGAGGAGGTCGCGCGTGTCGAGGGAGTGGGGCTGACGCTGCTGGCGGCAGGCGATGACTGGTGGGCGATCGACAAGCCGGCCGAGCTGCCCTCGGTACCGGGCCGCGACCCTTCACGCTTCGACAGCGTCCATTCGCGCCTGTGCCGGTTGAGCGAGGACACCCGTGCCGTGCATCGGCTGGATGTGGCAACTTCCGGGGTGCTACTGGTGGCGCGCAATGTCGAGGGACAGCGGCGGCTGTCGCGTCTCTTCCAGTCGCGCACCCTCGAGAAACGCTACGTGGCCGTGGTGGCAGGGCATCTCACGCCCGACGAGGGCAGCATCGCCCTGCCGCTGCGCTGTGACTGGCCGCGCAGACCGCGGCAGATCGTCGACTTCCTCCATGGCAAACCGGCACTGACGCACTATCAGATCGAGCGTCACCTGATGCTCGATGGCCAGCGCCCGGATGGCTCGCCTCAGACCCTCGCCGCCAGCCGTGTCCTGCTGACACCTCATACCGGGCGCTCGCATCAGCTGCGCCTGCATATGCTGGCGCTCGGCCATCCCATCATCGGTGATGGCTTCTATGCACGCGGCGCGGCACTGAATGCCAGCCCTCGCCTGCTGCTGCATGCCGCACAGCTGGTGATTCCGTCAGCGACAGGCAGCGACGCGCCATCGCTGGTGCTGAACGCTCCGCTGCCGTTCTAGCCGCCAGGTTCTGGCCAGGAGGCTCTAGCCCCCAGGGGCAAGTCCTGCAGCATCAGGCCCCGGCCTTCACTTTCTCAGGATGTCGGCGAAGGCCACGTCGAGGGTCGGGTAGTCGAAGGTGAAGCCTGCGGCCAGCAGGCGCGCCGGCACCATGCGGGCGCCCTCCAGCAATAGCGTGCTCATCTCTCCCAACCCCAGCTTGAGGGCCTTGGCCGGCAGCGGCAGGATCGCTGGGCGCCCCAGACCGCGCGCCAAGGCGTGGGTAAAGCCCATGTTGGTGACCGGATGCGGTGCACTGGCATTGAAGGCCCCACTCAAGTCCTCATCCTCCAGCAGACGCTCGATGATGCGGATCAGATCTTGGCGGTGGATCCACGGCATGTAGTGACGGCCATCGCCGAGACGCCCACCCAAGCCGAACTTGAAGGGCGTCAACAACTTGGCGAGCGTTCCGCCATCCGCTTCCATCACCAGACCGATGCGGATGATCGCCAGGCGAACACCACAGTCCGAGACTGGCATGGCGGCCGCTTCCCAGTCGCGACACAGGCGATGATTGAAGTCATCGTGAGGCGTTGCCTGCTCGTCGATCTCGACATCACCCGGCTCGCCCGCCTTGGGCTGCGCGCCGTAATACCCCATCGCCGAACCGGATACCATCACCTGGGGAGCCTGCCCCTCAGCCGCCAGTTGCTGACACAGCAGCACCAGATGCTCGGTGGTTTCCAGCCGCGAGCGACGCAGCTCTTGCTTGTGATCCTCGCTCCAGCGCCTCCCGGCAATCGATTCCCCCGCCAGATTGACGATGCCCTGTGGCTGCCAGTCCTTGAACATCAGCGCCGAATCCGCCGCCTTCAGGGTGATGCCCAGTTCGGCGAACTGCCGCTCGGCCCGCTCCGGACGACGTGACACCACTGCCAGCTCATGCCCGGCCGCGGCCAGTGAGCGGCAG
Organism: Cobetia sp. MMG027; assembly: GCF_027947415.1. Classification (NCBI taxonomy): domain Bacteria; kingdom Pseudomonadati; phylum Pseudomonadota; class Gammaproteobacteria; order Oceanospirillales; family Halomonadaceae; genus Cobetia; species Cobetia sp. MMG027. The sequence goes on from NZ_JAQJIO010000013.1 coordinate 50,494, forward strand.
AGTGCCTGACCGACAAATCCCGTTGCCCCCGTGATCAAGATTCGCATGCTGTCCTCCTCGGCGGTGAAGCATCGAGTGTGCCAACTCTTGCCATGAATCTATACCTTTATTGTACAATCCTGCACAAGAAGTTAACTTCAAGGGATGCCGGCGTCATTTCATGCTGCATCCTCCCGGTCCATCTTCCCCAGCAGGAGTCCTGCCTGATGTCAGTATCGTCCATCGCCATCATCGGTGCCGGTATCGCCGGTCTCTCTGCTGCTTCGTACCTGGCAGCGCAGGGTCACGCGGTGACGATCTTCGAGAAGGGACGCGGCCCGGGCGGGCGTCTGGCCAGTCGGCGCACTCCCCACGGCCCCCTCGACATCGGCGCTCAGTATTTCACCGCGCGTGATCCGCGCTTCCAGTCAGCGCTCGAGACATGGCGGGCAGACGGTATCGTCGCCCCCTGGGGTGACAGGCTGTTGCGTCTGGGCAAGACAGCGTCTGACACGCAGGAATGGCAGCGGCTTCGCGATGATTCTGCCCGCTATGTGGCCAGTCCGCGCATGAGCGCCCTGAGCCGCCACCTGAGCGAGGAGCTGCCGGCCAATGCCACCCTGCACACTCGCCTGCGCATCACACGCCTGGTCCGCGATGAAGCGGCGGGCGGCAAGGTTCGCTGGCAGCTTGAGGACCGGGACGGCGAGCGGCATGGTCCCTTTGATCATGTGATGATCACCGCCCCGGCCCCTCAGGCCCGTGCTCTGCTGAATGACGCCGGCACCGACGCTGAAGGCAACGTGCCGGCCTCGGCGCAACAGACTCCACACTCTCTGGCGCCTGAGCTGAGCGCCCTGCTCTCGCGGATCGAGATGGCACCCACCTGGACCGTGATGGCTGCATTGGAGACACCGCTGCCGGCCCTGGCAGGCATCGAGGACTGGCAGGGGCTGCTGGTCAGTCGCGGAGATGACGCCCCACTGCGCTGCGTGATGCGACAGCATTCGCGCCCCGGCCGCCAGCCCCCCTCGGGGTCTCGCGAGACCCTGAGCCTGCTGGCCACCGCCGGCTGGAGCCAGACTCACCTGGAAGACTCGCCTGAGGACATCTGCGCGGCACTCTGGCAAGCCTTCACGGCACTGCCCGAGATCCAGGCGCTGGGCGAGGACTGGAGTGAAGACAAGGTATCGCTCACGGCCCATCGCTGGCGCTATGCTCATCCGACCCGCTGCGCACCTCAGGCAATGCCCGCCTCGCCGATGAGCCAGCACGGTCTGAGCCTGGCGGGCGATGCACTGAAAGGACCGCGAGTCGAAGATGCCTGGCTGTCAGGACGCGAAGCGGCAGAGCGACTGGCTGACGCGCTGAACTCATGAGCCCGCGAGTTCAGAGAACTGACCCACGATCCCCCCATGACAGGAAGCCCTCATGAGCAAGACGGAACACCAGGATGATGCCTTGATCCTGCTGGCGCATGGCTCGCGTGATCCACGCTGGCGCGAGCCCTTCGAGGCACTCGAGACCTCGCTCGCCAGTCGCCTGAAGCGCCCGACACGTCTGGCCTACATGGAGTTGTGTGACCCGCTGCTGACCGACACCATCGACGCCCTGGCGGCGGACGGTGCGGCGCGTATCGACATCCTGCCGCTGTTCTTTGCGGCGGGCCGCCATCTGCGCGAAGACGTCCCCGCCATGCTCGAGACATCCCGCCAGCAGCATCCGGATTGTCCGATCACGTTGCTGGACCCGGTGGGTGCCCATCCAGCGTTTGTCGAGGCCTTGATCGAGATTGTGGAGCAACAGGACAACGCATGATGACCCGATGACCCGAGAGAGACTGCGAACCGGAAAGGCTCTGCGATGCCACCTTCAGGCCTGCGCGTCGAATATGCGACGTGAATTGACGCGTGATGCCACTTGTCAGGCCGAGGCGGCTGCGCCATCCTGAGCCCCACATGTACAGCTAATGCACAAGATGCATTGCCGGCATCCCGCAGCGCTTCGAATGCTTCAGTTCCCACTTCTGTGCTTCGTTCCTCTTCGTGCTTCATCCGGGATGCCTCGTCACCGCAGAGGTAACACCATCCATGACTGACAAGGCCACGGAAACTGCCAGCTCGCCCCTGTTTCCGATCCGTGAAGTCTCACGCCTGACCGGCGTCAATTCGGTCACGTTGAGAGCCTGGGAGCGCCGCTACGGGTTGATCGAACCGCGCCGAACGCCCAAGGGACATCGCCTGTATGCCCGCGAGGATATCGAGCGCATCGAGCACATCCTGCAGTGGCTCAACAGGGGCGTGCCCGTCAGTCAGGTGCGGGAGCTGCTGGATCAGCCCCAGCCAGAGACGGCGCCGATGCCGGATGAAGGCAGCTGGGGCGGCCAGCAGCAACTGATCATGGCCGCCATCGACGCCCAGGATGAGTCTCGGCTGGCGGAGCTCTACAACCAGAGTCTGGCGCTGTATCCGGTCAACAGTGTGGTCGAACGCCTGTGGAAGCCGGTGGTCGAGCAGCTGGAGGAGCGTGGCACCACGACCTTCGGGGCCCGATTGGCACAATGTTTCCTCGAGAGCTTCCTGCGCTCACGTATCGGCGCCCGCCTGATGTTCGCGAATCAGGAGCGCCATGCCCCGCACATCACTCTGACGCGCCTGCCGGATGAACCGGGATTGAGCTGGCTGCTGCTGCTGGCGCTGGTCGCCAGCGATGCCGGTTATCACGTCAGCCTGCTGGATGGCCCGCTGCCCCTGGCCGAGCTGCCACTGGCCGCTGAGCGATTCCAGGCGCAGGCCGTGATCCTGGTCGGCACTCAGGCCGAGCGCAGCGATGTCATGCGCCGCCAGTTGCCGCGGGTGGCAGAACAACTCTCCGTGCCGTTGGCCATCGCTGGCCCGGCCGCCCAGATTCGCCAGCAGGAGCTGGTGGACGGGCCCCTGGAAGGTCTCGGGGCCGACCCCGTTCAAGCGGTGGTCCGCCTGAGGTCCTTGCTGGCTCGTTGATCCTCCCGAAGCTCCTGCGCGATGCACATTTTCGACCGCAAAGGAGCTTTCATGCCTGCCCCTTCTCCCACATCCCGCACTTCCACCGCCTCACGGTCTCCCGGTACGGACACCGAATCCGGGGCTGACTCCGATGCGAGCCGACAGCCTCTGCAGCTCGTGTGGCTGCGAAGCGACCTGCGCGTGCATGACAATACCGCCCTCTCGCAAGCGGCCGCACGCGGCCCGGTGGTGGCGGTGGTCATCCCCTGCTACGCCCAGTGGATGACCCATGGTCATGGTGCCAACAAGCTCGACTTCCTGCGTCGCGGTCTGCACGTCCTGCAGCAGGCACTCGCCGGCCATCACATCCCGCTCAAGGTCCTCGACTGCGACACCTTCGCGGAAGTACCCGAAGCGCTGGCCACGCTGTGCACGCAACTTGGCGTCCAGGCGCTGCACTTCAATGACGAGTACGCCGTCAATGAGCGCGAACGCGACAGACTCGTCCGCGCGCGCCTGGCCGACAGCGACATCCGCCTGCATCGCTACACTGACATGCTCGCCTTCACGCCCGGCGAACTGCTGACCGGCAAGGGCGATTACTACGGCGTCTTCACGCCCTTCTCCAAGCGCTGGCACAAGGAGATCGACGCGCGGCGTCTGGCGCTCAACGAGGCTCCCGCGGTGCAGAATGCGCCCCAAGACGCCGAGGGACGCGAGATTTCAGGAGACGCCATTCCCGCGCTTCCCGACACGCACAGCGTCGACGTGGAACATGGGCCGAGCGAGCCGCTGGAGGCGGAGCGATGGCCTGCCGGCGAGGATGCCGCCCAGGAGCGCCTGGAGCGCTTCATGACCTTCCGGGCGCGCCGCTACCACGAGCAGCGCGACCTGCCCGCCACGCGCGGCACCAGCGAACTGTCCCCCTATCTGGCGCTCGGCATGATCTCGGCTAGACAGTGCTACGCGGCGGTATTGGCGGAAAACGGCAGTCTCGCCGACGGTGATGTCGGCCTGACCACCTGGGTCAACGAGCTGATCTGGCGCGAGTTCTACCAGCACATCCTGGTCGGCTTTCCGCGCGTCAATCGCCACCGCCCCTTCCAGCGCCATACCGAAGCCCTGCAATGGCGCGATGATGACGCAGGCTTCGCCGCCTGGTGCGAAGGGCGTACCGGCTACCCCATCGTCGATGCCGCCATGCGCCAGCTGGTCGAGACCGGCTGGATGCACAATCGCCTGCGCATGGTGACGGCCATGTTCCTCACCAAGCACCTGTTGATCGACTGGCGCCGTGGTGAGGCCTACTTCTTGGCACACCTGGTGGATGGTGAATTGGGGGCCAACAATGGCGGCTGGCAGTGGGCCGCCTCGACCGGCACCGATGCCGCGCCCTATTTCCGCATCTTCAACCCCACCACCCAGGGGCAACGCTTCGACAAGGACGGCGACTTCATCGCAAGCTTCGTGCCTGAGCTGGCCGAACTTCCCGCCAAGCGTCGTCACCAGCCCACGGCTGACGACTGCCATGCCTGTGGCTACCCGCGCCCGATCGTCGACCACAAGGCCGCCCGCCAGCGAGCCCTCGATGCCTTCAAGGCGCTCACCAGAAGCGAGTGACCCTGCCAGGCGGCCTGCTGATCTCCAGCGGGCCGCTTTTTCATTGTCTCGACGTCAGGAGCACAGCCATGCAATCGCTGCCCCCCGAGATGAGCCCGGCGCTGGTTCGGGTCTGTCGCCTTTACGAAAAGCTGGACAAAACCTCTACAGAGCTGCTGAAATCAGTCTATAGTGACGATGTCGTTTTTCGCGACCCTCTGCACGAAGTTCAGGGCCTCGAAGCGCTCAACCAGTATTTCTCAGGGTTGTACACGAATGTCTCATCGATTGATTTCGTGTTTCATCATCCGCTGGGCCCGACTCGGCCAGAGCCAGCCGCCACGTCGCATGAGGCACCGAACACGTGGGAGAGCGCGGAGCAGGGACTGGCATGGTTGAGCTGGACGATGACCTATCGCCATCCGCGCCTGAACGGCGGCAGCGATATCGTGGTGGAAGGTGCCTCACGCCTCGAATTCCGACACGGCAAGGTATGTCGGCACCGTGACTTCTTCGATGCCGGCGAGCTGCTCTACGAGCAGGTGCCGTTGCTGGGCAAGGTAATCAGGCTGCTCAAGCGACGCATGGACTGATGTGCCCCCAGGCACGCAGATGACATCCCCCACCGACAGTCAAGCGGTGCGCTCATCGCGACAGGCGAACACGCCAAGGAGAGAGAATGCCCAGTCAAGCCAGGCCCCCAGCCACGACACGCAAGCGCATCTGGTTGACCGGTGCCAGCTCCGGGATCGGTGAAGGGCTGGCGCGTCGCCTGCTGGCCGATGGGCATCGTGTCGTGCTGAGCGCACGCTCCACCGACAAGCTGAAGGCCATCGCGGCCGACGCCGAACAAGGCCCCGGTGATGCACTGGTGATCACGCTGGATCTCACCGACCGTGATGCCATCCGTACGGCCGCACGACAGATCGAGGAAGACTTCGGTGGACTCGACCTGATGCTCCTCAACGCAGGTACCTGCGAATATCTGGATGCACGTGATTTCGAGGCCGATCTGATTCACCGAGTCTTCGCCACCAATTTCCAGGCAGCCGTGGATGTGATCGAGAGCGCGCTGCCCCTGCTTCGCACGGCTGCCGCGCAGGGGGGAGAGCGGCCACAGCTGGCGGCGGTGTCGAGTGCCTCGGCCTACCTGCCGCTGCCACGCGCCGAAGCCTATGGGGCTTCCAAGGCTGCAGTGAGCTACTTCCTCGAGTCGCTGCGGCTGGACCTGGATGCTCAGGGGATCGATGTCAGCGTGATTCATCCGGGCTTCGTCAAGACACCGCTGACCGAGCGCAATGACTTCCCGATGCCGATGCAGGTCACGGTCGATCAGGCCGTCGAGGCGATCGTGTCAGGGCTGGCGCGTCACCGGCTCGATATTCACTTCCCCAGGCGCTTCACGCTGCTGGTGAAGCTGCTGGGCATTCTACCGCCGACATTGCGCCGCCAGATCGGACTGCGCATGACGCGAGATTGACCGACATCAGGCATGCGAATGCCTGCCACGAACAGCATGTTTCTTGATCGCAGGTCTTCCTTCTCTGGAGTGGCATGAATACAACGACGTCACAGGCAACAGCTCCTCTTCCCCGCCAGCGGATCGCCGTCATCGGCAGCGGCATCAGCGGCATGGCAGCGGCCTACTACCTCAGTCGTCACCACGAGGTGCATGTCTTCGAGTCGGCCGAGCGTCTCGGCGGCCACACTGCGACCATGGACGTGCAGACCGCCGATGGCAGCGAATGGGCCATCGATACCGGATTCATCGTCTTCAACGACCGCACCTATCCCCACTTCCAGCGCCTGCTGGAGCGTCTCGATGTCGCCTATCAGCCCACCGAGATGAGCTTCTCGGTACACACCACCGCCGAGGACTTCGAGTACAACGGCCATACGCTGCTGTCGTTGTTCGCCCAGAAACGCAACCTGCTGCGTCCGCGCTTCTATCGACTGCTGCGTGACATCCTGCGCTTCAATCAGCAGGCCGCGGCGGACCTGGACAGCGGCAGGCTCGCCGAGGACGCGACCCTGGGCAGCTATCTCGACGCCAATGGCTACTCGCAGGTGTTTCGTGAGCATTATCTGCTGCCGATGGGCGCGGCGATCTGGTCCGCCAGCATCGCGGACATCGAGCGCTTCCCGCTGCAGTTCTTCGTGCGCTTCTTCCGCCATCACGGCCTGCTGTCGATCAACGATCGTCCCCAGTGGTTCACGCTGATCGGTGGGTCACGCAGCTACATCGCCCCGCTGACCGAGGGCTATGCCGAGCGCATTCACCTCAACAGCGAGATCCGCCAGATACGGCGCGATGTCGACGGCGTGACACTGGAGCACGTCGATGGGCGCTGCGAACGCTTCGATCAGGTGGTGCTGGCCTGTCATGCGCCTCAGGCACTGGCTCTGCTGAAAGACGCCAGCGCCCGTGAGCAGGACGTGCTCTCGGCGATCACGACCCAGCGCAATGACGTGGTGATGCACACCGACACCTCCCTGCTGCCCAGGCGCCGTGAGGCCTGGGCGAGCTGGAACTACCGTCTCGATGGGCGGGATGACGCCCAGCGAGCCAGCGTCACCTACGACATGAACATCCTGCAGCGCCTCGATGAGCGCGACTATCCGCCTCGAGAGACCTTCTGTATCACGCTCAACGACAGCGATGCCATCGACCCCGCCCTCGTACTGGGCCGTTACGCCTATGATCACCCGCGCTTCACGCTTGAGGCCGAGGCCGCCAAGCAGCGCTTCATGGAGATCTCCGGTGTCTCGCCGCGGCCCGGTGGCCCGGTGGGACGCACCCATTTCTGTGGTGCCTGGTGGCGCAACGGCTTCCATGAAGATGGCGTGTGGAGTGCATTGCGCGTCGCCGAGGCACTGGGTGCCCGCGAGGCAGACGATTGAAGGCGCCCGCCAGCCGTATCGGCTACGGCACGCTGCGCCATCGTCGCCATGCGCCGCGCCAGCATGCCTTTCGCTATCGCGTCGCGATGGCGTGGCTGGCGCTGGATGAGCTGCCGGACCTGATGGCAGGCCGGCGTCTGGCAAGCGCCAGTCGGGCGGCACCGCTGGCCTTTCGCGAGCGCGACCATCTCCCGGCAGCCCTGCACGGTCTGACGGATGGCCCATTGATCGAGCGTGTCCATGAGGCTTGTCGACGCGAGCTCGCCATGGCGGGCGATCATGCGCCCCTGCCGCAAGGCCGCATCTTCCTGCTGACCCAGCTGCGGCATTTCGGGGTGGGCTTCAATCCGATCCGACTCTATTACCTCTACCACGCGACGGGCCAGCTGGGCGCCGTGCTCGGTGAGGTGACCAACATTCCCTGGGGCGAGCGTGTGCTGTATGCCTCGCGCACCGATTCGCGACGGCGCATGCATTCGGCGCATTTCGACAAGCGCCTGCATGTCTCTCCCTTCATGCCGATGGGCATGCGCTATCACTGGCGCTTCAATGACCCCAGCAACGATGAGCTCCTGTTGCACATGGAAAATCATCCACTGGGCGAGGAAGTGACACGCAAGCCCGGGGAATCACTCTTCGATGCCAGCCTGAGCCTGCATCTGGAACCCGCGACTCCACGCGCCATGACCCGCCTGCTGCTGCGCTTCCCGTGGATGACGCTCAAGACCGTGGCAGGCATCCATTACGAGGCGCTGCGTCTGGCGCTCAAGCGCGTGCCGATCTTCGATCATCCGCGCCCTCAGCCAGAGACTCGGCATCCGTCATGAGGACATCACCATGAGCCAGTTTGAACCCGTTCCCCCCAGTCCGGTGGCAATCCCCCGTCACGATGACCGCCTGACCCGCCTGCTGCGCCCTCGGCTGCTGCGCATGCTCGACAGACTCGAGGGCGGCAGCCTGACCGTGCTGGAAGGTCGTGAGCGCCATGTGCTGGGGCAAGGGGGGCCACGTGACATCACGCTGCGCATCCACGATTCGCGCGCCTGGCGGCGCATGGCACTGGGGGGCACCGTCGCGGCGGCGGAAGCCTACATGGACGGTCAGTGGGAGACGGATGATCTGGTGGGGCTGGTGCGTCTGTTCGCCTTCAATCTGGAACAGGTCAATGACTCGGTGGACAGCGGGACCTCGCGCCTTTCCAAGTGGGCGCTGAGTGTCGCCTACGCGCTGGCGCGCAATACCCTGGCGGGCTCGAAGCGCAATATCTCGGCGCACTACGATCTTGGCAACGACCTCTTCGCGCTGTTCCTCGATCGCGAGCACCGCATGTACTCCGCGGCGGTCTTTCCGCATCCCCAGGCAGACCTCGAGGAAGCCTCGACGCACAAACTGGAGCGACTGTTCGACCTGCTGGAGCTGGAGCCACAGCATCACCTGCTGGAGATCGGTACCGGCTGGGGCGGCCTTGCCATCCATGCTGCCCGAACGCGCGGTTGTCACGTGACCACCACCACCATCTCCGATGAGCAGCATGCCTATACGGCGGCACGCATCGCCGAAGAAGGACTGGAAGACCGCATCACGCTGCTCAAGCAGGATTATCGTGCCCTCGAAGGCCGCTTCGACCGTATCGTCTCGGTGGAGATGATCGAGGCGGTCGGGCATCAGTATCTGCCGACCTACCTGAAGACTCTCGAGCGACTCCTCAAGCCCGAAGGCCTGATCGCCCTGCAGGCCATCACGATCCGTGATCAACGTTTCGCGGCCGCCAGCCGCGAGATGGATTTCATCAAGCGCTACATCTTCCCGGGCGGCTTCCTGCCCTCACATGGCGCCATACTGGGTGCCATGCAACGTGATACCCAGCTGAACCTGCTGACACTCGAGGATATCGGCCTGCATTACGCGGCCACGCTCAAGGCGTGGGGGCAGCGTTTCGAGGCACGCCTCGACGATGTCTATGCACAGGGGTATGACGAACGCTTCGTGCGGATGTGGCGCTACTACCTGGCCTACTGTGAAGGGGGCTTCCGGGAGCGCACCATCGGCACCTGTCAGCTGCTGCTGGGAGGTCCTGGCGCCCGCCCGGTGCAGGTGGGACTCAAGGACTGGAACGCCTGAACGTGCTCTCCCCACGCATCACCCCACTGCTGAATGCCGGGCTGTTTCAGCTTGGCTGGTTCAGCTGCGTGCTGGGGGGCGCCTGGGTCGCACTGCTGGTCACCCCGCTCATTCTGGCCGCGCATCTGGGCTGGGTCGTCCCACAGGCCCGGCGCGCACGAGAGCTGCGATGGCTGGGGGGCTTTCTGGCACTGGGCATGGTGGTGGACGGCGGTCTGACCCTGGCCGGTGGCTACTCGCTGCCAGCCACCGCGCCGGACTGGACACACTGGCTGCCGCTGCCCGTGTGGATGTGGTGCCTGTGGCCGTTGTTCGCCAGTACCGTACATCATGCATTGCACTGGCTATGGCAGCGCCCATGGCTCGCCGCCATCGGCGGGGCGACAAGCGCGCCCCTGTCCTATTACGGCGGCGCTCAGCTCGCTGACGTCACGCTCGCCGATTGGCTGTTGCCGGCACAGGCCCTCATCTGGGGCGGGCTATGCCTGGCCATCTCGCGCTGGAAGCTGGCCCAGCCAGGCACATGATGTCCGTGCATCGAGGCGGCTTCAGGCCATGGCCATGGACAACTGGCCGGATTCATAGCCATTGAGACGTTCGATGACATCCGCCGCCGGCGCGGGACGGGAGAAGTAGAAGCCCTGAATCCAGCCACAACCGTGCGATACCAGGTACTCACGCTGCTCTGCCGTCTCGACACCCTCCGCGATCATCTCCATGCCCAGCCCCTTGGCCATCGCCAATACCGCCATGGTGATGGCCGCATCGGAGCGCTCCCCCGGCAAGCTGCGAATGAAGGCCCGATCCAGCTTGAGCTTGTCCACTGGCAGATCCTTCAGATAGGACAGCGACGAATAGCCGGTCCCGAAATCATCCACCGCGATCTGGTGGCCTCTGCTGCGCAGGGTCGCCAGCCGGCGCGAGATGTCACCGGCGCGCTCATCCAGCAACACCGATTCGGTCAACTCCAGGCCGATGCTGTCCGCCGGCACGTCATACTCCAGCAGCAGCGCGGCCAGCGAGGCCTCGAAATTGCCCTGTATCAGCTGCAGTGCCGAGACATTCACCCAGATGCACAGGCGGTGTCCCGCACGTCGCCAGTTCGCCTGCTGCTGCACGGCCTCACGCAGCACCCAGTTGCCCAGTCGCAGCATCAGGCCATGGCGCTCGGCCAGCGGGACGAAGTCAGCAGGTGACACCGGCCCACGCAATGGATGCTGCCAGCGCAGCAGCGCCTCGACACTGCTCACCTTGCCGGTACTGGCCTGATGCTGACACTGGTAGTGCAGCTGCAACTGGCCATGGCTCTCGAGCGCTGCCCGTAGATCGTTGGCCAATCCCAGCTGGAGATCGGCACCGGAGTCCAGCGCCGGCTGGAAGCGCATGTCGATATTGCGACCGTGGCGCTTGGCGGCGTACAGGGCGCTTTCCAGGCGCTGCATCACCACTTCGGGATCACGCCCGTCCTCCGGTGCACGACAGCTGCCGATCGAGAGCGCCAGGTGGAGAATCTGATCGTCCACTTCCAGTGGCTGGGTCAGCGTCGAGCGCAGCTCTTCGATCCACTCACCGTGGTCTCCCCCCGCCGTGGTTCGCAGAATCACGAACTCGTCACCGCCGATGCGTCCTGCGACACCGCCGCGTGCCAGCTCCGTGAGGCGCCGCGCGAACAGCTTGAGCAGACGGTCTCCCCCCTCGGTGCCCAGCGAGTCGTTGATGCTCTTGAGGGCATCGATGTCGATCAGCGCCAGGTCCAGGGCTTCACCGGCCCGCAAGCTGCCCAGACGACTCACCATCAGGTCACTCAGACGACGTCGATTGGGCAGGCCGGTCAGAGTGTCCTCCAGCCCGATGCGCTGCAGGTCTTCCTCCCGCGCCTTGTGGCGCGAGATATCCGAGAACAGCGCGATGTGGAACACCTCTCCTGCGCGCTCCATGCGTCGCGCCCTCAGCCACTCAGGGTACTCATCGCCCTGCTTGCGCCGGTTCCAGACCTCGCCCTCCCAATAGCCATGCACCGCCAGGGCCTGCCAATAGCGGCGATAGAAGTCCTCGTCATGGCGACCCGAGGACAGCAGGGAGGGGTTGCGCCCGATGATCTCCTCCGGCGCGTAGCCGGTGATCCGACTGAAGGCGGCATTCACCGCCAATACCTTGTTATGACTATCACTGATCAGGAGTCCATCGCTGCTGAGGTGCACGGCCGCCTCCAGCAACTCGCGCCGCAGATGCAGTCGGCGCATCAACCGCAGGATGTCCGCGCCTGCCAGAGTGACCGGTATCAGCGCGCACAGTCGCAGTTCGAGGCCTGGCAGCCACGGCATCAGGCACAGAGCAATGACTCCCCCCCAGATGAGGGGGCGATTGAAGGAAGCATTCGGCCACATACCGGACCCTCGGTCGAGATGACGATATCCACTACACGGTTTCATCATGCAAATGGCCACTTCACAGCCAGGCTGGCCCGCGCACCAATGCTGCCCATTCTCCACGGAAATGTCATGCCAGCCCGCTGACACCCATCGTCTTATCGACTGGCACGCCAAAAGCTGAAGCAGATATTTGCACCGCCCCATGGTGCCCTTTAGTCTGCCCCCCACGTGCATTCAGTGGGGCCAGCCATTAGACTAGCCCCATTCGGGCGTTGTTACGCCCCGTACGGCATAACCATCCCGCTACTCGGAATGACTCAGTGACCAAGCAACACTCCTTTACTCGCGACGAGCTGCTGGCCTGCGGCCAGGGCGAACTCTTCGGCCCGGGCAATGCGCAACTGCCTGCTCCCAACATGCTGATGCTGGATCGCATCACTCACATCAGTGAGGAAGGCGGTAGCCACGGCAAGGGGCAGTTGATCGCTGAGCTCGATATCACTCCGGACCTGTGGTTCTTCGACTGCCACTTCCCGGGCGATCCGGTCATGCCGGGCTGCCTGGGCCTCGATGCCATGTGGCAACTGGTCGGATTCCACCTCGGCTGGCTTGGCAACCCGGGCCGCGGTCGTGCGCTGGGCTGCGGAGAAGTGAAATTCTCCGGTCAGGTCCTGCCGACCGCCAAGAAGGTGACCTACACCATCAACATCAAGCGGGTCATCACTCGCAAGCTGATCCTCGGCATCGCCGATGGCACAGTCACCGTTGATGGCCGCGACATCTATCAGGCCAACGACCTGCGCGTCGGTCTGTTCACCTCCACTGCGAACTTCTGAACGGGAGGCTCCCATGCGTAGAGTGGTAGTCACCGGGCTGGGCATTGTTTCCTGCCTGGGCAATGATCGCCAGCAGGTCCTGGAATCCCTCCAAGAGGGACGTTCCGGTATCCGCCGCAAAGAGGAATACGCCGAGCTTGGCTTCCGCAGCCAGGTCGCGGGCGTAGTCGACATCAACCTCGAAGACCATATCGATCGCAAGCAACTGCGCTTCATGGGAGATGCCGCGGCGTATGCCTACATCTCCATGGAGCAGGCGATCGCTGATTCCGGCCTGAGCCCGGAGCAGGTCTCCAACGAGCGTACCGGCCTGATCGCCGGTTCCGGTGGCGCATCTTCCGCCAACCAGGTCGAGGCCGCTGACATCATGCGCGCCAAGGGCCTGCGCCGCGTCGGACCGTACCGCGTCACCCGCACCATGGGCTCCACCGTCTCCGCGTGTCTGGCCACGCCGTTCAAGATCAAGGGCATCAACTACTCGATCTCCTCGGCCTGTGCGACATCGGCTCACTGCATCGGCAGCGCTGTCGAGCAGATCCAGCTGAACAAGCAGGACGTGGTCTTCGCTGGCGGCGGTGAAGAAGAACACTGGACACTGTCCTGCCTGTTCGATGCCATGGGCGCGCTCTCCACCAGTTACAACGACTCGCCGGAAACCGCGTCTCGTCCGTACGACACCACCCGTGACGGCTTCGTCATCGCTGGCGGTGGCGGCATGCTGGTCCTGGAAGAGCTGGAGCACGCCAAGGCACGTGGCGCCAAGATCTACGCCGAAGTGACAGGCTACGGCGCAACGTCAGACGGCCACGACATGGTGGCACCGTCCGGTGAAGGCGCCGCACGCTGCATGCGTCAGGCGATGGCAACCGTGAACGGCAAGATCGACTACATCAACACTCACGGCACCTCGACGCCAGTGGGGGATGTCGCCGAACTCAAGGCCATCCAGGAAGTCTTCGGTGCGGACAGCCCGGCGATGAGCTCCACCAAGTCGCTGACCGGCCACTCTCTGGGCGCCACTGGCGTGCAGGAAGCCATCTACTCGCTGCTGATGATGGAGAACGACTTCATTGCCGCCTCCGCCAACGTCAGCGAACTGGATGAACGCGCCGACGGCCTCGATATCGTCACCACTCGCCGTGATGGCGTGAAGATCGAGCGTGTGCTCTCCAACAGCTTCGGCTTCGGTGGCACCAACGCCTGTCTGATCCTGGAGCGCTTCCAGGACTGAGATCATGGATCTCTGACCGGTGATGCATGACACGAAAAGGCCGCCCCATGGGGCGGCCTTTTTGCTGGTGGCGAGCTATCGGCTGGCTTTCACATCACTTCACCGCCCGACTTCCTCCAGTCGGAGCGCTCAGACGCCCACGCTGTCTGCCGGTGCCTTTTCCTCGAGTGGCGGACGTGGAGTGCGGGATATCCGCTGCAAGGTGTCTTCCACCCACCCCTCGACATCCGCGATCACCGCATCCGGCTTGCGGCCGGTAGTCTCGATCGCAGGCCCGAAGACGACATGCAGGGTGCCAGAACGCTTGATCCAGCTGTCATTGGGCCAGATCTCGCCTGCATTGTGGGCCACCGGGACGACCGGCACTCCAGCACGACAGGCAATCGCGGCACCTGACTTGTTGAATTTCTTGCGCGTCCCCGGTGCCAGGCGCGTCCCTTCCGGGAAGATCAGCACCGTGAAGCCATCCTTGAGCCGCTGCGTACCCACGCTCAATACCTGCTTGAGCGCCTTGGCGGGCTGCTTGCGGTCCAGCGGAATCGGCTCAAGCAGCTTGAGACCCCAGCCGAAGACGGGAATCTTGAGCAACTCCTGCTTGAGCACGGTGCATAGCGGCCGCTTGACCACCTGCAGATAGATGGTTTCCCACTCACTCTGGTGGTTGGAGAGCAGAACGCATGCCCCTTCGGGCAGCTGCTCACGTCCGCTGACCTCTACCCTGACGCCACAGGTGAGACGGAACCACCAGAGCACAAGGTGGTTGTAACTATGCAGAACGCGATAACGTGCCTTGAGCGGCAAGCAGGCTGCCACGGGTACCAGCACCAAGGCACTGAGCAGCAACGCCATGAAATAACCGAAGTAAAACAACACACTACGCAGTGCATTCACAGTAAAGATCTCCGCACGTCAGACATCCTCTTGAGGTGAGGTCACCGGGGTGCGCTGTGCCACCCAATCGTCCAGCAGACGGGACAGCTCCAGCCGCCAGGGTTTCTGATGCACCCCGAAGGTCTCCAGCACTCGTCGACAGTTGAGCACTCGGCGCAGCGGAGTTCCCGAGTTGAGCGTCAACGCCTTGATCGGGCCGGGTGATACCTCCTCCCCGATCCCCTCGAGCCGAGTGATCAGCTGAGTCCGCACCACGCTGATGAAGGCGTAACTGCTGACAGGCTCGGTACCCGCCAGATGATAGGCGCCCCAGGAACCCGCACCGCAACGTTGCTGTTGCAGCATGCCGACCAGCGCCATGGCCACGGCGTCGACACTGGTCGGGCACAGGATGACGTCTTCCGCAGCGCGGACTTCCTGACCCGCGAGCAACGACTCGATCAGCGTCGGCAGCCAGGCATCACGGCCGTCAGGGCCGAACAACGGCCCGAGACGCACGATCAGATGGCTCGGCAATTCGGCGCGGATACGGTCGCCCGTGGCGATGACCCGACGCAATGCCGTATCGATGGGGGACGGCACCTCTTCCTCATCGAGCAAGCCTTCCCCGCCCTGCTCGAACATCTGGTCCGCCACGCACCACACCAGCGGCGTGTCTGTCTCGACACAGGCCGCCAGCACGGCTTCCACGTGCTCGGCATGCGCCGTGACGTCTGCCGGTGCCGAGTCCGCAGGACTGACGAAGGGAGGCACGATCACCACATCCGCGCGATGCGAGCGAATATCACTGGCGTCGATACGCACGGCATCGAGCACTTGAAGCTCGAGATCCGTACGGGTGTTGGCCACTCGGGCCAGGCCGAGGCTCAGGCAATGCCCGGCATCCAGCAGCAAGAGTTTCACAGGCACACTCCGGCAAACAGACGCATCGGCACGAAGCGTGCCGATGCAAAGGCGACATTCTATCAACCTTGCAGGCTGGCTGCAGGCCCGTTGTCGCGCCGGGGACCAGAAGTGAGCAACACCCCTCCCAGCGGCTGGGGGCGACCGATACCATAGCCCTGAACGAGATCGACACCGATCTGCTCAAGTGCCGGCAGCAAGTCACGTCGCTCCACGTATTCGGCGATGGTGACGATGCCCATCTGGGCACAGATGCGGCAGATGGCCGAGACGATGGCAGCGTCCAGGCTGTCACGGGTCAGATTGCGCACGAAGGCGCCATCGATCTTGAGCTGATTGACGGGCAACTCCTTGAGATAGGCGAAAGAGGACATTCCGCTGCCGAAATCGTCCAGCGAGAAGCTGCAGCCAAGGCGACGAATGCCACGAATGAATTCGCGTGCTTGCGCCAGATTGCTGATGGCGGCCGTCTCGGTGATCTCGAAGCACAATCGCTCAGGCGCCACACCACTCTCCTCGATCATGGTGATCAGCTGATCGCGCAATGGCATGTCACTCAGGCTTTGCCCCGAGAGATTGATGGCCAGGATGGCGTCTTCTTCAATGCGCCCGTCATTGGATTTCAGTACCTGCAGCGCTTCAGTGACGACCCAGACATCAATGGCAGGCATCAGCCCGAAGCGCTCGGCAGTGCCCATGAAGTGGGCCGGGGTCATATGCTCGCCCTCGGCATTGACGTAGCGCAGCAATACTTCGTAGTAAGGCCCACTGGACGGGCGGCACAACGATTCAATCGGCTGGATATAGAGCGTGAAGAAGCGTTTCTCCAGCGCTTCCTGCAACAGAGGCAACCATTGGAGCTCGCGCTGGGCACGCTCGAGCCCGGCATCTTCCTCGTGATAGGCATGCACCTGGTTGCGACCATTCTGCTTGGCCATGTAACAGGCCGCGTCGGCCTGACGCAGCACTTCCGTGGCCGGTGCACTCCCCGTGATGGACGCCAGGCCGATGCTGACACCCAGCTGGAACTGACGCCCATCCTCGAGATAACGATAATCCGCGATGGTCGAGCAGAGTCTCGAGGCGCGCTCCAGTGCCTGTTCACGATTGCATCGATAGAGGATGACCGCGAATTCATCGCCTCCCAGACGGGCGAGCACATCAGAATCCCGGATCTGCTCGCGCATCAGATGCGCAATCTCGCGCAGCACGGTATCCCCCGCTGCATGACCGCAGGTGTCGTTGATGACCTTGAAGAAGTCGAGATCCAGATACAGCAATTGATGCAGATCGCCGTCTTCCAGCGAGGCCCCCAGAGCATCATCGAAGGCACTGCGGTTCTGCAGCCCCGTCAGGCTGTCATGATGGGCCTGGAAATCGAGCCGACGAATCATCGCCTGGCGATAACTGATGTCACGGAAGACCAGCACGGCGCCTTCCACCTCATCATTGCGAGCGCGTACCGGAGACGCCTTGAGCTCTATCGCACACTCACTGCCATCCCTGGCGACCAGCAGGGTCTGGTTCGCCATGTGCACGACCTCCCCGCGGCTGAGCACGACATCCAGGTGGGTATCCATCATGTGGAGGGAGCCCTCATGGCGCAATTGCAGAATGCGCGCCCAGGGGCGGCCCCGGGCCAGCGCGGGATCCCAGCCACACAATTCTGCCGCGATGGGATTGATGTGGCGGATCATTCCCTCCCGATCAAGGCTGATCACCCCTTCATCGATGGAATCCAGCATCACGGTCACCTGATCCCGTTCGTGACGCAATTCCCGGGTGCGGTACTCCAGCAGACCGCTCAACCGCGCCCGATAGTGTCGACTGCGCCGCACACGACTTTCTGCCTTCAGCGCCAGCAACGTCAGTCCCAGCACGGCCAGTGAGGCAACCCCGAGTATCACTGCCAGCCAGACATGCTGCCCTCCCCCCGAACGAAGCGGGGGAGCCGGCATCACCGAGTCAGGCACCACTTCCATCGCCGCCATGCCCAGATAGTGCATCCCTGCGATCGCTCCCCCCATCAGCAACGCAGCAAGGGCCTGATAACTGCGACGCGGCCGGCGCTGATGCAGAAAGAGCCCTCCAAGCCACAGCGCAGCCGTCGAGGCGATGACGGCCACCAGAATCGACAGTCCCAACAACGGGGCATCGTAGCGATACGCCATCGGCATCTGCATCGCCGCCATGCCGAGATAGTGCATCGAAGCGATCCCGCCCCCCATCACCGCTCCGCTGCCAAACAGCCATGGCAGCGTCAAGCGCGACAGCGTGTTGGCCCACAGCGCCAGTCCGGAAGAGAGCACGGCCACCATCATCGAGAGTAGCGTCAAGCCCCACTCATAGGTGACCGACGTACCGATGTCATAGGCCAGCATGCCGATGAAATGCATTGACCAGATGCCCAGGCCCATCGCCAGAGCCCCACCCAGCAGCCACCCCAGGCGACTGGCACGCGACACCGACAGCGCGACCTGCCGAATCAGCTGCAAGGCAGCATGAGATGCCAGTACCGCGACCAGAATGGAAAGCAATACCAGTGAGGGGGAATAGCTACCATGCATGAATGACCTCAATCATCGGGGGCCTGCCAAGGGGAACGAGCTGAAAGTGGACATACACTTGAAACGATAGTTTACCTGCAAGGTACGGAACTGCCTGATTTTTTCCTCCACGCTCAGTGTCCTCAAGCGAGACGACAGCGTAATGGCCCGATCATCGGACTCGGGGCATACCCCCTTACGCTCGCAGAGCGACTTTGGATGTATCGGCCGATATCCTGGCAGATGGAGGGGAATGCCTGAAAACCTCCCCGCCCTCTCACGCAGTACCCTCGATACCTCGAGAGGTTTCCTTTGCCTCCAGAAACGAAAAACCCCCGCAGAGCGGGGGTTCGAGGCAATATGGATGACCATGGAGCTGATGATCAGAACGGAATCTCATCATCGAAATCGTCAAAGCTGCCAGCCGGCGGCGCGCCGAAATTGTTGTTCTGCGAGTTCTGCTGAGGAGGCTGGTGAGCGGGCTGCTGAGCCGGAGGCGGAGTGTGCGGGGCCGGCGGCTGACCACCGAAGTTGCCACCCTGCTGCGGTGCCGGCGGCTGGCCGCCGAACTGGCCACCCTGCTGCGGAGCTGCCGCGGCCTGCTGCTGACCACCATACTGACCACCTTGCTGAGGTGCCTGCTGGGGACGACCGCCGCCACTGAAGCCGCCACCGCCGCCGCCTTCACCACGGGTATCCAGCATCTGCATGTCATTGGCGACGATTTCGGTGCTGTAGCGGTCGTTGCCGT
The DNA here is from genome assembly GCF_027947415.1 of Cobetia sp. MMG027. NCBI lineage: Bacteria > Pseudomonadati > Pseudomonadota > Gammaproteobacteria > Oceanospirillales > Halomonadaceae > Cobetia > Cobetia sp. MMG027. The sequence goes on from NZ_JAQJIO010000013.1 coordinate 69,608, forward strand.
TCTGATCCTGCCACTTGCGCGTCTGCAGACGACCTTCGATATAGAGGCGAGAGCCTTTCTTGACGTATTGCTGAGCGATTTCCGCCAGCTTGTTGAACATCACCACACGGTGCCATTCGGTACGTTCCTGACGCTGACCGCTCTGACGGTCATTCCAGGTATCCGTGGTGGCGAGGTTGAGGTTGCACACCGCACTACCGGACGGAGTGAAACGGACTTCCGGATCCTGACCGAGATTACCAATCAGAATGACCTTGTTTACGCCGCGAGCCATGAAGATTACTCCTGAAAATAGACCGGTGCACATCAGGCACCGGCGAAGGTATCGAGTGCACTGACAGTGATCTGCCAGTGTCAGGGTTCAGCTGGCAGGTGCCTCGGCACCTGCCGGAGTTTCGCCATCACGCTGACGAGTGAAAGTCGCCAGCGCCTTGTCATCCAGTGTATCGCGTGTGACCTTCAGATAGGCGACCTGTTCCTCACGCACGACCAGAGCTTCTTCCACGCCGGCAATGGCCAGCAGGCGCGTCTGCAACTCGACGGCCGGAAGCCTCGCGGCTTCTGGCGACAGGCCGACCACTTCACTGCCAAGATGTCGCGGCGGCTGCATGTTCCAGACCACAGCCAGCCACAGCAGCGCCAGCAACCCCATGCCGAAGAAGACGCCACTCAGCCCGAAATGGCCCGTCAGCCAGCCGCCGCCGACACCCCCCACGAAGGCACCGAGGAACTGGCTGGTCGAATACACCCCCATCGCGGTGCCCTTGGCACCGGCCGGCGCCAGCTTGGAGATCATCGACGGCAAGGTGGCTTCCAGCAGATTGAAGGCCACGAAGAACAGCCACAGCAGGCCAAGGAAGGGCACGAGACCTGCGTGCTCGATGCCATCCACCCCCAGCAGCAACAGGCTTGTCGCGATGGTCGCCACGGCGCCCAGGAAGACCGGCTTCATGCGGCGGTACTTCTCGGCCACGATGACCAGCGGAAGCATGGCGACAAACGCCAGGCCCATCAAGGGCAGATAGACCCAGCCATGATGGGCGGGCGCGATGCCGAAGTTGACCAGCTGCTGCGGAATGGCCACGAAACAGGCCGTGAGGATCATGTGCAGCGCAAAGATCGACACATCCATGCGCAACAATGCGGAATTCGCAAGAATGCCCTTGAGCTGGCGACGATCAAGCCCCACATCTTGATGCTGACGCCTGGGTGCGGCAGGCACCAGTTTCCAGAGTACGAACACGCTCGCCACGGCCATGATGGCCGTCAGCCAGAAGACGCCCGAAAGTCCGAATGCATCCGCGGTCAGGGGTCCCGCGACCATCGCCAGCGCGAAGGCGACGCCGATCGACATGCCGATGGAGGCCATCGCCATCGTGCGCACCTCCTCTCGCGTCTGATCGGCCAGCAGCGCCATGATCGCACCTGCCACGGCACCGCTGCCCTGCAGGCAACGACCAAGGATAATCATCTCGATGCTGTCGGCATTTGCCGCGACCAACGAGCCAAGGATGAACAGCCCGAGTCCGAAGCCGATCACGGCCTTGCGCCCGAGGCGATCGGACAACCAGCCGAAGGGGATCTGCAACAGTGCCTGGGTCAGGCCATACCCGCCCAACGCGACGCCGACCAGCGTCGGCGTCGCGCCAGCCAGATCACGGGTGTAGAGCGCCAGCACCGGCAACACCATGAACAGCCCGAGCATGCGGGTGGCATACAGGCTGGCAAGGCCGACGATGGCGCGACGTTCCGGCGCTAGCAGTCGAGAGGTCTTCATGGATGGCGGCGGGCTCCGGAGCAGGACAGTCAAGAAAGGGAGGCCGACCACGCGGGTCGCCAGAGAGTAGACTCCATGGGTGCTGATCACCGATGGACTGCACATTCTAAGGCTCGCCTGTCGGCTTTGAAAGCATGCAGCCTTTGCCGGGCGTTTCGCCCGCGCCTTATAATCGTTGCTTTTATCGACGCAGCCCGAGGTGGCAATGGACAGGATTCAGGTCAGGGGTGCGCGCACCCACAACCTCAAGAACATCGATGTCGAACTGCCGCGTGACAAGCTGATCGTGGTGACCGGGCTCTCCGGTTCCGGCAAGTCGTCACTTGCCTTTGACACACTCTATGCCGAGGGACAGCGGCGCTACGTCGAATCACTGTCCACCTATGCTCGCCAGTTTCTGTCGATGATGGAAAAACCGGACATCGACCACATCGAGGGTCTGTCACCGGCGATTTCCATCGAACAGAAATCGACATCGCACAACCCCCGCTCCACCGTCGGTACCATTACCGAGATCTACGACTACCTGCGCCTTCTGTACGCTCGCGCCGGTACGCCGCGTTGCCCGGACCACGACATCGATCTGGAAGCCCAGACCATCTCGCAGATGGTCGATCAGGCGCTGGCCCTGCCCGAGGGCAGCAAGCTGATGCTACTGGCACCGGTAGTCAGCGGGCGCAAGGGCGAGCACCTGCAACTGCTTTCCGAGCTGCGCGCCCAGGGCTTCGTCCGCGCGCGTATCGATGGCCTCATCGTCGAGCTGGATGACCTCAAGCCGCTGGAGAAGAACAAGAAGCATGATATCGACGTCGTCGTCGATCGCTTCAAGGTGCGCGAGGACCTCAAGCAGCGTCTGGCCGAGTCCTTCGAGACCGCACTGAACCTGGCCGATGGCAGCGCACGGCTGCACTTCATGGACGGCGAACAGGAAGACCTGGTGTTCTCCTCGCGCTTCGCCTGCCCGGTGTGTGGCTATGCCCTGGCCGAGCTGGAACCACGCCTGTTCTCCTTCAACAACCCGGCTGGCGCCTGCCCGACCTGTGACGGTCTCGGCGTGAAGCAATACTTCGACCCGGAGAAGCTGATCAGCCATCCGGAGCTGTCGCTGGCCGAAGGCGTCATCAAGGGCTGGGACCGTCGCAGCGTCTATTACTTCAGCCAGCTGCAGGCCGTCGCCGAGCACTATGGTTTCGCTCTGGAAGCCGCCTGGGAATCACTCAGTGATGAAGCGCGTGATGCCGTGCTCAATGGCAGCGGACGTGAGGATATCGCGTTCAGCTACGTCAATGACCGCGGCCGCAAGGTGACGCGCGAACATCCCTTCGAGGGCGTACTGCCCAACATGGAGCGGCGCTACCGTGAGACCGAATCCAACATGGTGCGCGAGGATCTCGCCCGCTATCTGGCCGTTCAACCCTGCCCGAGCTGCGATGGCTCGCGTCTGCGCCGCGAGGCACGCAATGTCTACGTCGACAATCGCACCCTCGCCGAGGTCGTGCGCCAGCCGATCGGCGAAGCGTGGGAAGAGTTCGGCAAGCTGAGCCTGCCCGGGCGCAAGGGCGAGATCGCTGCCAAGATCGTCAACGAGATCCAGGCGCGCCTCGAGTTCCTCGTCAATGTCGGCCTCGACTATCTGACGCTGGAGCGCAGCGCCGACACCCTTTCCGGGGGTGAGGCACAGCGCATCCGTCTTGCCAGCCAGATCGGCGCCGGCTTGGTCGGCGTGATGTACATCCTCGATGAGCCCTCCATCGGCCTGCATCAGCGTGACAATGACCGCCTGCTCAAGACACTGATTCACCTGCGTGATCTGGGCAACACCGTGATCGTGGTCGAGCATGATGAAGATGCCATCCGCGCCGCGGACCACGTGCTCGATATCGGCCCCGGCGCCGGCGTGCACGGCGGCGAGATCGTCGCCCAGGGCACCCCGGCGCAGATCGAGGCGACGCCCGGCTCATTGACCGGACAGTACCTGAGTGGCGAGCGTGAGATCGCCGTGCCGCCCTATCGCCTGCCCGCCAATCCCGAAAAGGTGCTGCGCCTGACAGGTGCCACCGGCAACAACCTGCAGAATGTGACGCTAACGCTGCCGACAGGCCTGCTGACCTGCATCACCGGCGTCTCCGGCTCAGGCAAGTCGACACTGATCAACGCCACGCTGATGCCGCTGGCCGCCCGTGAGCTCAATCGTGCGACCACGCTGACCCCGGCGCCCTACGGCAAGATCGAGGGGCTGGATCTGTTCGACAAGATGGTGGACATCGATCAAAGTCCCATCGGGCGTACACCTCGCTCCAACCCCGCCACCTATACCGGGATCTTCACGCCGATCCGCGAGCTGTTCTCCGGGACCCAGGAAGCGCGCGCGCGCGGCTACAAGCCGGGCCGCTTCAGCTTCAACGTCAAGGGTGGGCGCTGCGAAGCCTGTCAGGGCGACGGCCTGATCAAGGTCGAGATGCACTTCCTGCCTGACATGTACGTGCCCTGCGATGTCTGCAAGGGCAAGCGCTACAACCGTGAGACGCTCGAAGTCCAGTACAAGGGCAAGAACATCCATGAAGTGCTGGAGATGACCATCGAGGAGGCACTGGAGTTCTTCTCGCCAGTACCCGCCATCGCGCGTCGACTGCAGACACTGATGGATGTCGGCCTGTCCTATGTCCGCCTCGGCCAGAGCGCGACCACGCTCTCCGGCGGGGAAGCCCAACGCGTCAAGCTGGCGCGCGAGCTGGCCAAGCGCGATACTGGCAAGACGCTCTACATCCTCGATGAACCGACCACCGGCCTGCACTTCGAGGATATCCGACAACTGCTGGTGGTCCTGCACCGCCTGCGCGATCACGGCAACACCGTCGTCGTCATCGAGCACAACCTGGATGTGATCAAGACCGCTGACTGGTTGATCGATCTGGGGCCGGAAGGCGGCTCAGGCGGGGGCCAGATCATCGCCGAGGGGACACCGGAGCAACTGGCAACGCAGGAGGTCTCGCATACCGGTCGCTTCCTGGCACCGCTGCTGAAGCGCCAAAGAGCCTCCAACGCCAAGACAGGCGCTCAAGACACGTCAGCGGACAGCAAGCCGTCCAATGGCGGGAAGCCCGGCAGCAAGAAGAAGGCAGAAACCAGCAACTGACCTTCGTCAGGTGCCCCAGCGACACCCCTGACTCCTTCGTACCGTTTCCTTGCGGAACGTGACGAATCAGGGCTTGCCCATGACGCCTGGCCGCATGAGCTGCCCAACCGACAGGCCTGTCTATCAGGCATAAAAAAAGGCCAACCCCGAAGGGTTGGCCTTTTCTTGTGGACGAAGCAAGCCGAAGCTTACTCTTCGCCCGCTGCCTCGGAGGCAGCCGGACGATCGACCAGCTCGACGAATGCCATCGGGGCATTGTCACCGGCACGATAGCCACACTTCAGGATGCGCAGGTAACCGCCCGGACGGGTGGTGTAGCGCGGGCCGAGCTCATTGAAGAGCTTGCCGACCGCTTCCTTGGAACCGGTACGAGAGAACGCCAAACGACGGTTCGCAACGGAATCCTGCTTGGCCAGGGTGATCAGCGGCTCGATATGACGACGCAGTTCCTTGGCTTTCGGCAGGGTAGTCTTGATGACTTCGTGCTCTACCAGAGAGATGCACATGTTCTTGAACATGGCTTCACGGTGAGAGCTGGTACGGTTCAGGTGACGACCACTCTTACGATGACGCATGGTTGTGATTCCTTACCAGTCTGGGGCTTGAGCCGACCGGGCTTCCTTAAGCGGAAGCCTTGTCGTCCTTCAGGCTTGCGGGCGGCCAGTTTTCCAACCGCATGCCGAGGGACAGACCACGCGCGGACAGCACGTCCTTGATTTCATTCAAGGACTTCTTGCCGAGATTCGGGGTCTTCAGCAGCTCAACTTCGGTGCGCTGAATGAGATCACCGATGTAATAGATATTCTCGGCCTTGAGACAGTTCGCACTGCGAACGGTCAGCTCAAGATCGTCTACGGGACGGAGAAGGATCGGATCGATTTGATCTTCCTCTTCTTCGACTTCCTGTTCCTTGTCTGCTTCCAGATCAACGAAGGCGGCCAGCTGCTCCTGCAAGATGGTTGCGGAGCGGCGGATCGCTTCTTCCGGATCCAGCGTGCCGTCGGTTTCCAGGTCAATCACCAGCTTGTCAAGGTTGGTGCGCTGTTCAACACGCGCCGCCTCGACAGCATAGGAGACCCGGCGAACCGGCGTGAAGGTCGCATCCAGCTGGAGACGGCCAATGGCACGTGATTCGTCATCTGCAGAGAGACGCGCGTCAGCCGGTTCGTAGCCGCGGCCACGAGCGATCTTGAGTTGCATCTTCAGCTCGCCACCATCATTCAGGTGAGCGATGACGTGATCCGGATTCACGATTTCGAGATCATGGTCACCGGCGATGTCGCCAGCAGTCACGATGCCCGGGCCCTTCTTGTTCAGCGCCAGCACAGCTTCGTCGCGACCATGCATCTTGATGGCCACGTCCTTGAGGTTCAGCAGGATTTCGATGACATCCTCCTGTACCCCTTCAATGGCGCTGTACTCGTGCAGAACGCCTTCGATCTCAGCTTCCACGACGGCACAGCCGGGCATGGAAGACAGCAGGATGCGACGCAGAGCATTCCCCAGGGTGTGGCCGAAACCACGCTCGAAGGGCTCGAGGACGATCCGCGCATGATGGGCGCTGACTTCCTCGACCTTGATATCGCGAGGACGGAGAAACTCTGTCACTGAGCGCTGCATAAGAACACCTTTAAGGCTGCCAAACGGATAATCTGGGTACTCCAGCCGGGCCGACGAATCAGCCCGGCATCACATTACTTGGAGTACAGCTCGACGATCAGGTTTTCGTTGATATCGGCAGACAGGTCGCCACGCTCGGGGACAGCCTTGAAAGTGCCTTCCATCTTCTTGGAGTCGACGTCGACCCAGGAGACATCACCGCGGTTGGCAGCGAGTGCCAGAGACTGCTGGATGCGAGCCTGGTTCTTGGCCTTCTCACGAACGGTAACCACATCACCGGCCTTCACATTGAAGGAAGCGACGTTGACGGTACGGCCGTTCACGGCGATCGCCTTGTGGCTGACCAGCTGACGTGCCTCGGAACGCGTGGAGCCGAAGCCCATGCGGTAGACGACGTTGTCGAGGCGAGCCTCGAGGAGCTGGAGCAGAACCTCACCAGTCGCGCCTTTCACGCGAGCGGCTTCTTTGTAGTAATTGCGGAATTGCTTTTCCAGAACGCCGTACATGCGACGAACCTTCTGCTTTTCACGCAACTGCAGGCCGTAGTCTGAAAGACGTTGACGGCGCTGGCCATGAACACCCGGGGGTTGTTCGGATTTGCACTTCTTCTCGAACGGAGTCACGCCACTCTTCAGGAAGAGGTCGGTGCCTTCACGACGAGACAGTTTGCACTTCGGTCCAATATAACGAGCCATGAGTCTGTCTCCTTAAACGCGGCGTTTCTTCGGCGGACGGCACCCATTATGCGGGATGGGGGTCACGTCGGTGATGCTTTGCACGCGGAAGCCTGCGGCATTGAGAGCACGCACGGCGGACTCACGACCCGGACCCGGGCCCTTGACCAGCACGTCGACGTTCTTCACACCATATTCGGCTGCAGCGGTCGCTGCACGTTCACTTGCGACTTGCGCAGCGAACGGGGTGCTCTTGCGAGAACCACGAAAACCCGAACCACCGGCAGTTGCCCAGGAGAGAGCATTGCCCTGGCGGTCTGTGATCGTCACGATAGTGTTGTTAAAAGAGGCATGGATATGCGCGATGGCATCCACTACCTGCTTTTTAACCTTCTTGCGCTTACTCGGGTTAGCCATTAGATGTTTCCTGTCTAAACGCCAGTTCGTTTACTTGCGAATCGGTTTACGCGGACCTTTGCGTGTACGTGCGTTGGTCTTGGTGCGCTGACCGCGCAACGGAAGACCACGACGATGGCGCAGGCCACGATAGCAACCGAGGTCCATGAGACGCTTGATGTTCAGCGTGATCTCACGACGCAGGTCGCCTTCGACGGTGTACTTACCCACCTCGGCACGAACCAGGTCCAGTTGTTCAACAGACAGATCAGCGATCTTGACGCTCGGTTCTAAACCGAGAGCGGCGCAGATCTGCTGTGCACGCGTACGGCCAATCCCGAAGATATAAGTCAGCGAGATCGCCGCGTGCTTGTTGTCCGGGATATTGACGCCAGCAATACGGGCCATCAGTTTTCTCCGAAAGGTTAGCGGCGGATTTTACATCCACAAAGGGCGCAATAGCATACCCCTTGATCCCGTTGGGAACAAGGGGGTATGCCAGCACCCGAGCTTGTATTCAGCTAAGCGGGGTCGAGGGATTAACCCTGACGCTGCTTGTGGCGCGGCTCAGTGCAGATGACCCGCACTGCGCCACGACGCCGAATGATCTTGCAGTTACGGCAAATTTTCTTGACGGAAGCTCGAACTTTCATCGTTCTCTCCAGTTTGCTAACAGGGGCTGCGCAATCAGCGCATCATGCCACCGCTGCCATAGCCTTTGAGGTTGGCCTTCTTCATCACCGACGCATACTGATTTGACATCAGATACGACTGCACCTGGGCCATGAAGTCCATGACCACCACAACCACGATGAGCAGAGAGGTACCGCCGAAATAGAACGGAACCTGCCAGGCGACAACGAGGAATTGCGGCATCAGGGAGACGAGGGTGATGTAGAGGGCGCCGAACAGCGTCAGGCGAGTCATCACCTTATCGATGTAACGGGCCGTCTGTTCGCCTGGGCGAATCCCCGGCAGGAAAGCTCCTGACTTCTTGAGGTTGTCAGCAACATCCTTGGGATTGAAGACCAGCGCCGTGTAGAAGAAGCAGAAGAATACTACAGCGGCAGCGAAAAGCAAGATGTACAGTGGCTGGCCCGGCCCGAGAGCCTGAGAAGCCGTCTGCAACCATTGCATGCTTTCACTCTGGCCAAACCATTGGCCCATCGATGCAGGGAACAGCAGGATGCTTGACGCGAAGATCGGCGGGATGACCCCGGCCATGTTGACCTTCATCGGCAAGTAGCTGCTCTGACCGGCATACATCTTGTTGCCCACCTGACGGCGCGGATAGTTCACCGTGATGCGGCGTTGACCGCGTTCGATGAACACCACAAAGGCAACGGTAACGACTGCGAGCAGCGTCAGCGCCAGCAGCGGAAGCACATTCCAGGCACCATCATTGCGCGCCAGTTCGAAAGACTGGCCGATGGCACTCGGCAGCCCGGCGACAATACCAGCAAAGATGATCAGTGAGATCCCGTTGCCGATACCCTTCTCGGTGATCTGCTCTCCCAGCCACATCAGGAACACTGCACCAGCCACGAACGTACTCACGGCGGTGAAGTAGAAGCTGAAGTCAGCGGAATAGGCGACACCGTTTCCGACCAGTCCGACTGCCATGCCGATCGATTGGACCAGGGCCAGTACGACCGTGCCGTAGCGCGTGTACTGGCTGATCTTGCGACGACCGGCCTCACCTTCCTTCTTCAACTGCTCTAGCTGAGGCGAGACCACCGTCAGGAGCTGCATGATGATCGACGCGGATATGTAGGGCATGATGCCCAACGCGAAGATACTCATTCGCTCCAGTGCACCACCGGAGAACATGTTGAACATGCTCAGGATGGTGCCCTGGTTTTCCCTGAACAAGGCAGCAAGCTGGTCAGGATTGATACCGGGAACGGGGATGTGTGCACCGATTCGGTACACCACGATGGCGATGAACACGAAGCGCAAACGCGCCCAGAGTTCGCTCAACCCACTTCCCTGCATCGCCGGTACGTTTCCTGACTTAGCCATTTAGTCCTCTACCTTGCCACCGGCAGCTTCGATCGCAGCACGGGCACCCTTGGTGACCTTGATGCCGCGGACCGTGACTGCCTTGTCCAGTTCGCCGGAGAGCATGACCTTCGCGAACTTCGTGGAATCACGAAGCACGTTGGCCTTCTTCAGCGTTTCGAGGTCGACGATATCACCGTCTACCAGTGCCAGCTCGCTCAGGCGCACTTCTTCGGAAACCAGAGATTTCGCGGAAGTGAAACCAAACTTCGGCAGGCGACGCTGCATAGGCATCTGACCGCCTTCGAAGCCCGGCTTGACGCTGCCACCGGAACGGGACTTCTGGCCCTTGTGGCCACGACCGCCGGTCTTACCAAGACCGGAGCCGATACCACGACCGACACGCTTTGCAGCGTGCTTGGAGCCCGGGGCCGGACTCAGGGTATTCAATTTCATGGATTACTCTCCCTCAACACGGACAAGGTAATGAACCTTGTTGATCATGCCGCGTACCGCGGGGGTGTCTTCCAGCTCGACAGTGTGACCGATGCGACGCAGCCCAAGGCCTTTCATGGTGGCCTTGTGCTTTTCGAGGACGCCGATGGTGCTGCGGATCTGGGTTACCGTGATCTTAGCTGCCATGGTGCCTTACCCCGCAATCTTGTCGACAGACAGGCCACGCTTGGCGGCGATGTCTTCCGGAGATTTCATGGCAGCGAGACCGTTGATGGTCGCGCGCACCACGTTGACCGGATTGGTGGAACCGTAGCACTTGGCCAGGACGTCATGGACGCCTGCCAGTTCGAGCACGGAACGCATCGCACCGCCGGCAATGATGCCGGTACCTTCGGATGCTGGCTGCATGTAGATCTTGGATGCGCCGTGACGAGCCTTCACCGGGTACTGCAGGGTGTGGCCCTTCAGGTCAACCTTGATCATGTTGCGACGAGCTTGGTCCATTGCCTTCTGGATCGCGACCGGCACTTCACGCGCCTTGCCACGACCGAAGCCAACACGACCATTGCCGTCACCAACGACAGTCAGAGCGGTGAAACCGAAGATACGGCCGCCCTTGACTACCTTGGCGACGCGGTTGATCTGCACGAGCTTCTCTTGCAGGTCACCGCCCTTCTGTTCGATATTCGCCATCGTAAAACCCTTTAGAATTCCAGGCCGCCTTCACGTGCGGCATCGGCCAGGGCCTTCACGCGACCGTGGTACTTGTACCCGGAGCGATCGAAAGCCACTTGCTTGATACCCGCTTCCTTCGCGCGCTCGGCAATCAGAGCACCCACCTTGGCGGCGGAGTCCGAGTTACCGGTAGAACCTTCGCGCAGGCTCTTGTCGAGCGTGGATGCGGTGGCCAGGACCTGGCCGCCATCCGGCGAGATGATCTGCGCGTAGATGTGACGCGGGGTGCGGTTCACGCACAGGCGAAACACGCCCAGCTCGCGGATTTTCGCACGAGCGCGGCGGGCACGACGGAGACGAGATTCTTTCTTCGCGTTCATAACCCTGCCTTACTTCTTCTTGGCTTCTTTACGACGGACGACTTCGTCGCTGTACCGAATACCTTTGCCCTTGTAGGGCTCCGGCGGACGGAACGCGCGAATCTCTGCGGCGACCTGACCCAAAGCCTGCTTGTCAGCAGATTTCAGGACGATCTGAGTGTTCTTCGGCGTTTCAGCCGTAACACTTGCCGGCAGTTCATAGTCGACCGGGTGTGAGAAGCCCAGTGTCAGGTTGATTGTCTGGCCTTTGGCCTGGGCACGATAACCCACACCATTGATTTCCAGAGACTTGGTGAAGCCTTCGGAAACACCAGACACCATGTTGTTGACCAGAGCACGTGTGGTACCAACCATTGCCCAGTTCTTGGCAGTCTCAGCCGGGGCGAAGGTCATCTGACCTTCTTCCAGGTTGATGACCACGTCCTGGTGGACGGTCAGTTCCAGCTGGCCATTGCTGCCCTTCACGGTCAGCTTGTCGCCATCGAGTTTTGCCTCGACGCCGTTCGGCAATTTAACCGGATACTTGGCTACGCGGGACATTCCAAACTCCTAGAATACGGTGCAGAGGACTTCGCCGCCGACACCAGCTTGACGGGCCGCACGATCGGTCATCACGCCCCGGGAGGTGGAAACGATCGCAATACCCAGGCCATCTGCGACTTTCGGCAGCTCGCCCTTGCCTTTGTACTGGCGCAGGGACGGCTTGGAAACACGCTTGATGTTCTCGATAACCGCCTTGCCTTCAAAGTACTTGAGGGTCACGGTCAGTTCCGGCTTCGCGCCTTCTGCGACAGCAAACTCGGAAATGTAACCCTCTTCCTTCAATACGCGGGCCACTTCAACCTTGAGCTTGGAAGACGGCATGGTAACCGTCTCCTTGGTGGCCATCTGCGCATTGCGGATACGAGTGAACATATCCGCCAGAGTGTCTTGCATGCTCATTTACGTTGCGCTCCTGAATTCTTGCAGTGGTGTTACCAGCTGGACTTGGTCAGACCAGGCACGTCACCACGCATAGCGGCTTCACGCAGCTTGTTGCGGCTCAGGCCGAACTTGTTGTAGTAGCCGTGCGGACGGCCAGTGATACGGCAGCGGTTACGCTGACGGACCGGGCTGGCATCACGCGGCAGCTGCTGCAGTTTCAGCTGTGCGTCGAAGCGCTCTTCTTCAGAAGCGTTGACGTCATTGATGATGGTCTTCAGTGCGTCGCGCTTGGCGGCGTACTTTGCGACCAGCTTGGTGCGCTTGAGCTCACGCTCAACCATGCTTTTCTTTGCCATGATCCACCCTTATTTCTTGAACGGGAAGTTCAGCGCGCCCAGCAACGCACGACCTTCATCATCGGTGTTGGCGCTAGTGGTGATGGTGATGTCCAGGCCACGAATCCGGTCGATCTTATCATACTCGATCTCCGGGAAGATGATCTGCTCACGCACACCCATGGAGTAGTTTCCACGGCCATCGAAGGACTTCGGGTTCAGACCGCGGAAGTCACGAACGCGCGGGATAGCCACGTTCACGAGACGGTCCAGGAAGTCCCACATACGATCGCTGCGCAGGGTCACCTTGACACCGATCGGCCATCCTTCGCGGACCTTGAAGCCAGCGATGGACTTGCGTGCCTTGGTGATGATCGGCTTCTGACCAGACAGCATCTGGAGATCGGCAAACGCGTTGTCGATCAGCTTCTTGTCAGCGGTGGCTTCACCGATGCCCATGTTCAGGGTCACCTTGGTGATACGCGGCACCTGCATCACGTTGGCGTAGCCGAACTGCTCTTTAAGCTGGGCGGCCACTTCGTTCTGATAACGTTCTTTCAAGTTCGCCATGTTGTACCCGACTCGCGTTAGGCGTCGATCAGCTTCTGAGTCGACTTAAAGATGCGTACCTTAGTACCGTCTTCCTGAACCTGGATACCGACACGATCCGCCTTGCCGGTCTCCTGGTTGAAGATGGCCACGTTGGACGCGTGAATCGGAGCCTCGCGCTCGACGATACCCCCCTGGGTGCCCAGCATCGGGTTGGGCTTGGTGTGACGCTTGATCATGTTCACACCGGACACTAGCAGACGCTCACCTTTCAGCACCTTGCTGATGGTACCGCGCTTGCCCTTGTCCTTCCCGGCGATGACGATGACTTCATCGTCACGTTTGATCTTTTGCATATCCGCTTCCGCTCCTTACAGCACTTCGGGCGCCAGGGAAATGATCTTCATGAACTTCTCACTGCGAAGTTCACGGGTAACCGGGCCGAAGATACGGGTACCGATCGGCTGTTCGTTGGTGTTATTCAACAGAACGGCCGCATTACCGTCGAAGCGGATCACGGAACCGTCATTACGACGGACACCGGCTTTGGTACGAACGACCACTGCCTTCATGACTTGGCCTTTCTTGACCTTGCCACGCGGGATAGCTTCTTTGACGGTGACCTTGATGATGTCTCCAACACGAGCGTAACGGCGGTGTGAACCACCCAGCACCTTGATGCATTGCACCCGGCGCGCGCCACTGTTGTCGGCGACATCCAGCATTGTCTGAGTCTGAATCATCGGTTTTCTCCAAACCTAATCTGACTGCCTGGTGGGAACTGGCCTAGGGATCAACCCTTGGCCTGTTCAACCACCTCGACCAGGGTCCAGGCTTTCTTCTTGGACAGCGGACGAGTCTCGGCGATAGAGACGGTGTCACCGATCCGAGCCTGATTCGCCTCATCATGGGCGTGCAGCTTGGTGGAGCGTCTCAGGTACTTGCCATAGATCGGGTGACGCTCACGGCGCTCGACCATGACAACGATGGATTTTTCCATCTTGTCACTCACCACCTTGCCGGTGAGTGTGCGTGCTTTAGTTTCTTCGGCCATTTTACTCACCTGACTTCTGGTTGAGCACAGTCTTAACCTGAGCAATTTGGCGACGAGTCTGCTTGAGCAGGTGAACCTGGCTCAGCTGACCGGTAGCCTTCTGCATGCGCAGATTGAATTGCTCACGCAGCAGTTCGAACAACTGCTCCTGGAGCGCCTCGACTGACTTTTCACGGAGTTCTTGGGCTTTCATCACATCACCGTCCGCTTAACAAAGGTGGTGGAGATCGGCATCTTCATAGCGGCCAGACTGAATGCTTCACGGGCCAGCTCTTCGGATACACCTTCGATCTCGTAAAGGACCTTGCCGGGCTGGATCTGTGCGACCCAGTACTCGACAGAACCCTTACCTTTACCCATACGAACTTCCAACGGCTTGTTGGAAATCGGCTTGTCTGGGAAGACGCGGATCCAGATCTTACCGCCACGCTTGACGTGACGAGTGATGGCACGACGGCCAGCTTCGATCTGACGAGCGGTGATACGACCACGGCCGGTGGCTTTCAGGCCAAACTCACCAAAGCTTACCTTGCTTCCGCGATGCGCCAGGCCACGATTGCGACCTTTCTGCATCTTGCGGAATTTCATACGCTTGGGCTGTAACATCGATTACCCCCTTACTTGCCTTTCTTCTTGGGTGCGGACGCGGGCTGCTTCGCCTTGGCTCGCACCTCTTCGATGCCACCGAGGATCTCGCCTTTGAAGATCCAGACCTTGACACCAATGATGCCGTAGGTGGTGTGAGCTTCGAAGGTGGAGTAATCAATGTCAGCACGCAGGGTGTGAAGCGGAACGCGGCCTTCGCGGTACCATTCGGTACGGGCGATTTCGGCACCGCCGAGACGACCGGAGAGCTGAATCTTGATGCCCTTGGCGCCCAGACGCATTGCGTTCTGCACAGCACGCTTCATCGCACGACGGAACATGACACGACGCTCGAGCTGACCTGCCACATTGGCAGCGACCAGCTTGGCATCGAGTTCCGGCTTGCGAATCTCCTCGATGTTGATGTGGACGGGAACGCCCATCATCTCGGAAACTTCACGACGAAGGCGATCGACATCTTCACCTTTCTTACCGATCACGATACCCGGACGGGCAGTGTGAATGGTAATACGGGCGTTGTTTGCCGGACGCTCGATGCTGATGCGGCTCACGGAAGCGCTTTTCAGACGCTCTTCCAGGAATCCACGCACCTGCAGATCGTTGTTCAGTTTGTCGGCATAGGTAGCGCCTTCGGCGTACCAGACAGAGGTATGATCCTTGACAATACCCAGTCGGAAACCTGTCGGATTAACTTTCTGACCCATTGGTCGTCTCCTACTTCTCGGCTACCTTGACGGTGATATGACAAGTGCGCTTCAAGATGCGATCCGCACGGCCTTTGGCACGTGGCTGGATGCGCTTGAGCGTCATGCCCTCGTCGACACAGATAGTCGAGACGCGAAGCTCGTCAATGTCCATGCCGTTGTTTTCTTCCGCATTCGCGATCGCGGACTGCAGAACCTTGCGAACAATCTTCGCGGCCTTCTTCGGTGAGAAAGCGAGCAGATTCAGCGCCTCGGCGACCGGCTTACCGCGCACCTGGTCAGCCACCAAACGGGCCTTCTGGGCGGATAAACGAGCGCCGCGCAGCTTAGCAGCTACTTCCATCTCTTAAATCCTCTCTGGCTTACCGTTTGGCTTTTTTATCTGCAGCGTGCCCGCGGTATGTGCGGGTGGCAGCAAACTCGCCGAGCTTGTGACCGACCATTTCCTCAGAAACGAGAACCGGGACATGCTGGCGACCGTTATGGACGGCAATGGTGAGCCCGACCATGTTCGGCAGGATCATGGAACGACGCGACCAGGTCTTGATCGGTTTGCGGTCGTTCTTTTCCACTGCTGTCTCAACCTTCTTCAGCAGATGAAGGTCAATAAATGGACCTTTCTTCAGTGAACGTGGCACAGCCGTTACCTCTCAATATCTGTTACTTGGCCTTGCGGCGACGGACGATAAGCTTATCGGTGCGCTTGTTCTTGCGAGTCTTGTGACCCTTGGTCGGGACGCCCCACGGGCTGACCGGATGACGGCCACCAGAGGTACGACCTTCACCACCACCATGCGGGTGATCGACAGGGTTCATCGCGACACCGCGAACGGTCGGGCGCACGCCTCTCCAACGCTTAGCACCGGCCTTGCCCAGTTGACGGAGGCTGTGCTCGGAGTTGCCCACTTCGCCGAGTGTTGCACGGCATTCGGACAGCACCTTACGCATCTCGCCAGAGCGCAGACGCAGCGTGGTGTAGTTACCGTCACGTGCCACGACCTGGGCACTGGTACCTGCACTACGAGCGATCTGAGCGCCCTTGCCCGGCTTCAGCTCTACACAGTGAACGGTGGAACCCACCGGGACATTGCGCAGCGGCAGAGCGTTGCCTTTCTTGATCGGTGCGTTGACACCGGACTCGAGACGGTCGCCAGCAGAGACACCTTTCGGTGCAATGATGTAGCGACGTTCGCCGTCGAGGTACTTCACCAGCGCGATGTTCGCGCTACGGTTCGGATCGTATTCCAGGCGCTCGACGATGGCCGGAATGCCATCCTTGTTGCGCTTGAAGTCGACCAGACGGTAATGGTGACGATGACCACCGCCGATGTGGCGAGTAGTGATGCGACCATTATTGTTACGACCACCGGACTTTGACTGCTTTTCAAGCAGCGGAGCGTACGCGCGACCTTTGAAAAGTTCGTCATTGACGACTTTTACCAGGTGGCGGCGACCGGCGGAGGTAGGTTTTGTCTTAACAATTGCCATGTTCCGTACTCCTGCCTTACTCGGCGCCAGAGAAGTCTTCGATGGTCTCGCCGGCGGCCAGAGTTACATAGGCCTTGCGATAACCAGCGCGACGACCAACACCGCGAGCGGTGCGCTTGGTCTTGCCTTTCATGTTCAGAACCTGAACACGATCGACTTTCTTGCCAAACAGCTCTTCGACGGCTTTCTTGATTTCGGGCTTTGTCGCGTCGCTGGCAACCTTGAACACGTACTGGTTGTTCTCGGCAGCGACCGCGGCCTTCTCGGTCATGTGAGGACCAAGCAGGACCTTGAATACGCGTTCCTGATTCATCCCAGGTTCTCCTCGAACTTGCGCAGGGCAGCGACAGTCATCAGCACCTTGTCGTAACCGACGAGGCTGACCGGGTCAGCGCCAGCGACATTGACGACGTCAACATACGGGATGTTGCGCGCAGCCAGGTACAGATTGACGTCCTGCTCTTCTGTGACGATCAGCGCTTTCTCAAGGCCCAGTTCCTGGAGCTTGGCGATCAGCAGCTTGGTCTTCGGAGCATCGACAGTGATTGCGTCGACCGCGACCAGGCGATCCTGACGGACCAGCTCGGACAGGATGGAACGCATGGCAGCGCGATACATCTTGCGGTTGACCTTGTGCGAGTGGTCCTGCGGACGCGCTGCAAAGGTCACACCGCCAGAACGCCACAGCGGGGAACGGATGGTACCGGCACGAGCGCGGCCAGTACCTTTCTGACGCCACGGCTTCTTGCCACCGCCGGACACGTCAGAACGGGTCTTCTGAGCCACGGTACCCTGACGCGCACCAGCCAGATAGGCGGTGACGACCTGGTGAACCAGAGCCTCGTTGAAGTCCTTACCAAAGGTAGCATCGGAGACGTCTACTGCGCCGCCTGCACCTGCAAGATTAAGATTCATCGGTTAATTCCCCTCAGCGAGCTTTCACAGCGGAACGCACGATCACTTCGCCGCCCGGAGCACCTGGAACGGCACCCTTGACCAACAGAAGATTGCGCTCAGCGTCGACGCGGACCACTTCCAGGCTCTGGACGGTGGAACGGACGTTGCCCATCTGGCCAGCCATCTTCTTACCTTTGAAGACGCGGCCCGGGGTCTGACAGTTACCGATGGAACCCGGCGCGCGGTGCGACAGTGAGTTACCGTGGGTAGCGTCTTGGGTGCGGAAGTTCCAGCGCTTAACTGCGCCCTGGAAACCTTTACCCTTGGAGGTGCCAGTCACGTCAATCTTCTGACCAGCTTCAAAGAGGGATACGGTGAGTTCGCCGCCCACTGCAGGAGCTTCATCGCCTTCTTCCAGGCGGAACTCCATCAGGGAACGACCAGCCTCAACACCTGCCTTGGCATACTGACCAGCAGTTGCCTTGGTGAGGTGCTTGGCCTTGCGGGAACCAGTTGTCACCTGAATCGCATTGTAGCCATCAGTCTCGACGGACTTGATGGTCACGATGCGGTTCGGCTCAACTTCAATCACGGTAACCGGCACGGATGCGCCAGCTTCGGTGAAGACGCGGGTCATCCCGGCCTTCTTACCGACTAAACCGATAGACATGTTCAGTCTCCTTTAGTGTACGGGGCTGTCACCCGCTATGGCTGCCCTTTCCAGAGCATTCCACTAGCACATTGTATGACGCCATCCCGGCGTGGCGGCTGCTGCTCCATCATTGAGAGCGCTGGGCCGCAGTGACTAGTGAGGTATCAGTCAACCTTGATCTGGACGTCCACACCGGCGGCCAGGTCAAGCTTCATCAGCGCGTCGACAGTCTTCTCTGTCGGCTCGACGATGTCGAGAACGCGCTTGTGGGTACGAATCTCATACTGGTCACGCGCGTCCTTGTTGACGTGCGGAGATACCAGGATGGTGTAACGCTCGCGACGGGTCGGCAGCGGGATCGGGCCACGAACCTGAGCACCGGTACGCTTTGCAGTTTCAACGATCTCTGCAGAGGACTGGTCGATCAGACGGTGGTCGAATGCTTTCAACCGGATGCGAATCTTCTGGTTTTGCATTGCCCAAAACTCCAATGGATGTCGACGGCGTAGGCCGTCACCCACGCATTCAAAGGATGCGCATTATAGGCAGACTGACATCAGGTGTCAAACATGCGAGAAAAGGGGGCCCAACAGGGCCCCCTTCTGTGTCAGGTAAGGAGAACCTTACTCGACAATCTTGGCCACGACGCCAGCGCCGACGGTACGACCGCCTTCACGGATAGCGAAGCGCAGACCATCTTCCATGGCGATCGGAGCGATCAGAGACACGACCATCTGGACGTTGTCGCCCGGCATGACCATCTCGACGCCTTCCGGCAGCTCACAGGTACCAGTGATGTCAGTGGTACGGAAGTAGAACTGCGGACGATAGCCCTTGAAGAACGGAGTGTGACGACCGCCTTCTTCCTTGGACAGAACGTAGACTTCTGCTTCGAACTTGGTGTGCGGCTTGATGGAGCCCGGCTTGGCCAGAACCTGGCCACGCTCGACGTCATCACGCTTGGTGCCACGCAGCAGAGCGCCGACGTTCTCACCAGCACGACCTTCGTCCAACAGCTTGCGGAACATCTCGACACCGGTAACGGTAGTCTTGGTGGTGTCACGCACGCCGATGATCTCGATCTCTTCGCCAGTCTTGACCAGACCACGCTCGATGCGGCCAGTCACGACGGTACCACGGCCAGAGATGGAGAAGACGTCTTCGATCGGCATCAGGAACGGCTGGTCGATAGCACGCTCCGGCTCCGGGATGTACGCATCCAGGGCCTTGATCAGGTTGGCAACGGCGGTAGTACCCATACCGTTGTCGTCCTTGCCTTCCAGAGCCATCAGAGCAGAACCGATGACGATCGGAGTGTCGTCACCCGGGAAGTCGTACTCGCTCAGGAGTTCGCGCACTTCCATCTCGACCAGCTCGAGCAGCTCTTCGTCATCGACCATGTCAGCCTTGTTCAGGAAGACAACGATGAACGGAACGCCGACCTGACGGGACAGCAGGATGTGCTCGCGAGTCTGCGGCATGGGGCCGTCAGCTGCGGAACAGACCAGGATAGCGCCGTCCATCTGGGCAGCACCGGTGATCATGTTCTTGACGTAGTCAGCGTGACCCGGGCAGTCGACGTGCGCGTAGTGACGCACTTCGGACTGGTATTCCACGTGAGCGGTGGAGATGGTGATACCACGCTCACGCTCTTCCGGGGCGTTATCGATGGAGTCAAACGCACGCGCGTCACCACCGAAAACTTCTGCAGAGACACGAGTCAGTGCCGCAGTCAGAGTGGTCTTGCCGTGATCGACGTGACCAATGGTGCCGACGTTGACGTGCGGCTTCGAACGCTCAAATTTTTCCTTAGCCACTGCTATAACCTCTTTCGTTAGCTAATCGGTTACTTCTGGTTGATGACGGCTTCGACGATGCTGTTCGGCGCTTCGTCGTATTTCGCAAACTCCATGGAGTAGCTTGCGCGGCCCTGGGTCTGTGAGCGCAGGTCGGTCGCATAACCGAACATCTCACCCAGCGGCACCAGTGCATTGATGATCTTGCCAGTGGAAGAATCATCCATGCCCTGAACGAGGCCACGACGACGGTTCAGGTCGCCCATGACGTCACCCATGAAATCTTCAGGCGTGACGACTTCGACTTTCATGAGCGGCTCAAGCAGCACTGCACCCGCTTTCGGGGCACCGGCCTTGATCGCCATGGAAGAGGCAACCTTGAACGCGGTCTCGTTGGAGTCGACGTCGTGGTAGGAACCATCGAACAGCGTGACCTTGACGTCGATCATCGGATAACCGGCGATGACACCATTCTTGAGCTGCTCAGCGGCACCCTTCTCGACGGCCGGCACGTATTCCTTCGGAACCGCACCACCGACGATCTCGGACTCGAACTTGAAGGTCATTTCTTCGTCGTCGCCCTTGTCCTCTGCAGTCAGAGGCTCAATGCGAAGCCAGACGTGACCGAACTGACCACGACCACCGGACTGACGAACGAACTTGCCTTCCTGCTCGACCTTGGTGCGGATGGTCTCACGGTAAGCCACCTGCGGCTTGCCGATGTTCGCCTCGACATTGAACTCGCGACGCATGCGGTCAACGAGGATGTCCAGGTGAAGCTCACCCATACCGGAGATGATGGTCTGACCAGACTCTTCGTCGGTCTCGACGCGGAAGGACGGATCTTCCTGGGCCAGCTTGCCCAGTGCGACACCCATCTTTTCCTGGTCGGCCTTGGACTTCGGCTCGACGGCGACGGAGATGACCGGCTCAGGGAATTCCATGCGCTCAAGCACGATCTTGTTGTCCGGATCACACAGGGTATCCCCGGTGGTCACGTCTTTCAGACCGATACATGCGGCGATATCGCCAGCATAGACTTCCTTGATCTCCTCACGAGAGTTGGAGTGCATCTGGACGATACGACCGACACGCTCCTTCTTGCTCTTGACGGAGTTGAAGACGCCATCGCCAGACTTCAGCACGCCCGAGTAGACGCGGATGAAGGTCAGGGTACCCACGAACGGGTCGGTCGCGATCTTGAACGCCAGCGCCGCGAACGGAGCCTTGTCGTCAGCTTCGCGGGTCTCGATGGTACCGTCCTTGTCGTCAAGCTCACCTTCGATGGCCTTGACTTCAAGCGGAGACGGCATGTATTCGATGACCGCATCCAGAACCGCCTGGACACCCTTGTTCTTGAAGGCAGAACCACAGGTCACGAGGCAGATTTCGTTGGCCAGGGTACGCTGACGCAGCGCAGCCTTGACTTCTTCCTCGGTCAGGTCGCCTTCTTCAAGGTACTTGTCCATCAGTTCTTCGGACGCTTCAGCAGCAGACTCGAGCATGTGCTCACGCCATTCGGCAGCTGTGTCTTGCAGCTCAGCCGGAATGTCGATCAGCTCATAGTTCATGCCGTGATTGTCTTCGTCCCAGACGATCGCCTTCATCTTGATCAGGTCGATGACGCCCTTGAACTCGTCTTCCGCGCCCCAGTTGATCTGGATCGGCACGGCGTTCGCGCCCAGGCGCTTGCGCACCTGTTCGACGACCATGAAGAAGTCCGCGCCAGCGCGGTCCATCTTGTTGACGAAGATCATGCGCGGAACTTCGTAACGGTTGGCCTGACGCCAGACAGTCTCTGTCTGCGGCTGGACACCGGAAGAACCACACAGCACCACGACCGCGCCATCGAGAACACGCAGTGAACGCTCGACTTCAACAGTGAAGTCAACGTGCCCCGGAGTATCGATGATGTTGATACGGTGCTCGTCGAACTGCTTGTTCATGCCCTGCCAGAAGCAGGTGGTCGCCGCAGAGGTGATCGTGATGCCACGTTCCTGTTCCTGCTCCATCCAGTCCATGGTGGCAGCACCATCGTGGACTTCGCCGACCTTGTGGGACAGGCCGGTGTAGAACAGGACGCGCTCGGTAGTGGTAGTCTTACCGGCGTCGACGTGGGCACAGATACCGATGTTGCGGTAACGCTTAAGTGGAGTCTTGCGTGCCACGGTGAGTATCCCCGTTGTTTAGAAGCGGTAGTGGGAGAAGGCCTTGTTGGCTTCTGCCATGCGGTGCACGTCTTCACGCTTCTTCACAGCAGAACCCTTGCCTTCAGCGGCATCCAGGATCTCGCCAGAGAGGCGCTGCACCATGGTCTTTTCGCCGCGCTTGCGCGCAGCGTCCACCAGCCAACGCATGGCCAGTGCCTGGCGACGGGACGGACGAACTTCGACCGGCACCTGGTAGGTAGCACCACCGACACGACGGGACTTCACCTCAACCATCGGCTGGATGGCTTCCAACGCCTTGTCGAAGAGATCCAGCGGCTCATCATTGGAGCGTTCGGCAACACGGTCGAGGGCACCGTAAACGATGCGCTCGGCTGCAGACTTCTTGCCGCTGATCATCAGGTGGTTCATGAACTTGGCCAGGCGCTCGCTTCCGAACTTCGGATCCGGCAGGATTTCGCGCTTAGCTGCTACACGTCTTCTAGGCATGATAAGCCCTCAGTAGAAGGGTCCTTCAGGTAAACCCGGGATGCCTCGCGATGGACGCGACACCCGACCTTACTCTTATCAGACCGATATTAAACTTTGAATTACGCCTTCGGACGCTTGGCGCCGTACTTGGAACGGCCCTGCTTACGGTTCTGCACGCCAGAGGTATCCAGTGCACCACGAACGGTGTGGTAACGGACACCCGGCAAATCCTTCACACGACCGCCACGGATCAGAACAACAGAGTGTTCCTGAAGGTTGTGACCTTCACCGCCGATGTAGGAAGAGACTTCGAAGCCGTTGGTCAGGCGAACACGGCAGACCTTACGGAGTGCGGAGTTCGGCTTCTTCGGGGTAGTGGTGTATACGCGAGTACACACGCCACGCTTCTGCGGGCATGCCTGCAGCGCAGGGACGTCACTCTTGGACGCCTGACGCTTGCGCGGCTTGCGCACGAGCTGGTTTACGGTTGCCATTTGCTTGCTCCAATGGGTTGTACTGCCTTCCAACAATCGGACAGGATGCACCTGCCCTACTGTTAAAGGCTGCATATTCTAGGGCTTGGGCCACAAGGGCGTCAACCCCGCCGTCAGCGACGGCGGGGCTCAAGACCTCAGAGGTCGTCGTCGTCCGCGTCGAGAGCGGTCAGCTGGGCACCCAGCTCCTGCTCGACGTCCTGTGCCGACGGGGCCGGTGCGAGCGGCAGGCCATCACGACGGCGGCGACGCTCATCGTGATAAGCCAGGCCAGTACCCGCCGGGATCAGGCGACCCACCACGACGTTCTCCTTCAGACCACGGAGATAATCGCGCTTGCCGGTGACAGAGGCTTCGGTCAGAACTCGTGTGGTCTCCTGGAAGGAGGCCGCCGAGATGAACGATTCTGTCGCCAGGCTCGCCTTGGTGATACCGAGCAGGATGCGGTCGAACTTGGCCGGGAACTTGCCTTCGGCCTCGAGACGCATGTTCTCTTCGACGACACGGGCGTATTCCACCTGGTCGCCGGTGATGAAGCTGGAATCGCCGGAATCGGTGATCTCCACCTTGCGCAGCATCTGACGCACGATGACTTCGATGTGCTTGTCGTTGATGCCGACACCCTGGAGGCGATAGACCTCCTGGACTTCGGTGGTGATGTACTTGGTCATTTCCGCGACGCCGAGCAGACGCAGGATATCGTGCGGATTGCTCGGGCCATCGGAGATGACCTCACCCTTCTCGACCGTTTCCCCTTCGAAGACGCTGATCTGGCGCCATTTCGGGATCAACAGCTCGAACGGGTCACCTTCGGCCGGCGTGATGGTCAGGCGACGCTTGCCCTTGGTTTCCTTGCCGAAGGTCACGGTACCGGAGATCTCGGCCAGGATGGCCGGTTCCTTCGGACGACGTGCTTCGAACAGGTCGGCAACGCGCGGCAGACCACCGGTGATGTCCTTGTTACCGGACGCTTCCATCGGGATACGTGCGATGACGTCACCCACACCGACGGCTGCGCCATTCTCGGCGGACACGACGGCATTGCCCGGCAGCAGGTACTGGACCGGCGTGTTGGAGCCCGGCAGTGTCACGTGCTTGCCACTGGAATCCACCAGCATGATCATCGGACGCTTGTCACGTGCCGCGGACGGACGTGAGGCGCTCTCGATGACTTCGATGGAGGACAGGCCTGTCATCTCGTCGGTGGTACGGTTGATGGTCTGACCATCTTCCATGTCCGTGAACTGCACCTGACCCGCCACTTCGGCGACGATCGGGTGAGTGTGCGGATCCCACTTGGCGACGGACTGACCGGATTCGACCTTGTCACCGTCACGTACGGACAGCTCGGCACCATACGGCAGCTTGTAGAACTCACGCTCACGACCGTGATCGTCAGCGACAGCCAGCGCACTGGAACGCGAGACGACGATCAGCTTGCCATCCGCGCGCTCGACCGACTTGATGTTGTGCAGACGCACGTGGCCGCCGTGCTTGACCTGGACGCTATCCACGGCAGAAGCACGCGAGGCGGCACCACCGATGTGGAAGGTACGCATGGTCAGCTGGGTACCCGGCTCACCGATGGACTGTGCCGCGATGACACCGATGGCTTCACCGACGTTGACCTGATGGCCACGCGCCAGATCACGGCCATAACAGGCCGAGCAGACACCGTGCACGGTTTCACAGCCGATGGTGGTACGCACGATGATCTCATCGACACCCATGGTATCGAGCTGTGCACACCAGGCTTCATCCAGCAGGGTGCCGCGTGCGATCAGGACCTCATCAGAGACCGGATCGACGACATCCTGTGCCACGACACGACCCAGCACACGCTGAGACAGCGGGACGATGATGTCACCGCCTTCGATGACCGGGTGCAGGATCAGACCTTCCTGAGTGCCACAATCCGCTTCGGTGATGACCAGATCCTGGGCAACATCGACCAGACGACGCGTCAGGTAACCGGAGTTGGCGGTCTTCAGTGCCGTATCCGCCAGACCCTTACGGGCACCGTGGGTGGAGATGAAGTACTGGAGTACGTTCAGACCTTCACGGAAGTTGGCGGTGATCGGCGTCTCGATGATCGAGCCATCCGGCTTGGCCATCAGGCCACGCATGCCGGCCAGCTGACGAATCTGGGCCGCGGAACCACGAGCACCGGAGTCAGCCATGATGAAGACGCTGTTGAACGACTCCTGCTCCATCGGCTTGCCGTCTTCGCCGTTGACCACTTCGCCCTTCCAGTTGACGACGGTCTCTTTCGAGATACCCGCCATCATCTCCTTGGCGACACGGTCGTTGGCACGCGCCCAGATATCGATGACCTTGTTGTACTTCTCGCCCGCGGTCACGAGACCGGAGGAGAACTGGTCTTCGATCTCTTTCACTTCGTCTTCGGCCGCGTCGATGATGACCTTCTTCGCGTCCGGAATGACGAAGTCGTTGACGCCGATGGAGGCGCCGGACCAGGTCGCGAGACGGAAGCCGGTGTACATCAGCTGGTCAGCGAAGATGACGGTGTCCTTCAGACCGACACGACGGTACGCCTCGTTGATCAGACCGGAGATGGCTTTCTTCTTCATCACCTGGTTGATCAGCTCGAACGGCATGCCCTTCGGCAGAATGCGGAACAGCAGTGCGCGACCGATGGTGGTGTCGTGCAGGGACGTCTTCTCGTACAGCTCGCCGGATTCTTCATCCTTGAGCGTCTCGGTCAGACGGACCTTGACCATCGCGTGCAGGTGAGCGCTGTGCGTGCCGAAGGCACGCTCGACTTCACCCAGGTTCGCGAAGGCCATGCCCTCACCCTTGGCACCGATCTTCTCGCGGGTCATGTAGTACAGACCCAGCACGACGTCCTGGGACGGCACGATGATCGGCTCGCCGTTGGCCGGCGACAGCACGTTGTTGGTCGACATCATCAACGCACGCGCTTCCAGCTGGGCTTCCAGCGTCAGCGGTACGTGAACGGCCATCTGGTCACCATCGAAGTCGGCGTTGTACGCCGCGCAGACCAGCGGGTGCAGCTGGATGGCCTTGCCTTCGATCAGCAGCGGCTCGAACGCCTGGATACCCAGACGGTGCAGAGTCGGGGCACGGTTCAGCAGCACCGGGTGCTCGCGGATGACGTCGGCGAGGAAATCCCAGACTTCCGGGGCTTCACGCTCGACCATCTTCTTGGCGGCCTTGATGGTGCTGGCGTGACCGGAGGCCTGCAGCTTGGCGTAGATGAACGGCTTGAACAGCTCAAGCGCCATCTTCTTCGGCAGACCACACTGGTGCAGACGCAGGGTCGGGCCGACGGTGATGACGGAACGACCGGAGTAGTCGACACGCTTGCCCAGCAGGTTCTGACGGAAACGACCCTGCTTGCCCTTGATCATGTCGGCCAGTGACTTCAGCGGACGCTTGTTGGAACCGGTGATGGCGCGACCGCGACGACCGTTGTCGAGCAGTGCATCCACGGATTCCTGCAGCATGCGCTTCTCGTTGCGCACGATGATGTCCGGCGCATTGAGGTCGAGCAGACGCTTGAGGCGGTTGTTGCGGTTGATCACGCGGCGATACAGATCGTTCAGATCCGAGGTCGCGAAGCGGCCGCCGTCCAGCGGTACCAGCGGACGCAGGTCCGGCGGCAGCACTGGCAGCACTTCCATGATCATCCAGCCCGGCTTGTTGCCGGAATAGTAGAAGGCTTCCAGCAGCTTGAGGCGCTTGGACAGCTTCTTGATCTTGGTCTCGGAGTTGGTCTGCGGAATCTCTTCGCGCAGGCGCTCGACCTCTTCTTCCAGCTCGATGTCCTCGAGCAGCGCCTTGATGGCCTCGGCACCCATGCGGGCATCGAAGTCATCGCCGAATTCTTCCAGCGCCTCGAAGTACTGCTCATCATTGAGCAGATGACCCTTCTCGAGGGTCGTCATGCCCGGATCGATGACCACGAAGCTTTCGAAGTACAGCACACGCTCGATATCACGCAGAGTCATGTCGAGCAGCATGCCGATACGGGACGGCAGCGACTTCAGGAACCAGATGTGCGCGACCGGGCTGGCCAGTTCGATGTGAGCCATACGCTCACGACGCACTGCCGCCTTGGTCACTTCAACGCCACACTTCTCACAGATGATGCCGCGATGCTTCATCCGCTTGTACTTGCCACACAGGCACTCGTAGTCCTTCACCGGACCAAAGATCTTGGCACAGAAAAGACCATCACGTTCCGGCTTGAATGTCCGGTAATTGATGGTTTCAGGCTTCTTCACTTCACCAAAAGACCACGAGCGAATCATGTCCGGAGACGCCAGGGTAATCTTGATGGCGTCGAATTCTTCGGACTGCGCCTGCGATTTGAGAACTTTCACCAAATCTTTCATGGGTCGCTCCGTTGCGGAGTTGTCATGGGCAAAGCCTGGCTGCTGACACCAGGCTTTGCGGACCGTCAATACTTGTGGCTTTTCGGCGTCAGCCTTCCAGCTCCATGTCGATACCCAGCGAGCGGATTTCCTTCACCAGCACGTTGAAGGATTCGGGCATGCCCGCCTGCATGGTGTGATCGCCATCTACGATGCTCTTGTACATCTTGGTACGGCCTTCCACGTCATCGGACTTGACCGTGAGCATCTCCTGGAGGGTGTAGGCAGCGCCGTACGCCTCGAGGGCCCAGACCTCCATCTCACCGAAGCGCTGACCACCAAACTGCGCCTTACCACCCAGCGGCTGCTGCGTGACGAGGGAGTAGGAGCCGGTCGAACGCGCATGCATCTTGTCATCCACCAAGTGGTTGAGCTTGAGCATGTACATGTAACCGACGGTCACCTTGCGATCGAACTTCTCGCCGGTGCGGCCATCGTAGAGGTCCATCTGTCCGGAATCGGGGATACCGGCCAGCGTGAGCAACTGCTTGATCTCGTGTTCCTTGGCGCCATCGAAGACCGGCGTCGCCATCGGTACGCCCTTCTTCAGGTTGTGCGCCATGGTGATGATCTCGTCATCACTGAGCACGGAGAGGTCTTCCTGGCGGCCTCCGACGGTGTTGTACACCTTGTCGAGGAACTCGCGGATCTGCTTGACCTGCTCGGCACGCTCTTCGCGCAGCATGTGCTCGATCTTCACGCCCAGACCACGCGCGGCCATGCCGAGGTGGGTCTCGAGGATCTGACCGACGTTCATGCGCGACGGAACACCCAGCGGGTTCAGCACGACATCTACCGGCTCGCCGTAACCATCGAACGGCATGTCTTCCACCGGCATGATCGCGGAGATGACACCCTTGTTACCGTGACGACCGGCCATCTTGTCACCCGGCTGGATACGGCGCTTCACGGCGACGTATACCTTGACGATCTTGAGCACGCCCGGTGCCAGATCATCGCCCTGGGTGAGCTTGCGCTTCTTGTCTTCGAAGCGCTCGTCCATCTCGCGACGACGGATCTCGAGCTGCTCATCGGCCTGGGCCAGCAGCTCATTGAGAGATTCGTCCTGCAGACGCAGCTTGAACCACTCCTGACGCGGCAGGGCCTCGAGGTAGTCATCGGTCAGCACGTCGCCCTTCTTGAGCTTCGGACCACCGTTGACCGCCTGACCGACCAGGTTGCGCTGCAGACGCTCGAAGGTCGCCTCTTCCGCGATGCGGTAGGTTTCCTGCAGGTCCTTGCGGACCTCGGCCAGCTGCATCTGCTCGATGGAGAGCGCACGCTGATCCTTCTCGACGCCGTCACGGGTGAAGACCTGAACGTCGATGACGGTGGCCTTCATGCCGGTCGGGGCACGCAGAGAGGTGTCCTTCACGTCGGACGCCTTCTCGCCGAAGATGGCACGCAGCAGCTTCTCTTCCGGCGTCAGCTGGGTCTCGCCCTTCGGCGTGACCTTGCCGACCAGGATATCGCCCGGATTCAGCTCGGCACCGATGTAGACGACACCGGACTCATCCAGCTTGGAGAGTGCGGACTCGCCGACGTTCGGGATATCGGACGTGATTTCTTCCGGCCCGAGCTTGGTGTCACGCGCGACACAGGTCAGTTCCTGGATGTGGATGGTGGTGAAGCGATCTTCCTGCACCACACGCTCCGAGAACAGGATGGAGTCCTCGAAGTTGAAGCCGTTCCAGGGCATGAACGCCAGACGCATGTTCTGACCCAGTGCCAGATCCCCCATGTCGACGGACGGGCCGTCGGCCAGGATATCGCCGATGGCGACTTCGTCGCCCGGGCGCACGATCGGACGCTGGTTCTGACAGGTGTTCTGGTTCGAGCGGACGTACTTGGTCAGGTTGTAGATATCAACGCCGGCTTCACCGCCGATGATCTCTTCTTCCCGCACACGCACGACGATACGCTTGGCATCGACGGAGTCGATGACGCCGCCACGACGTGCCACGGCGCAGACGCCGGAGTCACGCGCCACGAAGCGCTCCATGCCGGTACCGACCAGCGGCTTGTCAGCCTTCAGGGTCGGAACGGCCTGACGCTGCATGTTCGCACCCATCAGGGCGCGGTTGGCATCATCGTGCTCGAGGAACGGGATCAATGCCGCAGCGACGGAGACGACCTGACGCGGAGACACGTCCATCATGGTGACCTTTTCCGGCGCCATGAAGGTAGTCTCGCCACGGTGACGCACCTGAACCAGGTCGTCGACCAGACGGTTGTTCTCGTCGACGGTCGCGGAGGCCTGGGCGATGATGAAATCGCCTTCCTCGATCGCGGACAGATCGACGACGTCGTCGGTGACCTGACAATCCACGACCTTGCGGTACGGCGTCTCGAGGAAGCCATAGCTGTTGGTCTTGGAGTAGGTCGCCAGGGAGTTGATCAGACCGATGTTCGGGCCTTCCGGCGTCTCGATCGGGCACAGACGGCCGTAGTGCGTGGCGTGAACGTCACGAACTTCGAAGCCGGCGCGCTCACGGGTCAGACCACCCGGACCAAGCGCGGAGACACGGCGCTTGTGCGTCACTTCGGACAGCGGGTTGTTCTGATCCATGAACTGGGAGAGCTGGCTGGAACCGAAGAATTCCTTCACCGCCGCCGCAACCGGCTTGGCGTTGATGAGATCCTGCGGCATCAGGCCTTCGCTCTCGGCCATGGAGAGACGCTCCTTGACCGCACGCTCGACACGGACCAGACCGACACGGAACTGGTTTTCCGCCATTTCGCCCACAGAGCGAATACGACGGTTGCCCAGGTGGTCGATGTCATCGACATCGCCATTGCCGTTACGGATGCTGATCAGTTCCTGCATGACGGTCAGGATATCGTCCTGATCGAGCACGCCGCTGCCGGTATCGCTTTCGCGACGCAGGCGACGGTTGAACTTCATGCGACCCACGCCCGACAGGTCGTAGCGGTCTTCGCTGAAGAACAGGTTCTGGAACAGTGATTCTGCCGCGTCCTTGGTGGGCGGCTCGCCCGGACGCATCATGCGGTAGATCTCGACCAGTGCCTCGAGCTGGTTACGCGTGGTATCCAGCTTCAATGTGTCAGACACGAACGGACCGCAATCCAGATCGTTGGTGTAGATGACCTCGAACTGGGTGATCTTGGCCTGAGCCATCTTCTCCAGCAGTTCCGGGGTGATCTCGCTGTTGCATTCGCACACCAGCTCACCGGTGGCCGGATCGATCTGATCCTTGGCCAGCACCTTGCCGTAGAGGTACTCCATCGGCACTTCGAGACGCTCGAGGCCGGAGCTTTCCATCTGACGGACGTGCTTCTGGGTGATGCGACGACCTTCTTCCACGATCACGCTGCCATCGGCATCCTTGATGTCGAAGGCGGCAGTCTCGCCACGCAGGCGTGACGGCACCAGCTCAACGGAGAAGCCGCTGCGCTCGATGTGGTACATGGTGGTATCGAAGAAGGTACCGAGAATCTCTTCGCTGGTCATGCCCATGGCACGCAGCAGCACGGAGGCCGGCAGCTTGCGACGACGGTCGATACGGACGTAGACGTTGTCCTTCGGGTCAAACTCGAAGTCCAGCCAGGAACCGCGGTAAGGAATCACACGTGCGGAGTACAGCAACTTGCCGGACGAGTGGCTCTTGCCCTTGTCGTGATCGAAGAACACACCCGGCGAGCGATGCAGCTGAGACACGATGACACGTTCAGTACCATTGATGACGAAGGTACCGTTCTCTGTCATCAGGGGGATTTCCCCCATGTAGACTTCCTGCTCCTTGATGTCCTTGATCGCCTTGTTGGACGATTCCTTGTCGTAGATCATCAGGCGCACTTTCACGCGCAGCGGTGCAGAGTAGGTCACTCCGCGCAGCTGACATTCCTTTACGTCGAACGCCGGCGTACCGAAACGGTAGCTGACATACTCGAGCGCTGCGTTGCCAGAGAAACTGGCAATCGGGAACACGGACTTGAAGGCAGCGTGAAGGCCGACTTCCAGGCGCTGTTCTGGCGCCCTGTCCTGCTGGAGAAAGTCGTGGTAGGAATCAAGCTGGATGGCCAGCAGGTAAGGCACATCCATCACTTGGGGCAGTTTGCCAAAATCCTTGCGGATGCGTTTTTTCTCAGTGTATGAGTAAGCCATCTGTATTCCCCAGCTTGTTCACCTTGGGTGACCGATGCGTGGTCGGCTCATACCTGATGGCGCGGCGATGTCCATCAGGCGCGGACGGCAAGCCTCCCTTGCGGGCTGGCTCGCCGTCATAATTCGTCTTGCAACAGAAAAAGGCTGGTGGCGGAGTCCGCCACCAGCCAGGAAGCTTACGCAGCGTGCGTAGCCTGGAACACGAGTTACTTGAGTTCCACGGACGCGCCAGCTTCTTCCAGCTTCTTCTTCGCTTCTTCAGCGTCTTCCTTGCTCACGCCTTCTTTCAGGGTGGCCGGAGCGCCGTCAACAGCTGCCTTGGCTTCTTTCAGGCCCAGGCCAGTCAGTTCGCGAACAGCCTTGATGACGTTGACTTTCTTGTCACCAGCAGCAGTCAGAACGATGTCGAACTCGGTCTGTTCTTCAGCGGCTTCACCTGCAGCGGCCGGGCCAGCAACGACGGCGGCAGCGGCAGAAACGCCGAACTTCTCTTCCATTGCTTCGATCAGCTCAGCCACTTCCATGACGGTCATGTCAGCGACGGCGTTGATGATGTCTTCTTTGGTCAGTGCCATTTTAGCAATCCTAAACTTTGCGGAGCAAAGATGCTCGGTCAAACGGAAATCGATTCAGGCTGCACGAGACAGCCAGGAGGAAGAAGCGACGCTTACGCGGCGGCTTCGGCTTCCTGCTTCTGATCGCGCAGTGCTGCGATAGTACGGACCAGCTTGCCTGCAGAAGCTTCCTTCATGACAGACAGCAGCTTGGACAGTGCTTCGTCGCGGGTCGGCAGAGATGCCAGACGGTCGATGTTGGCCGCCGGGATGAACTCGCCTTCGTAGGCCAGTGCCTTGACTTCGAATGCCTCGACCTTCTTGGCAAATTCCTTGAACAGACGAGCGCCAGCGCCCGGGTGTTCCATGGAGAATGCAAGCAGGGTCGGGCCGACGAAGGACTCGTTCAGCACCTCATAAGAGGTACCGGACAGCGCACGGCGAGCCAGGGTGTTGCGAACAACACGCAGCTGGACGCCCGCTTCGCGGCACTGCTTGCGCAATTCGGTCATTGCGCCAACAGTTACACCACGAGAGTCGGCAGCGACTACGGAGAGAGCACCCTTGGCGGTTTCGCTGACCTCAGCAACAATTGCCTTCTTGTCTTCGAGACCTAAAGCCACGGTGTTGACTCCATTTCGTGCCGGGGAACGAATTCCCCAGTGGTTTACCATCTCTCTCACCTGAACTGCGCGGGAGAGTCTTGGAGGATGGCTGCCACCAGCGAGGCTGGGACACCATCTGCGCAGGCTGCGCGCGATGCAGGCATCACGTCGCGATTAAGCCAGCCCTGCCACCGAAGCGACAAGGCTGGCACCTGCGGTCTTTGACGGCGCCCCGCGGCTGAGCACGGGGACCGCAAAGTGAAACATTCTGTGACTGCCTTACGCGTACTTGGCGTGATCGACGGTCAGACCCGGGCCCATGGTGCTGGACAGGGTGATCTTCTTCAGGTAGATACCTTTGGAAGTGCTCGGCTTGAGCTTCTTCACTTCGGCGACCAGGGCGTCGATGTTACCCTGAATCGCGTCTGCACTGAAGTCGATCTTGCCGATACCGGCGTGAATGATGCCGTTCTTGTCAGTACGGAAACGCACCTGACCTGCCTTGGCATTCTTCACGGCAGTCGCGACGTCCGGCGTCACGGTACCGACTTTCGGGTTCGGCATCAGGCCGCGCGGGCCGAGGATCTGACCCAGCTGACCAACGACGCGCATGGCGTCCGGAGAAGCGATGACGACGTCGAAGTCCATCACGCCTTTCTTGACCTGCTCAGCCAGATCGTCCATGCCGACGACGTCTGCACCGGCTTCCTTCGCTGCTTCAGCGTTGGCGCCCTGGGTGAAGACAGCGACACGCACGTCGTTACCGGTGCCGTTCGGCATGACGGTAGCGCCGCGAACGACCTGGTCGGATTTACGCGGATCGACACCCAGGTTCAGAGAGACTTCAACAGTCTCCTTGAACTTGACGGTGGACAGCTCGGACAGCAGAGCGACAGCTTCTTCGACGCTGTAGACCTTACCGGATTCGACTTTTGCGTTGATCGCCTGGGCGCGCTTTGAAATCTTGGCCATGATCAAAGACCCTCCACGTTCAGGCCCATGCTACGGGCAGTACCGGCGATGGTGCGAACAGCAGCGTCCAGATTGGAAGCTGTCAGGTCCGGTTCCTTGGTGGTCGCGATCTCTTCGAGCTGAGCGCGAGTCACGGTACCGACCTTCTTCTTGTTCGGCTCGCCAGAACCGGACTTCAGACCAGCAGCCTTCAGCAGCAGGACGGCGGCAGGCGGCGTCTTGGTGACGAAGGTGAAGCTGCGGTCGGAATACACGGTGATGACCACAGGAGTCGGGAGGCCCGGCTCGACGTTCTGGGTAGCGGCGTTGAACGCTTTACAGAACTCCATGATGTTGACACCGTGCTGACCGAGGGCAGGACCCACGGGCGGGCTCGGGTTAGCTTTACCGGCTGCGACCTGCAGCTTGATGTAAGCCTGTACTTTCTTGGCCATGATAGGACTCCATTTTGGGTGGTAGCGCCTTGCGGCTCCCCGTGAAACCGGGCCGCCTCAGGCGACCCGTCGTGTTGCCGTGATGCTCGTGTCCAGACAGGAAAGGTGATCCAAAGATCAGTCCTTCTCGACCTGCGAGAACTCGAGTTCCACTGGCGTGGCACGCCCGAAGATCAGCACGCTGACCTGCAGGCGGCTCTTTTCGTAATTCACTTCTTCGACGACGCCATTGAAATCGGCGAAAGGACCGTCGGTGACGCGCACTGTCTCGCCCGGCTCGAAGAGAGTCTTTGGACGCGGCTTATCAGTACCGTCCTGAACGCGACGCAACATGGCGTCGGCTTCTTTCTGGGTGATCGCAGCCGGCTTCTCCGGCGTGCCACCGATGAACCCCATGACGCGCGGGGTTTCATTCACCAGGTGCCAGGACTGATCATTCATGTCCATCTCGACCAGCACGTAGCCTGGATAGAACTTGCGCTCACTCTTGCGGCGCTTGCCGTCACGCATCTCGACGATTTCTTCCACAGGCACCAGGATCTCACCGAAGTGCTCTTCCATGGCATACAACTTCACACGCTCATTCAGGGAGCGCATGACCTGCTTTTCGAAACCGGAATAGGCGTGTATGACATACCAACGCTTGGACATGGAAACTCCGTTAACTGACGATGCCGGACATCAGCCAGCCGAGGGTGGTATCGATGAGCCATAGCAACAGGCCCACGATAAGCACGGCACCCAGCACGATGGCAGTTGTCTGGACAGTTTCCTGTCGGGTCGGCCAAACGACGCGCTGGATCTCGCGGCGCGCACTGCTTGCCAGCTCGACGACATCACGACCCTTGTTGGTCGTGATGGCCAGAGCAGCCGCTGCAACGCCAAGCACGACGACACCAAGCACGCGATAAAGCAGCGCTTGGTCAGCAAAATAGGCGTTGCCGGCAACAGCCAGCACAAGAAGAATGACAACGACCGACCACTTGAATCCGTCGTGGCGCGCTTCCTGCACCTCGGCGTTCTGTTTCATCAAAGAGACTCCTCAAGGGTGCAGCGATCGCTAGAATCGAGAATCGGTAAGAAGTCGAATACCATCCTGGGGAAGGATGGCAGGCCAGGAGGGAATCGAACCCCCAACCTGCGGTTTTGGAGACCGCTGCTCTGCCAATTGAGCTACTGGCCTGTAACACTTGCGTGTTCCAGAGACTAAAAACAAGGCTGAATTAACAGCGGGCGCCATCATAGCTGAGACAACCCATACTGACAAGCCTTATCTTTGACCGCGACCTGGGAGGTCGTCGGAAACGAAAAAGACGAGCCAAACTGCGACTCGCCTTTCCGTTGTATGGAGCTCGTGGGCGGATTTGAACCGCCGACCTCACCCTTACCAAGGGTGTGCTCTACCCCTGAGCTACACGAGCAAAACCTTTGCGCAATCTCGTCAGACGAGATGAACTGGAGCGGGCAGCGGGAATCGAACCCGCGTCATCAGCTTGGAAGGCTGAGGTTCTACCATTAAACTATGCCCGCTTTCCAACTCTTGCTGCCCAGATGAACATGCCATCATGAGCGAATCTGGTGGTGGGGGAAGGATTCGAACCTTCGAAGCTTTCGCGGCAGATTTACAGTCTGCTCCCTTTGGCCACTCGGGAACCCCACCTCTTCTATGGCGACAAATCTTACGCCGCTTGGGATACGCTGTCAAGTGCTTGATTTCTTTTGACTTCAAGCGCTTGAGGGAATGTATCTCCTCAGAACGGGGCGTAGTATGTCAAAGCATCTGGGTAAGTGCAAGCCCTGAGCGAAGTTTTTCCAGATCAGCAACGCGCGGCTGCTCCGGCGCGCCTGACAGGCGTCCGGCACGCTCCGCCGCTGTCAGCGGGAAAAGCGCCTCGAGACCGGCATAGACCATGTCCGGCCATAATGCATGAGGAACCCGCAGGCCTCTCGCTACCACGCGTGCATCCCCTCCGGTCAGCAACAGCGGCAGCGCGACCCCCTCACGATCACACACCTCGGCATACAACCGATTGACGGCACTGACCGCCGCCATGTAGATCCCGTGATTGACCGCCTCCACCGTATTGCGTCCCGGCGCCAGCAGGCTGTCCACCTCACTGTCCGGGTCGATGGCCACGTTGCGCGTCCCCAGCTTGAGGCTCTCCTTCATCAGGCGTAGCCCGGGAATGATATAGCCCCCGAGATGCTTCCCGCCCGGCAACACGAAGTCCACGGTAATGGCGCTTCCACAGTCCACACTGCAACATCCGCCGGTCAGATGATGCCCGGCAAGCGCGCCAAGCCAGCGATCCACCCCCAATCGCTGCGGCTCTTCATACCCGCAGGTGACCCCCAGCGCCTCACGTGTCGAGCGTGCCACATGCACTGCCCCGACCTGCTTGCGCAGCAGCTCGACGGTCTCATCCAATACCTGCTTGCGCGCCACGCTGGAAATGCGCACTGCCGTGACGACGTCCAGATCGGGAATATCCTCCCCTGGACGCCACTCTTCACGTGTCCATACTGCGCCGCGTGAGCGGATCTCGCTGGAGACAGTGTCCTTGAGACGCCACTTGGACAAGGTGTTGCCGATATCAAGATCCAGAATCATGAGACAGCGCGCAGACTGATCTCGCCACCGGCGAGTGTGATGGTTTCGCCATTCATGCGCACCTCGAGATTTCCGTTGATATCCACACCTTCAGCGATGGCTTCCTCCCGCTTGTCGCCTCGCAGAATCACCACATCGCGCCCCTTGAACGCATTGCGCTCATTCCAGCGCTGCTGCCAGGCAGAGAACCCTTCAGCTTCGAACTCAGGCAACAGGGCCAGCAGCGACTCCATCAGGCGAGCCGCATAAGCGTTGCGTGAAGCGCCCGGGATGATGTCACGTACCGCCGCGACCGATTGCCCGATATCCTCGCGATGACTCGCGGGCAACTCGATGTTCAACCCGATACCGATCACGACATCACAAGGCCCGGAGACATCACCTGTCACCTCGACCAGAATGCCGGCAATCTTCGGCTGGTCCTTCTGTATCTGAAGCAGGACGTCATTCGGCCACTTCAGGCGCGCAGGCAACCCATCCGCCTCCAGCACCTCGGCGACTGCCACGCCGATCGCCAGGCTCAAGCCTTCCAGTGATGCGGCACCTGACTCGAAGCGCCAACCAAGTGAGAAGACCAGGCTGCGGCCCCATGGCGTCTGCCACTCGCGACCACGACGACCCCGCCCGGCAGACTGCACCTCAGCCAGGCAGACCTCTGCATGACCCGCTCCCTGGCGAAAGCGCTCACGGATGAAGGTATTGGTGGAATCCAACGATTCCTCGATGAACAGGCGCTTCAGATGCTTGCGAGTCTCGCGTGGCAGCGCTTCGATGATCCGCTGTCCATCAAGCAACTCGATAGGGTTGGCCAGTCGATAGCCCAACCCCTTCACAGCCTCAAGCGGGATATCAAGCGCCTCAAGTTTCTTGAGCTGCTTCCAGACCGCCGTACGCGACACCCCGAGCTCTTCGCCCAGGGCCTCTCCGGAGTGGTAGTCACCATCTCCGAGCAGGCGAATGAGATCACGGATGGTCATGCGGGGAGCGTCCCTGTGCAAAAGGGCACATTCTATCGGATTCATGGGCTTGCGAGCCAAGAACAACGACCAAAGTTCGGGGGCTTTTCACTCATTCCTGCTCCTCCCTTCGCGTACCGGCCCCTGCCAGGCGCTTGAACAACGCTGACAGCAGCATCAGCACGGTTCCAAGCCCGAGCCATGACCCCACTCGCCACAGGCCATCCAGAGTCGCCGTGTCCCAGAGTCCGACCTTGAGAATCGTCACGACCAACAGCCCCTGTCCGACGCGCTGCCAGTGCGGTTGCCCCATTCTGGCACCGCCGATCACGAGACTCGCCGCAACGGCCAGCAAGGCGAGACTATAGGCATAAAGCTCCGCCTGCTCGACCCCGAGCCAGAGCCAGAGCGCGCCACCATGCCAGACATGGCGCAAGCTGAGCCCAATCCATAGCCCGACAGCCAGCAGACCCACCACCTCGCAGAGACGACGCAGCAAGGCAGCATGCTGCGAAAGACGCCATACCAGGGCGGCTCCCAGCGCCGGCAGCGCATAAGCGGGCAATAGCCAGTTCAACAATGGCCAGCGACCGACATCACCGCCCTGCCACAGCGGATTGAATGCCAGAACGATGCCGGCAAGCCAAATGATTCCTGCCAGGCCGCCCACGACGGAGGCCAGCAGGCGGTATAGCGCGACATTCGTCGCCGAACCACGCCCGCGCCAGGCATAGCCCGCCGCCACACCAGCGAGCGCCAACACCTGCAGGGAGAGTTCCGCCAGTGAAAGAGGGCCGGAGAAAGGCTGGCCGTCTGTCAGCAGATAACGAATCTCCAGCACTGTCGTGGCGAGCGCAAGCTGAACCACGACCCCTTCCAGCCAGCGCTGGATAGACTTGCGGTGACGCATGCCATGACTGCTGAGGGCGACACAGACAAGCACCGGCAGAAAGACCTGCAACGGCCAGTGACTGATGTCGTCATACGTGCCAGTGACGACACCCCAGGCCAGACGCAGGGCCAACCCCCAGGCAAGCAGGCGCGCCAACTCGGCAAACAGGGAGCGTCCGGCGCCATCCTCATCAGCCTGGAGTCGCCACCAACGCCACTCACACCCCGTCAACCCAAGCAGTTGCAATGCCAACGCCAGTGTCAGCGATGGACCGTCAAGCGCGATCACCAGCGCCAGCGCAATCCCGAATTGAGCGGGCAGCCACAGGCCGGCAGCCAGACGCACTCCTTCTCGCGAATGGAAACGGTTGGCGCCAATCCAACATACCAGCCCCCAGATCAAGGGTGGCATGGCGGCGTTCAGCCATGGGGCCGCTCCACCCTCCGCCTCGACAGGGATGGTGCCGTTCCAGACGGCCAGTCCCCACGCGACCAGCGGTACCAGAGTCGCCATGGCCCACCAGCAGGCAGACAGCATGTGCGCCTGCTTGGCAGGTGCCTGCGAGGCCTGCGGTTTCCAGCAGGCAAGGCCAACCAATCCAACACACAGCGCCATCGGCCCTGTCATCACCCAGATCCCGCTCGCCGTCAGTGGGCTCCATCCCCATGCCAACAACCAGAACGCTACCGCCCCCACCATCATCGACCAGCTAGCCGCCATGTGTCGTGCGGTCCATCCCGTGACCCA
The DNA here is from genome assembly GCF_027947415.1 of Cobetia sp. MMG027. NCBI lineage: Bacteria > Pseudomonadati > Pseudomonadota > Gammaproteobacteria > Oceanospirillales > Halomonadaceae > Cobetia > Cobetia sp. MMG027. The sequence goes on from NZ_JAQJIO010000013.1 coordinate 109,176, forward strand.
CAGCAGCAGGACACTCGGCAACCAGTCACCGGGCGCGATGTCATTGGCAGCCTCCAGCCCCCCAACATGGGGCAGCAACAGGCTCATGGCATTGACGGCCCCCAGCAGCAGACCCGCGATCCAATGACGCTGCACCCGCGGGGTGGCACGCCATGGCCACCAGGTCATGGCCTCCCCCGTGGCACTCACGCCACCCTGCGCGCCATCTGCCACCACCCGGCCTTCGGATCGTCCAGACTCGTCTCGCCAGGTATGGAGGTACGCAATAGCCAACAGGCACAACCAGAGACCCGCAAGTCCGCGCTCCAGCTCGCCTGAGACAGGTCGCAGATCAACAGTTCCCGCCTCCAGGGGGAGCAGCGCCATCCACCATAGCAAGGCACCGCACAATCCCCCCCAATACAGCCAGTTCAGTCCGATCTTCCGGTGCAGAAGGCGGCATGCCAGGGCGATGACCCCTAGATGCCCCAGCAGCATCAGGCTGGCGGCTCCTCCCAACTGTGCCTGAAGGGGCAAGGCAAGCGGGAGGGCGTAACCACCCAGCATGCCCAGCGCGGCCAGCCATGGGCCATGATGGCGGGCACGCTCCAGCGTCCACAGACTCAGCAGAGCCAACAGCACGAAGGTGACGAGTGGAGAACCCAACGACAGCAGGTAGTGACCGGCCAATAGACTTGCTGCGGTGACCAGACTTCCCGCACCGCTCACGGCTCCGGTCAAGCTGGGAGATTGCGTCGTGCGCCAACGTAGCCATTCAGCCAGCACGATCATGCCGATGCCGAAGCCCAGCCCCAGCGCCAGTCGCATGCCCGGCCCCAGCAGCCCCTGCTCAAGGGAGTAACCGACCAGCATCACGCCCGCCATGACCAGAGACAGGGCACCGACAAGTATCATCCAGTGCTCGCGCATTACCGCGAAGCTCCGCGCCATGGGGGTGCCACCTGCGCGATCCGTGCTGCCGGTCTCACGCCTCTCCCCCCTGGGCCTGCCAGACGCACCATGCAGCAAGCGTGTCCATAGCGACTCGAGCAGCTTCACGGGAGCGGCGCCCGCATCCGCATCCGCCTGATGAGAGGATGCCTCGTCAATAGGACTTCGGCTCGCTGCAGCCTTCTTCCCATCAGGTGACAAGCCCCCCTCGGCATCGTCAGTCGTGGTAGAGCCATCATTCGACTTATCCACACCCTGACGCCTGGAGGTGCTGTGCATAAGCTGTGGCCCGACCTCCCGCAGCTGTGCTTCCAGCTTGAGAACACGCTGCTCCAGCCCCTTGATCTTGAGCAGACTGAGCCAACCCGTCAGCGCCCCACCGATGACCAGAACCGCAAACACGGCACCGACCACGATCAACTCGTCCATTGCCTTCCCTGTCATCAAAAAGATATGCCTAGAGACTACGGCATTTTGATCGTCGGCTCATGCCACGAGGGGCAAAGCACCGTCTTTGCACAATCAAGGTCAACCCACGAAAAAGCCCGACTCCAGGAGGAATCGGGCTTCACGTCGAGGCGACAGGGACAGAACTCTCGTATGGATGACTCAGCGGGGTGCACGCCACCCCGATCTGCATATCACTTTCCTGCGCACCACTTTTTCCTACGCACAAAGAGAAACGCCCCTGCAGCTGGGCTGCAGGGGCGGTTCA
>NZ_JAQJIO010000014.1:0-60481 GCF_027947415.1 Cobetia sp. MMG027
TAGCTGATGGTGGTGGTACGGGTTTCATCGACCGCAAGGTCATCGAAGTCCGCTCCTGGAATGAAGGCGTAACTGCCATCTTCAGAAACAGTGAACTCCCCGCCTTGCGTGCCAGCGATAGCCTGCCCGACACCTGCCGAGTCGCCATTCACCTGGCTCACCACCAAGGCATCATTATCACCACTGGTATCGTTCAGAAGCACATTACCAACGGCGAGAGTATTCTCATCTGTCGTTTTCTGATCCGGATTGGCCTCCGGGGAAATATTGGATACCTCCAGCAGAATGGTATCCGTCACAGTGCCGCCATTACCATCGTCAGCTGTGACGACAATATTGAAGGGACCATTCTGCGAAGCATCCGATGCCAGTGTCCCCGTGATACGGCCGGTCGTCTGGTTGATGCTTAGGCCAGCAGGCAAACCCGTAGCGGTAAATGACAGCACATCACTGGCATCCACATCGCTGAAGGCATCACCCGCAGGAATATCAATCTCATCCGCATCATTGGCTGAAAGGTCATCTGTCGGGGCACTGACCACTGGCGCATCGTTGGCACCGTTGACAGTAACGCTCACAGTCGAGGTATCGAAGCCCCCCTGGCCATCGCTGACCTGATAACTGATGGTGGTAGTTCGAGTCTCATCAGCCGCGAGGTCATCGAAGTCCGCGCCCGGCGCGAAGTCATAGCTGCCATCGGCATTGACGGTGAACTGGCCACCGTTGTCACCGGCAGTCGGCTGACCGACATTGGCAGCATCTTCGCCCACTCGACTGACAACCAAGGCATCAGTGTCATTGAGCCCATCATTGTCATTGGCTAGCACATTACCGGAGGCCGGTGCTTTCTCATCCACAGACACGGCATCTGCACCGGCTACGGGTGCTGGATTATTGACCGCCAAGTCAAAAGTGTCCGAAACCTGATTCCCCTGAGAATCAGTGCCCACTACAGTAATGGCGTATGGACCATTCGCGGAACTATCAGCAGTGAGAGTTCCTGTAATCTCCCCGGTTTCGGCATCTATCGAAAGCCCTTCTGGTAGACCTGAGACCGTATACGTCAAGTCATCGTAATTATCCAAATCACCAAAGACATCGGCCGTCCCCAAGGCAAATGAATCACCATCGGAGGCACTTTGATTTGCATAAGGCATGATGACAGCCACACTAGACTGCCCAGAAGACTGATTACCATTGGTATCAATCACGGTATATTGAAAATCAGATGTGCCGACATAATCGTCATCAGGCGTAAATATCAACTCGCCGTCCACTGACAAGGCAACACTACCGCCTTCCACGCCGACACTATCACCACCTGCTTGAATTGCGGCTCCATTGACTTTTGAAACCGTCAGATCTCCACCCCCTTGACCGTCGTTGGCCAAGGGGTCGAAGATAACCGGAGTATTGGCTTCGGTTGTAGCAAAGTCGTCACGTGCAGCTGGGAGGTTTATTGTCACGCCATCATTGGTATAATTGACATCCTCACCGTTGCCAGTATTAATATCTTCGAACAACAAACCTACCTGACGATAGTCATTCGATATTCCAGCGCGGTAAGTGAATGATGAGACATTTTCATAGCCCGCAGACACCATATTCTGCGTCTCATCGCGTGACAATGGTACGGTATCACCTCCACCAACGGCGCTAAGAGAGCTATCGGCACTATTTATTTCTGCCGAAACATCGGTAAATTCTTCCGTGGTAAAATTATTGGCATTATAAAAAAGTACCGATTCCGTGTTTTTATCCAGATCAACCGCTGTAGCCGTAAAACTGATATACTGAGCAGTGTCGGTATCCGCTGACACGAAATCAATAGTAAACTGAACATATCCAGATGGATTTGCAGAGTTGAACTGGCTTACAAATGCCGAATCAATACCACCACCAACGTCGATTTCATCTATCGTTACACCCGACGATACTTCATCGATTGTAACTATAGCATCGAGACCTTCTGCAACATCATTGTAACGATAAACATTTCCAGCTATGAAAGCGTCTTCGTTACCACTGACAAAATCTCGGTCATTTGAGAAGTTAAGCTCTACAGTATCTGCCAGCTTACCGCCCCAAGCCGTCGCGGCAATTGAAGCGGCTTCAATATCACCCGTCTGGTTTTCCAGGTCCCAATCCCCTCCAAGAGCCTGGCTACCCGTGTCATCAGACGATGAAGCAATATCTGCTCCCGTGAGATTGGCAAGCTGAGTCGCTGCCTCCAAGCCTGCATCCCCAGAACTGAAATCACAAGCATAAAGAAGGATGTCACCTTCTTTCGTCAAGGCGCTGCCGATAGCTGCCAGCTCGTCGCTATATTCATCAGCCATACTTTCCGCGTCGAGCGTTGCGGTACCGAGGCTCAGCTCACCTTCTTCCCCATGAGACAGAATGTGAACGGCTGAAATATCCTGCTGACCATCCAGGTACCTGGCCATCTGCTCGACACCGTCAGTCTCTCCATTGAGCACCACAACCTCAGCCTCGGGATCCAACTCATCAACCAATGACTGATAATTGGTGACATTACTATCGACGAAGATGACTGCGCGAGAGGCTTGTGATGCTGCATCAGACTTCTCAGTGTCATCAGCAGTATCACTGGCAGAAGACTGTCGATCACTGGTGGCGTCATCCTGCTGCCGAGCCGCCTGACTGGCTTGCAATGCCTTGGTAGCAGGAGATTGGGATTGAGCTGCCACGGCTTCTGCCGTCATGCTGCCTTGCTGGGCATGTTCAGCTGTTCCGTGATCGGACGAGTAATCCTGATCCGTTGCAGTATCAGCGGCAGTACCGACCGCAGCACCGTCGAACAGGAACCGAGGCTCCAGGGAGCGAATCAATGCTGGGCGTAGATTCTTGGGGGTCTTGTTATCACTCATCCTATCGCTCCTAACCTCGCGGTCCATGCTCGTCAAGGGGGGGGGGCTGACACTTCGATGTATCAGTATTCTGGGCTAGCTCAATCATACGATGAAAACCAGCATCCAGATCAAGGCCTCCCACAAAATCATTATTTCGATGATATAAGATAGAGCTGATAAACAAAAGAGAGCCGACTCCCTTCGCGTCAATCGTGGGAGTACCGAGAGAGCTTCCGCGAGATCCACGAGGATGCCATATCACATCTGATCAAAAAGTCAACAGACAACTCAATATCACCCACTAATAACTCGCTAAGAATCACAACCAAAATAGGCTAAAGCTTTCACCGATGTTGTTACAACAATGACCAATTCATTATGACTGAATATTCCAAACGAGACCTTTTACGCTCACCGCATGGTGCGGGTTCTACGATGGATATGCTCGCAATTGCTCGATAACAGCCATAACAATCAATGCCCGCTCACCTTCATCCGGCAGTGAGATAAATGAAGACAATGCCGCAGATTAGTTATCCTAAATTCATAGAATAACCGCAGCACTTTGGACCGCACGATAGGGGTAGGAGAGCCAGTGCCGGCACCCTTATCGGCTCACAGAGCAAAGTGAAGCAGAGTATGGAATATCGGCAGCTGACCGAGACCCAACGATACCGGGTCCACGCCCAGCATGACTCGGACATAATCCGGCGCCAGATCGGCGGGGAGCTGAACATCTGCAGTAGCGCGATCAACCGTGAAATTCGCCGCAACGTCGCCGCTGATGGATGTGATCCTTAGCAGGCTCAGACATTCAGTGTTCATCGGCGCCGCACCCAAGCCTGATGGCTGCCGTTGCCGGTCTACTAAGTGAGGAGTGGAACCCACAGCAAATCAGTGGCTCCATGGCGCCCTTGGCCGGCGCCAGTGTCAATTATCAATGGATCTACTCCTTGATCTGGGACGACAAGATACGAGGAGGTAGCCCTTGGCGGCATCTCAGTCAGCCCAAACGCCGCAATAAGCATTGCACACACGCCATGAGCGTCGGATTGGGCAACCCTCCCAAACCGAGTCGATATCGAGCACCGCCCAGATGAGATTAATGACCGGCGGTTCATTGGGCCACTGGGAAGGCGGCACCGTGATACAGGACCACGGGCAATCGGGCCTGGTCACGCTGTCAGAGCGTCGCAGTGGCTATTTACTGGCGGTACGACTGCCCAGGATCTCAGTCGAGTTGACTCAAGAAGCGATGATCCGTTTGTTGAAGCCGCGTCAGGCAGCGGTTCAGACCATCAAACTTGACAATGGCCCGGAATTCGCTGGCCACAAACGGTGATCAAGGCCGTGACTGCGGCGATGTACTTCTGCGATCTCTACTGCTCTTGACAGCGTGGGACCAACGAGAACACGAATGGTTTTATACGGCTGTACTATCCTAGTGAAACGGATTACCGCCAAGTCAGCAATTAAGAGCTACGCAAGGTGGTCGAAAAGCTGAATGACCGCCCTCGAAAACGTCTCGGCTTCCGGACACCGGTGCAGGTGTTTCTAGGGAATACTCGGGAAGCCTAGATACCGCAGGTGCTGTGTTTATTGCTTGAATTCAGGTATCAAATCGGCCGTAAGCTTCGTCATGGCCATCATTCTGGCGCATCTCAAAGCTTCACCTCGTCGTTGACCCGCTCATAGAACGCCACTCTGCATGCCTGCTGAGGATTCAAGAATTCAAGACATAGTCATCAAAACTGCAGACAGGCCTCCCTACTCCCCTCTCTACTCCGCTCTCTATCCCCCCTCCCGCCTCTGTTCGCTGTCCTACCCCCATCGAACCGAGCTGCGCATCGGCGTTATTTCCTCTGCATTTCAATGAGTTGAAGCCGTCAGTCAATCGACCTGCATGCAAATGAAAAAATAATTAAAAATTTCACTTGCGTGACTTTATCTGCCGTCTATTTTCATTTGTGACGCGAGAAGATTCATCGAGTGCTGTATCAGCTACAGCGCATTCACTGACGATGGATGGGGACCTTGCCGGCGCGACGAAAGGCGGCGTTCCTGCCCCGCTCCCATGACAACAATAAAATCTGCTCTCGATATTCCTGTCGGCTTGTCAGGTGTCTGACGAGATCTGGCATGGAGCATCAGGACCCCTTCCTGGAGGTACCCCAGTGACAGCAATACGCAATCCCGCAGCGGCTGAGCGTGCTGGTAACAACGGCGTTCCGCGCTCGTCCGGTCTGCTAGGCAACTACGACAAGGGGCTGTTCTGGCCCGTCCTCAGCATCTACACCCTGATCATGATCTATGCCCTGGCGGCACCGGAACAGACCGGCGCAGCGCTTTCCGGCATACGCGACTTCCTGATCTTCAATTTCGGCTGGAGCTTCGTGCTCGGTGTCGCCGCGACACTGATCTTCAGCTTCTATCTGCTGCTCAGCCCCTTCGGCGGTATCCGTCTCGGGCCGGATGATTCGCGCCCCGAATTCAGCTACGTGGCGTGGATCTCGATGATCTTCAGTTGCGGGCTGGGCATCGGTTTCGTGTTCTTCAGCATCGCCGAGCCCCTGACGCACCTCTACACCTCCTCACATGTGCAGGACCTCAATGAAGTCGGCCAGCAGGCAGGGGTAAGCACCGCCATCCTGGACACGCTCATGGACTGGGGCATGCATGGCTGGGCACTGTTTGCCGTGGCCGCTTGGGCCATTGCCTTTCCGGCCTATCGTCTGGGGCAGCCGCTGACCGTCGCCACCGGCCTCTACGGACTTCTGGGGGAGCGCTGCAACAGCAGCCTGTGGGGCAAGCTTGCCAACGGGCTGGGGGTGATCGGCACCATCGGCGGCAATGCCACCATGATCGGCCTGGGCGTCACCTCCATCAGCTATGCCTTGAAGGTGCTGTTCGGGCTCGAGTTCGGTGCCTTCGGTCAGGCCATGGTGATGCTGGTGATCATCATCGCCTACGTGGCATCGGCGGCGACCGGCATCGAGCGCGGCATCAAGTACCTCAGCCTGCTCAACATGGTCATGGCCGGTGCCATATTGCTGGCGCTGCTGGCCTTCGGTCATGCCCCGGCGCAATACCTGCTGAACATGATCACCCAGCAGTTCGGTGACTACTTCGGCTCGGTGTTCGTCACTCAGTTCTGGACCGACGCGGGCAGCTTCGAACAGCGCGAATGGGTGGGCTGGTGGATGATCTTCTACTGGCTCTGGTACATCTCCTACATCCCCTTCTGCGGCGGTTTCATCGCGCGCATCTCCCGCGGCCGCACCCTGCGCGAATTCGTGTTCGGCGTGGTGGTGGTGCCGATGCTGCTGTCGATCGTGTGGTTCAGCATCTGGGGTGGCTCGGCCGGCTATGCCGAGGTCAATCAGATCGTGCCGCTGTGGGAGAGCGTGCAGGGCAATCCGGAATCCGGCATCTACCTGTTGCTGCAGAGCATGCCCGGCGGCTGGTGGCTGTGCCTCGCGGTGCTGTTCAACATCATCGTCTTCGCCGTCACCACCTCGGATTCGGCCTCGTTCTTCTCGGCCATGCAGGTCTCCAATGGCAACGAGAATCCAAAGATCCTGATGCGTCTGCTGTGGGGCGTGATCATCGGTGTCACCGGCATCGTCTTCCAGCTTGCCGGAGGCTTCAACGCCATCAAGAGCCTGGCGATCGTGGTCGGTGCGCCCTTCTTCCTCGTCAGCATCGCCTACATGTTCTCGGTCTATCGCATGCTCAAGGCGACCCACGAGCAGCCCGCGACGGCCATGCAGCCGGCCCCTCAGGCCAGACCGATGCCTGCCGAAGCCGCTGAGCCTGAAGCCCCGAGCGCTGCCACACCCGCCACGCCAGCTACCACGTCCAGTACCTCGCCAATTACCACGCCAGGCACCACTGCCACGCCAACCCCGCACGCCCTCCCGGGATCGGGAAGCCAACCCATCCCGGGCGCGACCTGAGCGGCATGATGCGCCTCACGTCGACTCGGGCAGGCAGAGACCCCAGAGCGCAACGCGCCTGGACAAGCACCGCCATTGATCGCCAATGACAACGATCGCCAACAACAACACGGATGGTGACCCACGATGACTGTCAAGCAGCCTTACAACCCTCACTACGACCCTCTCAAGGACACATCACCGGGTGAAGGAGTGGATTATGCGCCGAGCTACTGGCGCTACCACGCCGGCCCGCCTCCCGAGGATGATGGCCCCATCACTGACGACATGGAGGCAGACGTGGTGCTGATCGGCGCCGGCTTTACCGGCCTTGCCACGGCGATGTTCCTGGCGCGCGAGCACGGCATCAAGGCGGTGGTGCTGGAGGCCAATCAGATCGGCTGGGGCTGCACCAGCCGCAATGGCGGCCAGGGCCATCTGGCCTGGGGACGCCTGAGCCGCAGCCAGTGGGTCAGGAAATGGGGGGTCGACATGGCGCGCCAGCTGCACGCCAATAGTCTCGAGGGTTTCGAGGTCTTCAAGTCTCTGACCCAGGACCCGGAAGTGGATTGCGAGCCTCAACCGCTGGGCAATCTGCTGATCGCCCATAGCCCACAGGCCATGCAGCATCTCGAGGCCGAATCACGCCTGTGCAACAACATCCTCGGTTACCGGACCCGGACACTGGACCGTGCGACGGTCCATCGGGACTTCATGGGCGATCAGGAAAGTCACGGCGCGATGCTGGAGCCCGAGGGCATCGCCGTGCAGCCGCTCAAGCTGGCCTACAGCTATGCGCGTATCGCGCGCCGCCATGGCGCCAGAATCCACACCAGCAGCCCGGTGCAACACTGGACGACAGAGAACGGCATCCACTATCTGCAGACACCGGGAGGCACGGTAAAGGCACGCGCGGTAGGCATCGCCACGGCGGGCTATACCAGCCCCAACCTCCACTCACTGACCGCCTATCGCAACATGCCGATCATGGCCAATTCGGTGTGGACGCGCACACTGACCGACGATGAGATCGAGGCTTGCGGCCTGCGTTCGACCATCCTGACCACGGACACCCGCAAGCTGCGCTATTACTATCGGCTGCTGCCCGAGAAACGCCTGCAGATCGGCACGCGCAGCGCCATCAGCGGCGCGGATGCGCAGAATGCTCGTCATCTGGATGTGGTGCACGCCGCCATTGCACGCAAGTTCCCGGCGCTGGCCGGCATCGAGACACCGTGGTTCTCGCATGGCTGGATGGATATCTCCCACGACATGATGCCGCGCATCGTGCAGCCGGACCCCAAGCAGCAGATCTTCTACTCCCAGGGTTACAGCGGCAACGGCGTGTCGTTCTCGGCCTATGCCTCCAGACAACTCGCCGCGCTGATCGCCGGTCATTCACTGCCCGAGCGCCACCTGCCGATCTTCAACTCCCCACTGCCCGCCCATCCGCTCAGGCCGATCCGACGCATGGGGCAGCATCTGCTCTACAAGTATTTCCAGGTGCTGGACAAGGTGAGCTGAGCCACGACTCGCTCTCTACGCTCACCGACCACCGTCTTTCATGTTGCTCAACACGCCACGGCGCTCCCGAATGACGTCGCGGCACCTCCCACTGGCATGCCACTCGCGGCATGCATGCACCAGAGACCCGTACCATGAACCGTGAACAGATGACCGCCATGTTCGATGCCTTCAATCGCCACGCCATCGATGACGTCATGGAGTACTTCGCCGATGATGTGGTCTTCGACACCGTGTCCGGCGATGAGGCGCACGGCACGCGTATCGTCGGCAAGGCCGCCGTGCGCGATGCCTTCGTGAATACCTGGACGACCATGCCTGATGTGCAGTGGGCCAAGGGCGAGTTCTTCTTCGCCGATCAGCGCGTCGTCTCCGAATGCACCTTCATGGCGACCCAGCCCGATGGCCTGCGTGTCGAGGCCGATAGCGTGGATCTCTTCACCATCGAGAAGGGCAAGATCACCCGCAAACAGGCCTTCCGCAAGCAGCGACCGGCCTTTGCCCCAGCTGGGTGATTTTCACGCCCGGCGCACACGCAAAAGGCCAGTCATCATGACTGGCCTTTTGCGTCTCAAGCGTTATCTCTAAAGCCGCTATCTCAGAAGCCGTTATCTCATAAACCGCTATCTCAAGCCCTGAACCAACACCAGTCCCGACACGACGATTTGATAACGGCACTGACTTATCTCTCCACGCCGCATGCTGATAATCTTGCTGATGAAAACCACTTCACGCATTTCATCTACATGAAATGGCCCTCATTGCCTGACAGCCCCCATTGCCAAGAGGAAACCGGATGATCACGGAGACAGACTCCTCACAGGCATCAGCCGGCAGCACCGCACTCAGCAATGCAGAACAGGAAGACCGTCGCATCGGCAGACAGCTGCGCGACCTGCGCAAGTCCCGTCAGATGACACTTAGCCAACTGGCGAAGCGCGTCGGAAAATCCGTCGGCTATCTGAGCCAGGTGGAGCGCGGCGTCTCCTCCCTCCCCATCGGGGTACTACAGGCCCTGAGTGACGCCCTCGGTGTGCGCGTCAGCTGGTTCTTCCAGCCGGGCGGGAGTGACTCGGCAGCCGAGCAGGAAACTATCGTGCGCGCGGACCAACGCCGCGCCATGAACCTCAGCGCCATCGGTGCACGGGAAGAACTGCTCTCCCCCCGCCTGAGCGGTCAGCTCATCCTGATCATGACCCGCCTGCAGCCCGGCGGCAGCGGCGGTGAGACGCCTCGTGAGCGGCGCGGTGAGGAAGCGGGCTATGTGGAAAGTGGCCAATTGGAGCTGACCATCGGCGAGCAGGTCTTCCTGCTCAACCCGGGCGACAGCTTCTCGCTGACCGGGGAGGAACCCCACTGGATTCGCAACCCCGGCGAGACCGAGACCCGCATCGTCTGGGTGATGACGGGCGTGGAGTACTGATGCAATGGGGTAACAGGCTAGTTCTAAAAAAAGGAGCTGGGGGTCGCCTCGCTAGGCCCGACGCTGTACCCCGTACAAACGTCACTCCTTTACGAAAGTCCTGCACACAGCAAGCTCTTACTGATCCAACATACTGATTCCACAAGCTACATCGAGGAGAAACAAAGTACCGATATACGGCCATATACAAAAAACCGGCACACGATACAGAATCGAAGCGCCGGTTGAAGAGTACAAGCAACGGTATGAAATATCCGCTGGTACAGCTAGCCGCCTGCAAGGAACATCGAGATGCCCGGCAGATAGGTAATGGCCAGCAGCAGCGCTATCATTGCGACAAAGTAGGGAATGATTGCCGCCGATACATCCATGATCTTGACGCCGGATACGGATGAGGCGACGAACAGGTTGACCCCCAAAGGTGGCGTACAGAAGCCGATGGCAAGATTAACGGTCATGATCACACCGAAGTGGAGCGGGTCGACTCCCGCGGCAATCGCTACCGGTAGTAAAAGTGGTGTCAGGATAATGATTGCTGCAATGGTCTCCATGAACATGCCGACGATCAGTAGCAATAGGTTGATCATCAGTAGTAGTACCAAAGGATTGGTCGAAAACCCGGTAATGGCAGCTGCCAGATCTTTCGGCACCTGGGCAATGGTCAGTAACTGGCCAAAGCCACCGGCCACCACTACCAGGATCAGGATCTGTCCGCTAGTCGAGGCACTACGCGCAAACACCTTGGGCAACTCCGACAAGCGAATATCACCGTAGACGAAGACGCCGATGATGATCGAGTAAATGACGGCTACCCCACCCGCTTCGGTAGGCGTGAATATCCCACCATAAATCCCACCCAGGATAATGACTGGGACCAGCAGCGCCCAGATCGAATCGCGCAGCGAAGTGGTCATCGTCTTTCTCGAGAAGCTGGTGCTCTCCTCCAACAACTTACGATTGTGCCTGAGCATCAGACGCGCGGTCAGCATATAGGCAATACCAAACATGATGCCAGGGACGATCCCCGCCATGAATAACTTGCCAATCGAGACCTCCGCGGATACGCCATAGATGATGAAGGGGATGGACGGTGGAATCATCACCCCCACCATGCCTCCGGCTGCCGTCAGAGCAGACGAGAAGCGGCGTGAGTAACCGACCTTTTCCATCTCCGGCACCATGTTCGACCCAATCGCTGCCACGGTAGCCGGTGACGAGCCGGAAATGGCGGCAAAGAAGCAGCAAGCTAGCACGTTGACATAGGCCAACCCGCCTTTGACGTGCCCTACCAGCGAATGAGCAAAACCGACGATACGTCGTGACATGCCCCCCATTTGCATCAGATCGCCGGCCAGTACAAAAAGGGGAACGGCAATCAGCGGAAAGGAGTCCGCTGCCGTCACCAGCGAACGCGCTAGAAGCACCACTGGTGGCGCACCATCGATCAGCAATATCACCAGTAGCGTAGCAAGCCCCATCCCCATGGCCACCGGCATGCCCACAGCGATAAAGGCGAATAACATGCCGATCAGTGAAACAGCGATCATAGGGCACCTCCTTCAAGGCCGGTGCGAGGCAATCTCCACGCCAGCCAACAATGTTGCAGAATGCGAAACGCCGACAATAGCGCACCGGCGGGTGCCGAGGCGTAGTAAAGGGGCATCGGCATCTGGAGCACCACCGATACCTGATACCGCACCATGGGGTTGAGCATCAGCTGGATGCAGTAGAGGCTGATGGTGACTAGAAATGCCACCACGATCAGCCTAACCACCAGTGTCAAGTAACGCTGGATCGCTTCAGGCAGCTGCTCCTTCAAAAAGGTAATCTCGATATGCTTGTCCTGACGAAAGACGTAGCTTACCGCTATCCAGATAAACCAGATAAAGAGCCAACCCACCAGCTCCTCCCCCCAGGACAGGGACGCGTTGAACACGTAGCGCGCCAGCACATTGGCAGATACCAGTGCGACGATCAGTGCTAGCAGCACAACTGACAAACACTCTTCCAAGCTTTCATTCAGCCAACGAATCATCGGCATGTCCTCGAATTTCCGGCTTCGCACATTGAGTGAAAGACCTCTTCCAATTGGGGGCCTCTCGCGGTTGGCGTGCCGGCTCTGTGCTTAATCACTGTTCAGAGGCGCGATCGATGGCAGCCATCCATCCATCAAAGACGTCAACTCCAATACGTTCCCGATATTGGGCGTTGACGCTTGCGGCGATATCAGCAAAGGCCTGATGCTGCTCATCGGACAGGTTGTTTACCTCAACACCAGAGCTCTGGATATGCGCCAAGTGATCGGCGTCCTCCTCAGCTACCAGCTCACGATCGTAGGCGATGGCCTGATCCATCGACTGCTCAATCAAGTGCTGCTGACCTTCAGGCAGAGAGTCAAAGAATGTCTGGGAGATGACCGGCGTATAGGCCGTAAAGATATGCCCCGTAAGTGTCAGGTACTTCTGCACCTCATAGAAGCGCTGCGTGTCGATCAACGAAAGCGGGTTTTCCTGACCATCGATGACTCCCTGCTGTAGAGCGGAATAAACTTCACCGAAGTTCATCGGCGTCGGATTGGCCCCCAGCGCCTTGAAGGTATCGACATGGGCAGGCACCTTCATGGTACGCAGCTTGATGCCCTCCAGATCCTGCGGAGTCTTGATCGGACGAACATTATTGGTTAGGTGGCGCATGCCACTCTCGACCCAGCCAAGTCCCTTCAGACCGATCCGATCGAGTCGTCCCAACAAGGCATCGCCTTCTGGGCCGTCGAGTACCTCAAGCGCAGTGTCTTTGTCCGGGTAGATATAGGCCAGCTCGACCACGCCAAAAGCCGGGTCCCAGTTGGTGAAAAACGATGACGGCGACACCGCCATTTCAAGAATGCCTGTCTGCACCCCTTCAATCATGGATCGATCCCCCCCCAGCTGGGACGACGGGAAGATCTGTACGTCAATCTCGCCATTGGAACCCTCTTCCACCAGGCGCTCGAACTCCATCATCGCTCGCGCCATATGGAATTTTTCATTGGTCCCGTGTCCCAGCTTGATGATGGTGGTGGCCTGAGCCGGCGTGGCGGCGACCAGCAGGCTGATAAGCATCCATTTCTTGATCATGGCGAACTCTCACTATTGTTATTGAGTAGTCAATCCGAAACTGGTATTCCAGATTCCGAAATGAAGATTGATTGATACCAAAAGGATCTGTCAAGAAAGCGCCATGGCGCTACCGCCCCTCTTCTGATCTACCTCTGTTTTGCATTGCCTTACTTCCCCGCCAAACCGGTAGCGTCACGCCTTTTAAAAAACACACCTAATATATTGTTTTTTATGAATAATTATTATATTAGAAAGCGCATAAAGCATCGATTTCCAACACCTCAAGATAGCGAGTTCGGCACCGTGGTTACTTTAGTTCACATGACCAATGTCTAATGACACTATCGACCAATCCTCTTTGACAGCTCACCTCTAGCTTGTATATTTCAGCTCATCTGGTGCCTGGTACACCAGTTGAACAAAAGACAGCAACGAACAATTACGAGGTAGTGCCATGCCCACCAGACCGAAGGTGATCATCACTGATCACGACTTCGCCGATATCGAGTTGGAGCGCGAAATTCTCGAGAAGGCGGGAGCCCAAGTAATAGCCCTGCAAGCCAAATCGGAGCAGGACCTGCTAGAACACGCTGCCGACTGCGCTGCCATGATCAACCAATATGCCTACATCGGTGCCAGCACCATCGCCGCCATGCAGCGCTGCCAGGTCATCGCCCGTTACGGCGTCGGTACGGACATCGTTGACGTGGCGGCAGCCACCGCCAAGGGGATCCAGGTCACCAACGTGCGCAATTACTGCACCGAGGAAGTTGCTGACCACGCCATCAGTCTCTGGCTGGCCTTGGCGCGCGGGCTGTTCGCCTACGACCGGGCCACCCATCGTGGTGAGTGGCGCTGGCAGAGCGCGGCTCCTCTAAATCGTCTTCGTGGCCAGACTGTTGGCATCGTTTCCTTTGGCGCCATCGGCCAGGCCATAGCGCAACGTGCCAAGGCATTCGGCGCCCAGGTAATCATTCACGACCCCTACGTCGATAGCGCCACCATCGCGGCCCATCAGGTTGCGGCAGTGGACAAGGGTGCACTGCTGGCAGAGTCCGACGTGGTCATGATGCAGGTGCCAATGACAACGGAAACTCGTCACTTCTTGAGCGAGAAGGAATTTCGCTCAATGAAACCCAACGCATTGGTGGTCTGCACTGGCCGTGGACCCACCATCGATAACCGCGCGCTCTACAAGGCGTTGTCAGAGGGATGGATAGCTGGGGCGGGACTCGATGATCCCGAGGAGGAGCCAGCCAAACGTAAACACTGGTCCCCCAACGACAATCCTCTGTTCTCACTCCCCAACGTCATCGTGACCCCTCATGCCGCCTACTACTCGGAGGAATCACTGCGTGCGGCCCGCACTATCGCTGCCCAGGAAGTAGCCCGGGTGCTGACCGGTCAGGCACCACTTAATCCGGTCAACAAGCCGGCTCACTGAAACACGAAAACACGAAAACACAACGATCAGAGGAACTATCCCATGCTCAAGCAATTCAATGATTTCAAGCGTGACTCGGCACTGCTCGAGAAATTCGACAAGGTGTTGTCCTACTACTCCGCCACGGCTGTCTTCGCCGACTCCCAGTACCGAACTGGCGTGATGGACAGCGGCATCAAGCCGGCTTTCCGCGCCAAGGTCTGTGGCCAGGCAATTACCGTGCAGCTATCAAAAGGTGACTTGGTCGATCCCCTCAAGGCACTGGAGATGGGTCAGCCAGGTGACATCATCGTTGTCGATGCCGGTGGGGATCCCAACACTTCGGTGTGTGGTGGCCTGATGGGCGCGTTGGCCCAGAATCGTGGCATTCGAGCCATGGTAGTGGACGGCGCGGGGCGTGATACCGATGAACTCGAAGATATCCAATGGCCGATCTGGACACGCGCCATCACTCCGCGTGGTACCCACACCATGTTCTCCGATCGCAAGGAGGAGCTGTCGATCAACGTGCCTATCGCCTGTGGCGGCGTTCCGGTCAATCCTAGTGATTTCATCGTGGCCGATGTGATGGGTGTGACCGTCATTCCGCTGGCCCGAGCAGCCGAGGTAGTCGAACTGGCATTGGAGCAGGCCGAGCGTGAGGAAGCTACCCGCGCATGGGTTCAGCAAGGCAAGACCGTCGAGGACCTGCTGGCCGAGTTCGGGAGAATCTAGGATGTCGCATCCCCTCATGATTGGCATCGACTGGGGAACCTCATCGTTTCGTGCAAGCCTCGTCGATCGTCACGGCGAGGCCCTCGATACCCGCGAGAGTCCCAATGGGATTCTCGCGGTATCCGACAGGGACTTTGCAGGTTTCCTTCGTTACAGCATCAAAAGCTGGTTGACCGACTTCCCCGGCATACCGATTCTTGCCTCGGGCATGATCACCAGCCGTAATGGCTGGATTGAGACGCCCTACCAACCTCTCCCTCTGGGGATCAATGAGCTGGCCAATGCTTTGGTCTGTGAAACCGTTCCCGACCTCGGTCAGGTGCACTTCGTCACTGGCGCGGTGCAATCGCCCGATGGCGAGCGCCCCGATGTCATACGTGGCGAAGAAACCGAGATAGTCGGGTATCTGTCTACCCAAGGTGTCAGTGATGGCACCTTCCTGCTGCCCGGAACCCACAACAAATGGTTGACGGTCGAGAACGATAAGATCACCCGTTTTGTCACCTGCATGACCGGCGAACTCTATGCGATTCTTCGTGAGCACTCACTACTTGGCCGCACCATACGCCAAGGCGAGTTCTCACCAGAAGCCTTTCAGCGTGGGTTACAGACCGCCCGCCAGCATCCTGGACAACTTCTAGCGACCCTGTTCACCACTCGCGCGCTTCACCTATTCGACCAGCTATCCCCAGAGCAAAGCGCTGACTACCTCTCCGGCTTGCTGATCGGCGAGGAATGCCTCGGCCAGTTACAACAGGGGGCAGCCCCTGGCAAGGTCACCATCATCGGCCGCCATGATCTTGCGGAACGATACCGTATTGCCACCGACTTTCTGTCACTACCTTCCACTATGGCGACGCCCGGCCTGTCACGTCACGGGCAGCTGGCCATCGCAAGAGCCGCGGAGCTGATTACATGCTGAACTGGCATCAGGCCTTCGACGCCTGCCCTCTCATCGCCATCCTGCGCGGCATCAAACCCCAGGAAGTCATACCGGTAGCCGATGCCCTGCTTGAGGCAGGATTCCGTCTGATCGAGGTCCCGCTCAATTCTCCCGACCCACTGGAAAGCATTCGCCGCTTGGCAGCCCATGTCGGGGACGATGCCTTAGTGGGGGCAGGAACAGTCACCGCGCCAGATAGCGTAGCCGATGTTGAGCAGGCAGGGGGCCGCCTGATCATTGCCCCTAACCTGGATCCCCGGATCGCAAGCGAAGCCTCGGTCAGAGGGCTGATCTACGGCCCCGGCGTAGGCACTGTCAGTGAGGCTTTCACTGCCATCGAGTCCGGTGCCGACTTTCTCAAACTATTCCCTGCCGAGGCGATCTCGCCTGCCGCAGTCAGGGCCATGCGTGCTGTGCTACCCGAGACAACGCCGTTGTTGCCGGTGGGAGGCATCACGCCAGCCACCATGGCAGGTTACCTCGAGGCAGGAGCACGGGGGTTCGGCCTCGGTGGCGCGCTCTATCAATCTGGCATCGCCAATACAGAGGTCGCCAGGCGAGCAAGAGCATTTATCGCAGCCCACGCCAGCTGGGCTGCGACAGCCAAGCCATAGGTAGCACAACGTGCTTGCAAGCTCCTTACCTCCGCTGGAGTACTTCCATGATCATCAAGCAAGTCAACATCTACACAATGACATCCGAGCTGCCACGCCCCTTCGCCTTCTCCCAGCAATGGATCACCCGTCGATCCGCAACGCTGGTGGAAGTAGTAACTCAGGATGGACAAAGCGGCTGGGGTGAAGCGCTATGCGCAGGGCTGCTGGAACCGGAACTGTCCGCTTCAGTCCTCAAGCACATAATCACGCCATTGGTGATCGGCCGTTCAGTGTTCGAAAGCGAGGTCATTTGGCACGAGCTCTACAATCACACTCGAGACTACGGACGCAAGGGAGTCGTGATTGCCGCCATCAGTGCTCTCGATATCGCTCTCTGGGATCTCAAGGGCAAGATCACGCAACGACCTGTCTTTGAGCTACTTGGCGGTGGTTTTCGCAAACAGGTGCAAGCCTACGCTACCGGCTTCTTTCGCATCGAACTTGGTACAGACACCGCCAGTCTTGTCGAAGAAGCGCGTCGCCACCGTGACGCAGGCTTTGCCAGCATGAAAATAAAACTGGGCTTCGGGGTGGCCAATGACATCAAAGTCATGACCGATATACGTGATGCTGTGGGCGATGATGTCGAACTGATGATTGACGCCAATCACGCCTATACCGTCAGCGAAGCAGCGCAGCTGGCAGATGGCCTCAAGGCATACGGGTTACGATGGTTCGAGGAACCGGTGAATCCTGATGATAAGGAGGGCTATCGTCTGTTGAAGCAGAAGACGCTGATACCCCTGGCAGGTGGCGAAGCAGAATTCACCCTCTTCGGATTCCGCGACCTACTGGCCGGACGCTGTATCGATATCGCCCAGCCAGATGTGGCCATGGCCGGCGGCTTGACCGCGATGACGCATATCACTGCCTTGGCCCTCGCCAACGGTATCCAGGTGAACCCCCATGTCTGGGGGACCGCGATCGGTCAATATGCATCGCTGCATGCCATCGCCGCGATGCCGTTAGTCAATCCCACCTTGGCGGCCAGCGGTCCGATCTTCGAATACGACACCTCGAGCCATCCTTTCCGCTCCAACCTGGTCACCGCAGCGATCACTCAAAGTGAAGGCTGGGTCACCGTCCCCACAGGTGATGGCCTCGGGTTTACCATCGATCGTGATTTCCTGCGTGAATACGCCCGTCCATACTGACACACGGGTTGGATAACAAGTTCACATGCTTGCTCGGCCCTGCTGCCATAGGTCTAAAATCTTTGATCAATCTTCCCAATGACATAGGCATCTGGTATTCCAGTCGCCTGTGCTACTCTGTGGCAAAATCCCAAGGCCCGTCTCGGGCCTGAACCACAGCCTACAAGGACCGAGATGCAGGACTTTGAACGCCCCCCCTCCCTAGGAACCCTCGTCACCGATCACGTACGTAACATGATCGTACGCGGCGAACTCGCCTTGGGCGAAGCTATCTCTGAACGCGGTATATCGGCATTGCTGAACGTATCCAAGACACCGGTGCGTGAAGCTTTGGCTCGGCTCAAGCACGAGGGCCTGGTGATCATAAAACCGCAATCTGGTGCTCAGGTCTTCACCCTGAGCGCCCGCGAAGTCGGTAACATCTGTACCTTTCGCCGTACGCTGGAGCCAGCCGCGCTGGCACTGGCAATCGAGTTTGATCAGCCTGGCCTCTATCACGAGCTCCGACAGGTAGAAAGCCAGATGCAGGTGGCACACGGATCTGGGCGCATAACCGATTATCTGGACCTGGATTCGGCCTTCCACATGGCCTTCTTCAACCATTGTGGAAACGCCTACTTAAAGAGTTCCTACGAGCAATACGCTGGAAAGATCGCCGCCCTACGCACTCACCTGGCAACCCGGCCGGACCATACCCGTCTTTCGCTCAGAGAACACACCGAGATAGTCGACGCTGTTCAAGCCAAGGACATCACCGCCCTGCGCGCGCTACTGGATGCACACATTGGCCGCACCCAAGAGACTTACGAAGTTGGTGTGGAAGACATTACCCAACTGTGAAATCAGCACCCACAGGGAAGTCATCGACCTGTCTCGCTGACTCCCAACTCATGTGAGCTCTCCCTTGAAAAGGTCTGAACATCATCTGAGTGCCTAGTGAGGCTTTAGCTTTAAACATTACTCAATGCGACCGCCATATCCCCAGAAGAAATCATGCGAGCCTGGCACCTCAGCAATAGCCAGTGAGCGAGTTAGCACTGCGTTATGTCAGTCGATTCCGCCTGCCAGGATTAGCCGTTATCAATCAGCGCTTCATCTTGTCCCGCGTCGTGTAATAGACGCTGTCGATATGCGAGAGCATGGCGCGTTCGGCGGCGTCAGGGTCGCCGGCGCGCAGCGCTTCGACGATACGTACGTGCTCTTCATAGCTGCGCTTGATCGAGCCATGCTCGGCCATGACCTGGCGACGAATGTTGAGCGCATAGGTATAGAGCTCGTGGGCGTAGCGGATCAGGATCTCGTTGCGCGAATACTCCGCGATCACCTGATGGAAGTTCTGATCCGAGAGCTGGAAGTTCACCGGCGAGTCGAAATGCTGGGACTGGGCGTCCAGCAAGGCATCCAGCTTCTTGAGGCCCGCGGCATCGATGTGCCGAGCAGCGCGGCGGGCGATGGCCGACTCCACCACGATACGACTCTCGAAGACGCTCTCGATGTCCAGATTGTTGAGCTCGTCGCCCTGCTGACGTGCGGGATGATTGCGGAAGCTGTCGATCACCGCCTCACTGGCACACACCCGTGACTTGCTGCCATGCGAGACATTGAGCAGGCCATAGCCCGTCAACAGCGCCAGCCCCCCGCGCACGGTCTCACGACTCACTTCAAACAGCTGCGCCAGCTCACGCTCGCTGGGCAGCTCATCCCCATCGCGCAGCAGGCCGGTCAGGATCATCTCGATGAGCTTGTCGGCGAGAATTTCCTTCTTGGTCTGATTCTTCAGCGCTTTCTCGAAGGCGAAAGGCGTCTGGTTCATGCGGCCCCCACTGGTATAGATTTCATACCAGAATAACTGACAACCGAATCAGACGCACCAGAAAACCGACCATGGTCGCAATTTTCGAGAATTCCTTGACCAATCATCGTGCGCTCGGCTAGTTTTCATCTCAACTGGTCCGGTAAACCAACCAGCAGTCCAATCAAGTCGTGATATTTCACAGTCCTGAACTGTCTTGAACTGTCTTGAGAAGGCCCTCACGCCAGAGGCCGAACTGCTGAGCACGCCTGACATCGACACGATCTACCACATCGATCGACAACGACAACAACGACGACACCACCAAGAGGCTGACCCCATGTCCGCAACACGCCCTGTCATTGCCCTGACCCTCGGTGATCCCGCCGGTATCGGCCCGGAGCTGATCGCTCGCCTGATCGCGGAACCCGAGCAGTTCGCCGAGACCCACAGCGTGCTGGTCGGGGATCAGTGGCTTTGGGAGCAGGGCCAACGCCAGGCCGGGCTCTTCACCGAGCTGCCACGCGTCACAAGCTTCGCGGAAGCCCGTGAACATGAAGGCCTGTCATTGATGCTGGTGGAGAGCGTGGCACAGCAGAAGGTGACGCTGGCCGAGGAAAGTGCCGCCTGTGGCGCCTCGACCCTCGCGGTGCTGTCTCGTTGCCTGGAAGCGGCCCAGAACGAGGAAGTCGACGCCATCTGCTTCGCGCCCCTCAACAAGCTGTCGATGAAGAAAGGCGGCCTGGGCCATGAAGATGAATTGCACTTCTTCGCCGAGACGCTGGGCGTCAAGGGCTACTTCTGCGAGTTCAACACCCTGGGGACGCTGTGGACCTCGCGCATCTCCTCGCATATCCCGCTCAAGGATGCTGCCGAGTACGTCACTCAGGAGCGCATCATCGCCGCCAGCCAGCTGATTCATGACTCGCTGACACTGGCCGGCGTCGAGCAGCCGCGCATCGCCGTGGCCGCCTTCAATCCGCATGGTGGCGAGGGCGGCACCTGCGGGCGTGAGGAGATCGATGTCATCGCGCCGGCCGTCGCCGAGTGCCGCGCCCAGGGCTATCCCGTGGAAGGCCCCTTCCCGGCTGACACCATCTTCCTCAAGGCACGCGATGGCGAGTACGACGCCATCGTGACCATGTACCACGACCAGGGGCAGATCGCGATCAAGCTGCTGGGCTTCAAGTCCGGCGTCACCGTCCAGGGCGGCCTGCCGATCCCCATCACCACGCCGGCCCACGGCACCGCCTTCGATATCGCCGGCCAGGGCAAGGCGGACGTGAACCCGACCCGCAATGCCTTCGCGATTGCCAAGCGCATGGGCACCAACCTGCGCGCGCTGCGCCTCGAGACCGCGTCGGCCTGACGCCTTGTCACTCTTGCTCACCTATCTGCGCCAACGTCATCCACAACAAGGATAATCCGATGAAAATCACCAAGGTCAGAACTCGCGTCTTCGAATGGAAAGGCCACACCGTCCCCCCCACGGCCCACTTCTGCTCCAACGCCATGGACGAGCTGTGGGACAAGGGCGACTCGATGGGCACCTTCCGCTTCCACGGTTGGACGGTGGTGGAAATCGAGACCGACAACGGACTGGTGGGGCTTGGCAACGTGGCACTCGCCCCGCGCATCGCCAAGGCGATCATCGATCAGTACCTCGCGCCGCTGATCATCGGTCAGGACCCCTTCGACTACGAATACCTGTGGCAGCGCATGTACCGCTCCACCCACGCCTGGGGCCGCAAGGGCATCGGCATGGCCGCCATTTCCGGCGTGGATATCGCCATCTGGGACATCATGGGCAAGGCGGTCGGCAAGCCGGTCTTCAAGCTACTGGGCGGGCGCACCAAGGAGAAGATTCCCTGCTACGCCTCCAAGCTCTACCGCACCGACCTCAAGGGCATGCAGGAAGAGGCACAGTCCTATCTGGATCAAGGCTTCACCGCCATGAAGATGCGCTTCGGCTACGGTCCGCGTGACGGCGTCGAGGGCGTGCGTGCCAACCTGGATAGCGTCGCCGCCGTGCGCGAAGTCATCGGCGAGGATGTCGACCTGATGCTCGAGTGCTACATGGGCTGGAACCTGGACTACGCCAAGCGCATGTTGCCGAAGCTCGAGCGCTTCCAGCCGCGCTGGCTGGAAGAGCCGGTGATCGCCGATGACATCGATGGTTACGCCGAACTCAATCAGCTGACCAGCATTCCCATCTCCGGTGGCGAGCACGAATTCACCCACTACGGCTTCCGCCAGCTGCTGGAAAAGCGTGCCGTCTCCGTCATCCAGTACGACACCAACCGGGTCGGTGGCATCACCGCGGCGCGCAAGATCAACGCCCTGGCCGAATCCTTCAGCGTGCCGGTCATCCCGCATGCCGGCCAGATGCACAACTACCACCTGACCATGGCCTCACTGGCCTCCCCGATGAGCGAATACTTCCCGGTGCATGACGTCGAGATCGGCAACGAGCTCTTCTACTACATCTTCAAGGGCGACCCGGAGCCGGTGAACGGCTTCATCGACCTCGACGAAGAGACCCCGGGGCTGGGCCTTGAGCTGAACAGCGACTACTTCGATCAGTTCAACATCATCGAGTGAGGAAGCCATCATGAGACTCGTCCAACTTCGCACCGCCAACGGCCCACGGGTCGCCGTGGTCGAAAGCCGCGACCAGCTGCGCCTGCTCGACTTCCCGGGTGGCACCTATGAGCTGGCCTCTCGCGCCATCGAGCTGGGCATCGGGCTCAGCGCGCTGATCGAACAGCACTACTCGCACACCCTGGTCGACTACAAGCAGGCGATCGATCGCCGCGAACTGCTGCCGCCGGTCACCCACCCGGATCGCGCGCGCTGCACCGTCACCGGTACCGGCCTGACTCACCTGGGCAGCGCCGATACCCGCGACGCCATGCATGCCGCCGCTCAGGCGCAGGATGACGCGAGTCTCACCGACTCGATGCGCATGTTCCGCCTGGGGCTCGAGGGCGGCAAGCCTGCCGAGGGGCAGGTCGGCGCGCAGCCGGAGTGGTTCTACAAGGGTGACGGCAGCATCGTGGTGGCACCGGAAACCGCGATCAGCGTGCCGGCCTTTGCCGAAGACGCCGGTGAAGAGCCCGAGCTGGTCGGCCTGTACTTGAACGATGCCAACGGTCAGCCGCATCGCATCGGCTACGCGGTAGGCAACGAGTTCTCCGACCACATCACCGAGCGCGCCAACTACCTGTGGCTGGCCCACTCCAAGCTGCGCGCCTGCAGCTACGGCCCTGAACTGCTGATCGGCGAGCTGCCCCAGCACCTGGAAGGCACCAGCCGCATCACCCGCGACGGCCAGACCCTGTGGGAGAAGCCCTTCCTGACCGGTGAGGCCAACATGGCCCACAGCCTGGCTAATCTGGAGCACCACCACTTCAAGTACGCCCAGTTCCGCGCGCCGGGGGATCTGCACGTGCACTTCTTCGGCACCGCCACCCTGAGCTTCGCCGATCAGATCAAGGTGCAGGAAGGCGATCGCTTCGAGATCGAACTGCCCGCCTTCGGGCGTGCACTGCGCAATCCCGTCGCGTTCGAGAGCCACGCCAACGACGCTGAGCAGCCATCCGCCATGGCGGTGCTGTGAGCACGCTTGATCAGTACGAGCCATAGAGGAGGGATCAGGGCCTGGAGGGTTTCGCCACCACCCGGCCCTGATCCCGTCAGCACCAGCACCGGTAACACCAACAGCACCAGCAACACCAACAGCACCAGCAACACCGACCTCAATAACGCCTGTACGCATCAGAAGCATCACGACAATAACGAGAAAAGGGCTTCGCCATGACACTCTCGACCCGCCACACCACCGCCACCCTCCTGTCCACCGCCCTGCTCAGTCTGGCAATGGCAGGACCCGCACATGCCGCCACCTCGCTGACCTTCGCGCATGCACATCCGGTCACCGACTCACAGCACCTGGCCGCCGAACTCTTCGCTGAACGTCTGGCAGAACGCAGTGACGGTGAACTGACCGTCAAGATCTTCCCCAACGGTCAGCTGGGCAATGACCAGGCCATGATCTCGGGCGTGCGCAGCGGCACCATCGATATCGAGCTCTCAGGCAACCCCTACTTCAGCGGGCTGGTCGGCGAGCTGAACGTTCTCGACCTGCCCTTCCTGTTCGACACCCGTGAGCAGGCCTATCAGGTGCTGGATGGCGATATCGGCCAGGAGCTGCTGACCGCCATGCAGCCGCAACAGATCGAAGGACTGGCCTTCTGGGAAATCGGCTTTCGCAACCTGACCAACTCGCGACGCGCGGTCGAGAACGCCGATGACGTCAGCGGCCTGACCCTGCGCACCACCCCGAATCCGGCGCATATCGCCGCCTTCCAGGCACTCGGCGCCAATCCGACCCCGATGCCCTTCGCGGAGCTCTATACCGCGCTGGAAACCCGCACCGTGGATGGCCAGGAGAATCCGGTCAGCCTGATCCGCTCCGCCAACCTGTACTCCGTGCAGGAGCACCTGTCGCTCACCGCACACGCCTACACCGCCGCCCCCTTGATCATGAACAAGCAGACATTCGACAGCCTCGCGCCCGAACTGCAGACCCTGATCAAGGAAGAAGCTCAGGAAGCGGCCCGCTATCAGCGTCAGCTCAATCATGACAATGAGCAGGGCGATCTGGCCTTCCTCGAGGAGCAAGGCATGCAGGTCGTGCGTGAGCCTGATACCGCCAGCATGCGTGCCAAGGTCGCCGAGTCGGTACGCGCCGAGTTCACCGAGAAGCACGGCAGCGAGCTGCTGGATCGCATCGACACCGCGCTTGCGCGCTGATCACGCTCGCCTGACTCGCCCATGCAAGGAGGCACGCCATGCTCTCTGACTCACTCCAAGCTCCGGTGATGCCTGTGCCTCTGGCGGAACTGGACGAGCAGCGCGCACGTTATCTGGCCAGCCGCCAGGAGGAAGATCTGCCGATCATCGATGCCCACATGCATGTCTGGGACCCGACGCAGAACTACCACCCCTGGCTGTGTGATGAGCCGATGATCCCCTTCCGCTACGGCGACTACTCCGCGATCCGTCGCCCCTACCTCCCCGCAGAGCATCTCCAGGCGGCGGGCGAGGCGCACCGGGTGCTGGGGTGCGTCTACATGGAGGCGGAATGGGTGCGGGGCGATGCGCTCAAGGAAGTGCGCTGGATCGAGGAGACTGCCCGCGAGAGCGGCTGGCCCGATGCCATGATCGCCCAGGCCTGGCTGGATCAGGATGACATCGGCGAGCAGCTCGAGAGCCTTTGCACATCAAGAAGGGTCAAGGGTGTCCGTCACAAGCCGGCCGCACTGGAGCGCCACGATCCGGCGCTTGCCACCCACACCTTGCCCGGCTCGCTGCGCTGCCCGCGTTATCAGTCCGGCGTCAGTGACGTCGCCCGCCACGGGCTGATCTTCGAGCTGCAGGTGCCCTGGTGGCACCTGGCGGAACTGCTGCCGCTGCTGGAGCGCCATCCCGAGATGCCGGTGGTGATCAATCACGCCGGCGTGCCCGGGGATCGTGATCCCGACACCCTGCGGGAATGGTCACATGCCCTCGCCAGGGTCGCCGTCTGGCCGCAGGTGATGATCAAGTTCTCGGGTCTCGGGATTGCGGGTCAGGCCTGGCGTCTGGAAGACAACCGCGAGGTCTTCGACAGCGTGCTGCATCACTTCGGGGCCCAGCGCGTGATGTTCGCCAGCAACTTCCCGGTCGATGGGCTGGTGACCTCTCTCGATACGCTGTTTCAGGGCTTCAAGACACTCAGTCGTTCGCTCAGTCCCGAGCAGCGACTCGCGCTGTTCTGCGACAACGCCGTGCGCTGCTACTCGCTGGACACCAGCGTCCAGTGACCGATCGACACCGCAGCGGACACCTCAGCAACGATCTACTCAGCAACGATCGCCATCACCACGATTGCCATAACAACGATTGCCATAACAACAACTCGCAAGGAATTCGCCATGTCCATCCGCCACGCTCTGCTCAACAAAACGCTGCTCAACAAAGCCCAGCACACGAACGCTCTGCTCAAGACGGTCTCCACCCTGGGGCTGATGTTGACCTTCGCGACCACCGCCCACGCCGAGATCACCGCGCGCATGGGCACCAGCCTGCCGGAGGCGCATCCCCAGACATTGGGCGCCAAGAAGTTTGCGGAGCTCGTCGAGGAGAAGTCGGACGGCGAGATCACCATCACGGTGTTCTCCAACGGCATTCTGGGCAATGACGTCAACATGACCTCGATGCTGCAGTCCAACACCCTGGACTTCACCGCGCCCTCCACCGCCACGCTGAGCAGCCTCAACCCTGACTTCAACATCGTCAGCCTGCCCTTCCAGTTCGATGACAGTGAACACGCCGATGCGGTGCTGGATGGCGAGGCCGGCCGTGCCCTGCTCGTAAGCCTCGATGACAAGAAGCTGGTGGCACTCGAGTACTGGGAGAACGGCTTCCGTCACATGACCAACAGCCGCCGTCCCATCGAGACGCTCGAGGACATCGAGGGCCTCAAGATTCGCACCATGCAGAACGCCCTCTACATCGACCTCTTCAACGGACTGAATGCCAACGCTGTGCCCATGTCGGTCAATGAACTGTTCACCGCCATGGAAACCCGCACGGTGGATGGTCAGGAAAACCCTTACACCGTGATCGACGCCAAGCGCTTCTTCGAGGTCCAGACGTACCTGTCGCGTACCGCGCATGCCTATGACGCCCAGGTACTGGTCGCCTCGGCAGGCTTCATGCAGTCACTCGATGACGCCCAACGCCAGCTGGTCCGCGAGGCCGCTCGTGAAGCCACGCTGTATCAGCGTGCGCAGAGCCGCGCCATGAACGAGGAACTGCTGAGCGAGCTGCAGGACAAGATGACCGTCAACGTGGTGGCGGACAGTGAACGTCAGCGCATGCGTGAGGCACTGGCACCGGTGATCCAGCAGCACACCCAGGCGCTGGACCCGGCGGTGGTGACGCAATTCCAGGCAGCGCTGGCCGACGCCCGTTAGTCAACATAACCAGTCCCGGCGACCAGTCTGAGCAACCAGTCCCGGTGACCAGTTCCGGTGACCAGTCTCAGAAAACGACCCGCGGCAGTGCTGCCACGCCCCGCCACAGCGTCGCACTGCCGCGCCGTCATCGAGATGCTTCCTTCGGGGATAACACCATGAACAAACTGACCCAAGAGATGCCGTTATCCATGTCGATCAAACCGCCCATCGCGCCCTCCTCCGAGTCACGGGGAAGCCACGCCACCCCGCTGGCGTCAGCGGCGCCTACCCGCACTGCCGCCGGCATCACGACGATCTTCAAGGGACTGGAGAAGGCCCTCACCCTGCTGATGGTGCTGGCACTGGTGGCGATGATCGCGCTGGTCTTCGTCAATGTCGTGCTGCGCTACGGCTTCAACAGCGGCATCTCGATCAGCGTCGAGCTGTCCCGCTTCCTGTTCGTCTGGGTCACCTTCATGGGCGCCGTGACGGCATTGATCCGTCAGGAGCACCTGAGCGTCAACACCTTCGCCGACAAGCTGCCGGCGGCATGTCGCAGGGTGCTGGATCGCGTCGTCACCCTGGTGATGCTCGGCTGCTGCCTGATGCTGCTCAAGGGCAGCTTCGATCAGACGGTGCTCAACTGGCGCAATCTCTCCCCCATCAGCGGCATTCCCGTCGGCGTCTTCTATCTCGCCGGCCTGATGGCAGGCGTATTGATGTCGCTGATCCTGCTCTGGCGACTGCTGACGCCCCTTGCCCTGCATGGCATCACGCCACCGAATGCCGCCAGCCCCTCATCTGATCAGCAAGGAGACACGCCATGACCATCGGGCTCTTCCTCGGCTCCCTGCTGGCCGCCATCGGCCTGAGCCTCCCCATCGCCTTTGCGCTGCTGGTCAGTGCCATCGTGCTGATGCTGCACCTGGATCTGTTCAACTCGCAGATCCTGGCCCAGAACCTCGTCAACGGCGCCGACAGCTACACCCTGCTGGCCATTCCCTTCTTCCTGACCGCCGGGGAAGTGATGTCGCGTGGCGGGCTCTCCCAACGCATCGTCACGCTGGCGATGTCGCTGGTGGGTCACCGCAAGGGCGGACTGGGTTTCGTGGCCATCTTCGCCGCCATCGTCATGGCCAGTCTGTCCGGTTCTGCCGTCGCGGATACCGCTGCGCTGGCCAGCATGCTGCTGCCGATGATGCGCAAGGCAGGCTATCCGCTGGGCCGCTCCTCCGGCCTGATGGCCGCCGGCGGGATCATCGCGCCGATCATCCCGCCCTCGATTCCGCTGATCATCATCGGGGTCGCCGGTGGCATCTCGATCGGCAAGCTGTTCCTCGCCGGGATCGTGCCGGGGCTGATCATGGGCGTGACCCTGGTGGTGATGTGGCTGTTCATGACCCGCAAGGAAGATCTGGTCGTCACCAAGAAGGCCAGCGGACGTGAGCGCCTCAAGGCACTCAAGGACAGCTTCTGGGCCATCATGCTGCCGGTCATCATCATCGGGGGCATCAAGAGCGGCATCTTCACCCCGACCGAAGCCGGCGTGGTCGCCGCGGTCTACGCCATCTTCGTCGCCACCGTGGTCTACCGCGAACTGGACTTGAGCCAGCTCTACGCCGTCCTCGCCCAGGCCGCGCGCAGCACCGCCATCGTGATGTTCCTGGTGGCCGCCGCGATGGTCGCCTCCTGGCTGATCAGCATCGCCCAGCTGCCGCTGATGGTCGCCGGTCTGCTGCAGCCGCTGGCCGATGATCCGCGCATCCTGATGCTTGCCATCATGGGCATCGTGCTGGTGGTCGGCATGGTGATGGACCTGACGCCGACCATTCTGGTGCTCACGCCGATCCTGATGCCCATCGTCAAGCTGGCCGGTATCGATCCCGTCTACTTCGGGATCATGTTCGTCCTCAACTGCGCCATCGGCCTGATCACCCCGCCGGTCGGCAACGTGCTCAACGTGATCACCAGCGTCGGCAACCTCAAGTTCGAGAAGGCGGTCAGCGGTGTCGCGCCCTTCGCCCTCGCCTATGTGGTGATCCTGCTGCTGTTCGTGGCCTTCCCGCAGATCATCACCGTTCCCCTGTACTGGATGACCGACTGACCCTCAGTACTGCAGGTCGCCAGCGCCACTCACGACAACCGAGCCATTCACGACAACAGCGCCACTCACGACAACAACGACAAGAGAGCCTTTCCATGACACCCATGCTCAAGACCTCCCTCGCCAGCCTGCTTCTCCTTGCGCCAATGAGCGCCGCGCATGCAGCCACCGTGCTCAAGCTGGCCCACGCGGCCCCGACCACCGATACCCAGCAACAGGCGGCCGAGCGCTTCGCCGAGCTGGTCAAGGAAGGCACGGATGGCGAGATCACCGTCAACATCTTCGGCAATGGTGTGCTCGGGGGCGACCAGCAGATGATCGCCGGCGTGCGCAGCGGCACCATCGATATCGAGATGTCCGGCAACCCCAACTTCGCGGGCCTTAAGCCGGCGCTGGGCGCCTTCGATCTGCCCTACATCTTCCCGGACCGCAAGACGGCCTATCAGGTGCTGGACGGCAAGGTCGGCGACGATGCCCTGGCTCTGCTCAAGGAAGACAACCTCAAGGGCCTGGCCTTCTGGGAAGTCGGCTTCCGTGCGATGACCAACTCGAAACATCCAATCAAGACGCCCGCCGATGTCGACGGCCTGGTGATGCGCACCAACTCCAACAAGTCGCTGATCGAGGCCTTCTCGTTGCTGGGTGCGAATCCGGTGCCGATGCCGCTGGGCGAGCTCTACACCGCGATGGAAACCGGCACGGTCGACGCGCAGGACCACCCGATCAGCATCGTCTGGTCGGCGGGCTTCTATGAGGTCCAGGACTACCTGTCACTGACCAACCAGGCCTACACCTCGCTGCTGATGGTGATGAACGACGACACCTTCGAGAGCCTGTCACCGGAGTATCAGCAGGTGCTGGTGAGCGCAGCACGTGAGGCCGGTGATTATCAGCGTGAACTGAACGCGAAGAACGAGCAGAAGATTCTGGCTGAACTGGCCGCCAAGGGCATGAAGATCGAGACCGATGTCGATACCGCCGCCTTCCAGAAGGTCGTGCTGCCCACCTGGGACAGCTATATCGCCGCCAATGGTCGCGACTGGATCGATGCCATCCAGGGCGCCAGTCAGGCCAGTGCCGATGTCGCGACCAACGCCCAGCCGCAAGGCACGCAGAAGACCACGGCCGCCGTGACTCAGTAACGCACAAGCGCTTTTTCGTTTTCCCTATCTGTCACTCCAGCGAGGGCACAGGCCTTTGATAACCAGAGCCTGATATCCAGGCCCTGACAAACAGGCCCTCGCTGATTGGAGAAATGTCATGTCCCGAGATGCTCTGCTGCTCAACCAGAAATGCGCACACACCCTGAGCCTTTACGATGCCACCAGCGGCGAGGAGCTCAACCATCTGCGCCTGCCGGATTACCCGCATGAGTTCGTGGTGGATTCCACTGGCCGCTATGCCTTCGTGGGCCACTACGGCATCCTCGGCGCCGACTGCATCGGCGATCAGGGCGGCTGCTCGGTGTTCGTGGTCGATCTCGAGACCTTCACGCTGGTCAACACGCTCAGCACCTGGCCGTACTACCGAATCCATGGGCTGGGCATCGATGAGCAGGATCGTCTGTATGCGATGAGCGAGGGCCACAACACCCTCTTGCTGTTCAACACGCCCCTGACCCAGTCCACGCCAGACCTGGCCGTGTCCTCCGGTGGCTACAAGACTCACCTGTTCGCGCTCACCAAGGCAGGCGACTGGGCCTACGGCATCAACCTGCTCAGCAACACCATCACCAAGTTCAAGCCGCACGATGCCACCTTCGCGCCCATCGCGATGATTCCGGGCCGCAAGCCGGAAGGCAACAGCCTGTCCGCCGATGGCCGCACCCTGTTCATCAGCAATCGCGATGACGACAGCATCGTGGCGGTGGATACCGAATCGATGACCGTGCGCGCCTCGGCGACCACCGGACGTGACCCCAATCGCATCTACCGTGACCCCAGGGGCCGCCTGATCACCACCAATTACGGCGAAAGCTCGCTATCGCTGTTCGATGAAACGCTGGCACCGCTGGGCACCATCCAGCTCGAGGCGATTCCCATCGCGATGAGCTTCCATCCGGATGGCGAGCAGGCCTTTGTCTCGCTCAAGGGGGATCGCATCGCGGTGCTGGATCTGGAGAGCGGTCAGGTACGTCGAAGCTTCGCGACGCGCGCCGAGCCGGACGTGTCTTGCTTGCTGGTGCGTGACCACTGAATCAGTTGGCACTTGATACTTCTTGCCAGGACACGAGCCAGTCATGACGGATACCCCAATACAGCGCGAACCTTCACAAAGCCAGCCGCTGATCGATGCGCACCACCATCTCTGGGCGCTGGATGGCCAGGTGGCGTATCCCTGGCTGGAAGACTCGCCGGTGGAGAACTTCTTTCTCGGCGATTACGCCGCGATCCGCCGGCCCTTTGTGGCCGCGGACTTGAAGCGCCTGGTGCCTGAGGGCTTCCGGCTGGTGGGCAGCGTGCACTGTGAAGCCGAAGCGTCACGCCCACAGGCTGAGAAAGAGACGCGATGGATTACCGAGCAAGCAGCCATTCATGGCCTGCCGAGTGCGCATGTCGGCTGGGCGGCCTTC
Source organism: Cobetia sp. MMG027 (assembly GCF_027947415.1). Lineage (NCBI taxonomy): Bacteria > Pseudomonadati > Pseudomonadota > Gammaproteobacteria > Oceanospirillales > Halomonadaceae > Cobetia > Cobetia sp. MMG027. The sequence continues at coordinate 31,237 of NZ_JAQJIO010000014.1, forward strand.
GGCACTGAGGCGTGCGCCGCACAGCTGGACGCGCAATGTGACTCAGCGCTGTTTCGTGGCGTGCGTGCCAAGCCGGTCACCGCCGCCACACCTCAGACCCGCCAGTCGGTAACGGGAGCCAGCGGCAGTCTGCAGGACCCACGCTGGTGCGAGGGACTGGCGCTGCTCAAAGCGCGTGACCTGAGCTGGGACCTGCGCGTGCCCGCCTGGCATCTCGAAGAGGCAGCCACGACGCTTCAGGACTACCCCGGCTTGCGCGTCATTCTCAATCACAGCGGCCTGCCGTGGGATCGCACGCCGGAAGGCCTCGCCCAGTGGCGCGCAGGCATGCGGGCGCTTTCCGAGAACCCGAATGTCGCCGTCAAGCTCTCGGAACTGGGCACGCCTTGGCATGCCTGGGATACCAGCGCCAATCACGAACTGCTCTGCGAGGTACTGGACATCTTCGGCCCCCGTCGTTGCCTGTTCGCCAGCAACTTCCCGGTCTCCGGCCTCAAGGTCAGCTATGGCGACTGGCTATCGCTGGTGACGGGTGCCATCGCGCAGACGGCGTCTCGCGACCAACGCCAGATCGCGTTCGACCAGGTTCTGCACGACAACGCCATTCACTGGTATCGGCTGCCGATTGCCGCTATCACCCAACATGCCAGACAGGAGGCACCATGACACTCAACGGCCATCAGCTCATCGGACAGCGCAGCTTTGCCGCCAAGGGCGAGGCGATCCACGCCATCAATCCGGCCACCGGAGAGCGCCTGGCGCCCGGCTACCCGGGGGCCAATGCAGGGGATGTGGAAGACGCCTGCCGACTGGCCGGCCAGGCCTTTGATGCCTATCGCGCCACGACGCCTGAAGAAAGAGCCCTCTTCCTCGAGACCATCGCCGAGGAGATCGAGGCACTCGGTGAGACCCTGACCCAGCGCGGAATGCAGGAAACCGGCCTGCCTGAGGCACGCCTGAACGGTGAACGCGGTCGCACCTGCGGCCAGCTCAAGCTGTTCGCCAAGGTGCTGCGTCGCGGTGAGTGGCAGGATGTGCGCGTCGATCCTGCACTGCCGGAGCGCACTCCCCTGCCGCGGGCAGACCTTCGCCAGCGTCAGATCCCGCTTGGCCCGGTCGCCGTCTTCGGTGCCAGCAACTTCCCGCTGGCCTTCTCGGTGGCCGGCGGCGATACCGCCTCCGCACTCGCCGCAGGCTGTCCGGTCGTGGTCAAGGGACACTCGGCCCACCCGGGCACCTCGGAACTGGTCGGTCAGGCCGTGGCCCGCGCCGCCAGGCGTTGTCAGATGCCGGGAGGCGTCTTCTCGTTGCTGTTCGGACCCGGCAATGAGGTCGGTCAGGCACTGGTCAAGCATCCCGAGATTCAGGCAGTCGGCTTTACCGGCTCGCGCAGTGGTGGCACCGCCCTGCTGACGCTCGCCCAATCGCGTCCGCAGCCGATTCCGGTCTACGCCGAGATGAGCAGCATCAATCCGGTCATCCTGATGCCAGCGGCCCTGGAAGCCCGCGCCGAATTGCTGGGTGAGGCCTTCGTCGGCTCGCTCAACATGGGCGCCGGGCAGTTCTGCACCAACCCGGGGCTGGTATTGGCAGTGAAAGGCGCAGCGCTGGAACGCTTCAAGCAGGCGGCCATCCCTGCCATCCAGGCAAGCCCGGTGCAGACCATGCTGACACCCGGCATCCACAAGGCCTATGCCCAAGGCGTCGCGAGCCTGTCCGAACAGCCAGGCATCACCTGTCTGGCCAGTGGCGAAAGCGACTCTCCCATCGCCAGCCCGTGTCAGACACAGCTGTTCAGCACCCAGGCGAGTGACTTTCTTGCCAATGAGGCCATGCAGGCGGAAGTGTTCGGCTCAAGTTCGCTGATCGTCGAATGCGAGGATCTCGCTCAGCTCAAGCAGGTCTGCAGTGCACTCGAAGGCCAGCTGACCGCCACGCTGCATCTCGATGAGGCAGATCACACCGCGGCCTGCCACTTGCTACCAGTGCTGGAGCGTCGTGCAGGCCGCATCCTGGTGAATGGCTGGCCGACAGGGGTCGAAGTCTGTGACGCCATGGTGCATGGCGGCCCCTGGCCCGCCACCTCCGACAGCCGCACCACCTCGGTGGGCACCGCCGCCATTCACCGCTTCCTGCGTCCGGTCTGCTATCAGGACCTGCCGGATGCCCTGCTCCCGCCGGAGCTCAAGCACGATGCGCCCTCAGACATCAGCCGCTTGGTGGGTGGGGAGCGCCAGGTCATGCGATGAGATCAATGAAGCATAACGTCTGATGTCAGCGAGCGGCGGGAGATGATATGCCAGCCACTCTTGCCGATATCAGGGACTACCGCATTCCCGATAGCGCGAGACAGCAGCTACCGAAATGAAGAGACACTTTCGCTCCAGAGATGTTCCAGCATGAAAAAAGCCCCACACAGAGAAAACTGTGTGGGGCTTGGATGTTCAATGCCTTACTAAAACATGAGCCCCTCAATATCACTGAGGCATGAAAGGGATATCAGGCTAATCTTCAATCTGTCTCTGCTGCTCATGACGCCAACGCCAGTAATGAGTGACCAACCCACCTACGATAATGTTATGGATATACAATCCTGTCCAGAAAGAGTCGTACGACTCAAACTGATTGATGATCATCCAGTAGACAAAGAATATCATTCCAAAGAAAGCCATATCACTTGGCATGACTCCTGCTCGCCAAGCCAACCAGGTCGCACGACCGATCCATATCATTAATGCACCTATGGCCAGCACACCCAATAGGCCATAAGCTACCCACGTCTCCATGAAGAAATTATGTAGATGACCATAATTTTCCCTCACCCAATCCGGAAATCTGGCTGTCTCACGCATCACGAGCTTTTTGCCTTCTGCTCCCCATCCCACTAGTGGGCGCTCCGCAATCCACTTGCTTGCCTCAATCCAACTATTGACCCGAAGGCCTACACTCGAATAAGAGACCTGGGAAAACTCACCTTGCAACACATGGGATATTACATCACTTTCTTTATTGACACGCTTTTCTAGTGAATCCCCCAAACCTACTCCAAACACTACCACCAATAAGGCTAATACAGCCACAAATATTGATAGGTATTTTAAGAATTGGCGGACACCACGACGCATTACGACAAAGCCGCCCCAGACCGACAGCCCCAAACCCAGTGATACTATCGTACCAATCCAGACTGCCCGCGTTTGACCAACGACTATACCTGCCAGCGCGATAATCACTGCCATTCCCCATAAGGTAATGCGCGCTCCTTGGCGACTCCCTGGCTGGCAGATACGTTTAGAAAATGCTACCAGCCCCAATAATAAAGTACCAAAGAACATTGCGGAATGTTGCGCATTGCGTATGCCAAAATCAGCTCTCTCACCGGAAAGTCCTGTTATCCAGTTTTCATCATTCGACGGAGCCAGAAAAAAGGTTGTCAATAAAAAACCCGTCGCCGCTACTCCCCATAGGAGCAGTGTATTTCGCGTACTGCCGCGTAGCCACCAGGCGACGCTGATGAATATGAACAGCTTGGCAAGCAGTGCCAATCTTGGCGACGAGTCCATCCATTGCGGATGATGAGACAATCCTGCCCACCAGGAGATCAACTGCACCGCCACGACTGCCCCGAGCAATAGAAGTACTGGACGTCGAAATCCTTTCCCCCAGAGACAGAAGGCGATCAAGCCAGAGAAGGCCAGCAAGGTTTCTGCTGGCTTGGCAATATTGCCTGCCGGTATATTACAAAATGTATATATCATCAGGGCGGCTACGCCGATGTACCGCAACCATGTTGGACTATGCCAGCCAGCCCCTTCATCCCACTTATTTATAACCATAATACTCACTCACCATCTCCAGACAGGATGAAAAGTGAAATGTTACAACAATAAGAATTTTTTTGCTTCCCCTGCGTAACCATTCAGCGACACGATTTATGCGAAGATAAAGAGATTCAAGAGCCAGCGCTAGCATGAAGCCTTCCCCAGATACGCCAAGTAGGCTTGGCCCACAAGCACTTCAAGCCAGAGACCCAATAGGTAGGAGACCTCTGAAATCGTAATCATCTAACTTCGAGGCACGGGAGACATCACTAGATCCACCACTCGTCTGCTTCAGACACGCCAAGGCCGCCTCAAAGGGCGGCCTTGGCGTGTCTGGTGAGCAGTCTCCATCACTGCCCTACTTATCTACCTACCTCTCTACCTATCAATCAAACACTCACCCATAGAAGTGCTCGACAAGGCTCATGGGAATCGCCGGCACGTAGGTGACCAGCATCAGCACCAGGAAGAGCACGAAGATCATCGGCAGATTGACCTTGGTGGTTTCCCACATGTCCGTTCTGGCAATCGAGCAGGAGGTCGCCAGCACCGAGGCAACGGGGGGTGTCTGCTGACCGATGGCGAGGTTTAGCGTCAGAATCAGGCCGAAGTGGATCGGGTCGATCCCGATCTGCTGGATCAGCGGCATCACGATCGGCACGACCAGGATGATGGCCGCTGCACCATGCAGGAACATCCCCAGCAACAGCAGCAGGATATTGAGCAACGCCAGCACCGCCACCGGGTCCGTGGTCAGTGAGGTGATTTCCTGCGCCAGTTGCTGCGGCAGCTGCATCTCGGTCAGAAAGAGCCCCAGGACGGCTGAGGTCGCGACCAGCAGCATGACGACGGACGTCTGGATCACGCCATCGATCACCGCCCGATACAGCACCTGCAGATTCAACTCGCGATAGACCAGTCCACCGATGACCAGCGCCGCCAGCACGGCGATGCCCGCCCCTTCCGTAGCGGTCACGAAGCCGCCGAAGATTCCGCCCAGGATGATGACCGGCAACGTCAGCGCCCAGAAGGCTTCCCGGAACGCCTTGCCAAGCGCCGACAGCGAGAAGGCAGCCTCACGCGGCATGTCGTACTTGCGGGCATAGTAGTAGCAAAGCACTGCCAGGCCGAATCCCCCCAACAGGCCCGGAATGATTCCCGCCACGAACAGTTTGACGATGGAGGTATCCGCGATGGCGCCATACAGGATCATCGACAGCGACGGCGGAATGATGATCGCCAATGACGCGGAGGATGACGTGATGGCCGCCGAGAACTCTGGCGTGTACTTGCGCTTCTTCATCTCGGGAATCAACACCGACCCCGTGGCTGCCACGTCCGCGACAGCTGAGCCGGAAATCTCGGCAAAGAACAGTGACACCCCGACATTGACCATGGCCAGGCCACCGCGCACGAACCCCACCATCGCCGTGACGAGATTGATCAGCCGCATGGAGATGCCTGACGTGTTCATCAGCGCACCGGCGAGGATGAACAGCGGAATCGCGATCAGCGGAAACTTGGTCGCGCCATTGAAGAGCGTCAGCGGCACGTTCACCAGCGCGTCCACACCCATGAAGATCACCACCCCCACGACCCCCACCGTGCCGATGGCAACCGCGATGGGCACGTTGATCAGCACCAGTGCGAACAGGGCCGCGATAATGATCAGTAGCGTCATGAGCGGTGCTCCTTGAGGTCTTCCTCGGCCAGGCGGATGGCTTCCGCGATCTCTTCCTCTTCGCTGTTGACGCCTTCACACATCTTGCGCCATGCGTGGGGCAGGCTCAGCAGCTCACACACGATGAAGAGTGCCGCACTGAGCGGGATCACCGACTGGGTGACATCCAGGCCGATGCTCGGCAAGGCGATCAAGGCATCCCAGGCCAGCACGTCCAGCACCTGATACCCGAACCAGCCCACCACGGCAAAGAATCCGATCACGATTAGCTCAGAGGTAATGAACAGCGTGCTGCGCAGTGCGATGGGCGCCTTGGTGATCAAGCCGGGAAAGCCCATGTGCGAACGCTTCAAGGCCGCGAGACAAGCGCCATAGAAGCTGAGCCAGGCCAGATTGATCGAGGCGACCTCGTCATACCACGGCAAGGAGCCACCGAAGGTACGCAAGGCCACTGCCGCCAGCACGATCACCGTCAGCGACAACAGCAGGCCGACGGTAAATACCTCAAGGCAGCGTTCTACCACACGGTTGATCCTGTCCAGCACTGTCAAGTCAGCCTTGGCCGTCAGTCCTTCCCCACTCTCGGTGGGGAAGGTTGCCTTGGCCGCATGGGAATGCGAGCTCATGACTTACTCCTCGGCCAGTGCCATGGCCCGGTCAACCAGCGCCTGGCCGCCATCGACCTTGTCGGAGAACGCCTGATAGACCGGCGCACTTGAAGTGACGAAGGCATCCCGGTCCACCTCGTTGACGGCCATGCCACCCGCCTTGAGGCTTGCCAGAAGCTTGTCATCAAGCTCCGCACCCTTGGCGAAGGCCCAGCTCTGGGTCTCGGCGGAGACTTCGGCAATCGCTGCCTTCACGTCCTCGGGCATCTTGTGCCAGCCAGCCTGACTGCTGGTCAACCAGATGGGCGAATAGACATGATTGGAGAGTGACAGGTACTTCTGCACCTCCTGGAACTTGGCGCCATCGATGTTGGACAGCGGGTTCTCCTGACCATCGACGACCCCGGTCTGCAGCGCCACGAAGACTTCCGAGAAGGCCATCGGCGTCGGGTTGGCGCCCCAGGCGTTGAACATGCCGGTCCGCCATTCGCTCTGTGGGGTACGCAGCTTCAGCCCGTCCAGGTCTTCTGGCGCAACGATCGGATGCTCGTTGTTGGTGATCTGACGGAAGCCGTTCTCCCAGGTGGAGACCAGCTTGAGGCCCTTGGACTTGGCATCCTCGGCCAGATCCGTCATCACGATCGCATCATCGATGCGCTTGAGGTGTTCACGGTCCTTGACCATGAACGGCATGTCGAACAGGGCGAAGCTTGGTGACACGGACGACATCACCGAGGAAATCGCGGCCAGGTCGACCGTACCCAGGCGCAGCTTCTGGATCAGCTGACGCTCATCCCCCAGCTGCCCACTGTGGTAGTACTCGACCTGATGCTCATCGCCGAGCCGGGCTTGCAGGCTATCGGCGAAGTACTGCGCGGTCTGGCCCTGCAGACTGTTGGGACTTCCCCCGATGGCAAACACGATCTTCTCGGCATGCGCGGTCGTGGTACCCAAGGCGGCGGCTAACAGCGTGGCGGCAAGCATGACTCGCTTCATTGTCGAATCCCTTTGATTGTTCTGATTATGGGTATGGACGTATCGCGTCTGGCATGACGCTTGAGGACGGTGAGCGTGTGCTGGCGACGGAGCTTCGAGCGCTTCACGCGCAAGAGCCGCCTTCCTCAAGTGGACTGCAAACCATACCAGATAGAGCAGAACTTAGACGCCTTCCGACTCAAGGGTCAATCCAATTGGCGCAGAAATAGACCTTTGTCTAGACAAATACGCAATATATCGCTCTACACCATAACATCTGGCCTGCTTTGCAAACCACATGATGCCTGATGGCGGTGCTCCAGACGCGAAGGCCCCACCGGCATCGCCGGCAGGGCCTGGACAGATCAGGACATCAACCTCGATGTCTCTTCAGCGGGGCCATGAGCTGGCACTCACCATGGCGCAGGGGGGGGCTTACGCACCGCCTCCCCAGGCCACGGCATCATGGGGGTGAAGGCTCTCGATATGCCGCACATGGACATGCGCCTCACCCTGTGAGACCGCCAGGCCATTGATCAAGCGGCGCGCCGCGTCTTCGACGAACATCAGATTCTGACCATTGAGTGCCGCAAACGCCTGCTCATCGGCACGTTTCACGGCCGTCTGGACGGGCGTCGCTACGGCCTGCTCGATGGCATCGATCAGCGCGATCAGTCCCAGATCCTCGGCCTCAGGCTTGAGGGTGACCCGGACAATCGCTTCACTGCGCTGGCTGTGGGGTGTGGCCAGGGTGGCATGGTGGGTGAGCCACTCGGCGACCTGCTCAGGCGTCAGCGCGGCATCATTGCGGTGAGCCTCCAGAAACGCCTGCTCGATCAGCTGACGCGACAGGGCCGCCGAGCAGGGACAGGTGGAGGAATAGCCCACCGTGACACTGGCCTGCAGCGTGAACCTGCCCTCGTGCAGACTGGCCTCCAGCGTGACGGGATACGACTTCCATCCGTAGAGTGCCGGCGTGACTAGCGCCGGACGCTTCACCAGCAGTGCGAACGCCATCTTCACGCGGGCATTGCGCGAGGCGCAGTCATGATGACTTTCGACCATTGCAGCGAGCACATCCCGCAGACTGCCGGGGGTCAGCGCCTTGCCCTCCGCCAGCCCATCCAGCAGACGGTAGAGGCGCGACATGTGAATGCCCTTGGTGTGCGGCATCGGGAGGTCGACCTGCGCATCCACGCGGGCATGCAATTCACGGCGGTAATCGCCCTCCTCGATGAGCACGGGCAGATCGATCCCCTGCATGCCCACCCACTCAAGGGGGCTCAGGGAACGGGAGCGCTCGGTCAGGGAAACGTCGGGGAGTATTGCGGTCATTCGTCAGATATCCAGAGCGGCTCTCATCAGTGCCGCCTCCCTCACGCCGGTGGGAGGCAGACACTGAGCTCAGCCGAAGTGTGGGGGAGTGTCAGGAGAGGTGAAGAACAGAGCGCTGACGGCTCGCCGTCAGCGCAGGATCATCCCGCCAGTCGCGAGGAGTGATGACCGGTGATCTTCCACTCGCCGAGGATCTCCTCGAAGGTGAACAGAAAGCGGGCCGGAATCGTGACCGTCTCGTCAGCGACGCGATACTCGAAGGTGTAATGCCCGCCGATCACCACGGTGCCCAGCTTGCGACTGACTCGTGGCGAGTACTCACCCAGCTCGCAGGCCAGCGCCTCATTGGCGAGAAAACCATCGAAATAGGCCTGCCGTTGCTGGCGATTCTCACGCACATCATCGGCGACCGTCGGCACCAGAATCGCGTCCTCGGCATACAGCGAGAGAAGCGTTTCCTTTTCCCCACGCGTGACGGCGATCGCCCAGCGTTCGAGCGTGCGCGTTGCGGCATTGATGCAGAATTCAGCGTCACGTTCCGTCAATGGAGGGGACGTCGGATGGGGCATGCAGTGGCTCTCCCTTGAGGATGGTGCTCTTGAGGATATGGAAGGAAAGACGGGAATCTGCCGGCCTCCCTGTCCTGGTGTCACGTGATCGCTCAGGCGTCGGCACACTGCAGGATGCCCTGCCCCAAACGCTCGATCAGCTGCGGATAGAGTGTCTCGCCCAGCGGCAGCCCGACCCCCAGCGGCTCGAAGACGATGGAGGTCTTGACGCCGGTCCCCTCGAAGACACTCTCGATCAACGCCGGGTTGTACTGTGGCTCACGGAAGACGCACTGGATGTTGTCCCGCGCCACGCGCGCCTGGATCTCCTTGACGCGCGCCGGGCTGGGCGTGGAGGCATCGCCCAGTGAGATGGCACCGGACGCGGGAGCATCGAAGCGGTGCTCGAAGTACTGGTAGGCATCATGGAAGACGATGTAGCGAGTGCCCTGCACCTGTGCCAGACGCGCTGACAGTGACTCTGTCATGGCGTCGAGCTCCCGCTGGCCCGTCTGGGCATTCCTGCGATAGGTCGCAGCATGCTCCGGGTCCTGCGCTGCCAGCGATTCCGCGATCGCCGCCAGCCAGAGACGCGCATTCATCGGGTCCAGCCAGCCATGCGGGTTCATGCCAGCGTGGGCATGCTCATGGTGCTCGTCATGGCCGTCGTGATGCTCGTCGTGCTCCGCATGGGCTTCGTGACCGCCATCATGATGCTCGTCATGGTCACCGTGCTCTTCATGATCACCATTGTGATGCTCTTCGTGATCGCCATGCACTTCATCATGTTCGGAAGATGCCTCGTCATCATGATGATGCGCTTCGAAGGTGGCGCCCTCGCGATAGCGCAGATGAAGGGTGCCGGGCACTTCCATCAGCTCGAGGGTGTCGGCATCCGCGGCCAGCGACGCACGCGCCTTGGCAAGCCAGGGCGTCAGCTCATCACTGACGAAGAACACGATATCCGCGTCGGCCAGTGACCTGGCCTCCGAGATCCGCATGGAATAGCCATGCGGCGAGGCGCCGGGCTGGATGACAAGCTCGGGACTTCCCAGCTCCCCCATGACGCGCGAGACCAGTGAATGCACCGGCGGGATGTCTACTGCGACGGATGGCACTTCCGCCATGGCCACGGCGGGCAGCATCAACACTGGCAGCGAGAGGAAAGGCAGCAACCGATTGCGCATGACGGTTCTCCAGAAGATGCGATGACACGGAAGGAAGTTCGGAGACGCTACCGTCTCGACTCAATATGTTATAACATAACACTTACGATCACTGAACCGTCAACGTTGTCATTCTTCAAGGGCCCGCTCCCCATGCCGCTGTTATCGATCGAGAACCTCTGCGTCACCCTCGGCAAGCACCGCATTCTCGAGGAGATCGAGCTACAGGTGGAACGCGGTGAAATCGTCACCCTCGTAGGCCCCAATGGGTCGGGCAAGTCCACGCTGCTTCGCAGCATCATCGGGTCCATTGCTCCGTCGCACGGTCGGATACAACGAGAGCCGGGACTCAAGATCGGCTATGTCCCTCAACGTCTGAGCCTTGACCCGACGCTGCCGATGACGGTGGAACGCTTCCTGAACCTGCCAAATCGACACTCGCTGGATGCCGTGGCGCATGCCCTCCTGCAGGCCGGCATTCCCGGTGCCGAGGTTCAGCAGATCGCCAGTCTCTCCGGTGGTCAGTTCCAGCGAATTCTGCTGGCTCGTGCACTGCTGGATTCGCCTGATCTCCTGCTGCTGGATGAGGCGACCCAAGGCCTGGATCATCGTGGCATCGCGGATTTCTATCGTCAGATCGACCGTGTCCGTCACACCCTCGGCTGCGGAGTGCTGATGGTCAGCCACGAACTGCATGTGGTGATGCGCGCCTCCGACCGCGTCGTCTGCCTGCATGGGCACGTCTGCTGCCAGGGCACGCCAGAGCGCGTCATGGCCTCACCGGCCTATCAGGATCTGTTCGGACTCGATACCGCTGACGCCCTCGCCTTCTACCGACATGACCATCGACACAGCCATCGACACAGTCATCACCACAGCCACACGGCGCCGCCGATGGATGACAGGGTGCCGCCTGCACAGCCCCTCACGACACCCGCGACACCGATCACCGAGAGATTGTACTGATGCTTGACGCCCTCATGGACGACTTCATGGTCCGCGCCGCTCTGGCAGGCATTGCCGTGGCGCTTGCGGCAGCGCCCCTGGGCTGTTTCGTCGTCTGGCGGCGCATGGCCTATTTCGGTGATGCCACGGCCCACGCCGCGATTCTCGGGGTGGCGCTGTCACTGTTGATGTCCACCTCGATACTGGCAGGCGTGCTCGCCGTCTCACTGATTATGGCAACATTGGTGACCCTGCTGAGCGGACGCGGCTATGCCATGGACACCCTTCTTGGCGTCATGGCGCACTCCGCGCTCGCCTTCGGGTTGGTCGCCGTGTCCTTCCTGCCTGGCGTACGGATCGACCTGATGGCCTATCTGTTCGGCGATATCCTGGCCGTCAGCAAGACGGATCTTGCGATCATCGCCACTGGCGGCCTGCTGGTCCTCGGGCTGCTTCGCTGGCGCTGGTCAGCCCTGCTCACTGCGACACTCAATGAAGACCTGGCGCGCGCCAGCGGCATCAACCCGCGACGCGAGCAGCTGGTGCTGACACTGTCGCTGGCCGTGGTGGTCGCGGTCGCCCTGAAGGTGGTCGGGGCGCTTCTGATCACCGCGCTGCTGATCATTCCAGCGGCCACGGCACGCCGCTTCTGCCACACCCCAGAACTCATGGCGGTTACCGCTGCCATCATCGGCGGGATTTCCACCACGGGCGGTCTGCAGGCAGCCTACTGGCTGGATACGCCCACCGGCCCCACCATCGTGTGCCTCGCGACCCTGCTGTTTGCCCTGAGCACTGCAGCGGCACGCATCTCACGCCTCGTTTCTCAGACCGGCAGCGAGACTTCTACTCGAGGTTGACCTGGTGCATGCCCCTACAGAGGCCCGATGAGTGCGGCATGATAGCTAGCGTTCTTCATCAGTCATTAGCTTGCGCAGCAGACAGGCAAGCTGATGTTGCTCATCGCTGTCCAGCGCACTCGCCATCCGGTGCTGATTCTCGACATGCGCTTCCAGAGTGGTGTCGATCAGACGACGCCCTGCTTCCGTCAGCGCGACGCGATTGCTGCGCCGATCCTCATCACTGGCCTGGCGTTGCAACAACCCTCGCTTCACCAGCTGATCTATCCGCGTGCTCATGGCACCGGAAGAGAGCATCAACGTCTGATACAGCTGAGTCGGGGTCAAGGGCACCTGTGAACGTCGCAGCGTCGCCAGGATGTCAAACTCGATAGTCGATAGGCCCTCCTTCTCGAATACCTGCTCCATCCTCGAGCCAAACACACGACCTGCCCGGCTGATACGCCCGAAAATGCCCATCGGCCGGCAATCCAGATCGGGACGAGCTTCCTCCCACTGCGCAAGAATGCGATCCACGGTATCCAACATCATGAAACCTCCCAGTTATCTTTCCCAAAAGATACTTTGACGTCGGCGGTTTTGCGAGTACTCTTACATTTATCTTTTTAAAAAGATACTTCTAGGAGAGACAAGCATGCCATCTTCACACCTGAAGGTTCTCGCCATGACCGCTACAGCCCCGATCATATGGGGGAGTACTTACCTGGTGACACAGACCCTTCTCCCTGCCGACACGCCATTCACCGCAGCCACCATTCGCGCCCTTCCCGCGGGAATACTGATTCTGCTCTGGACTCGACAGACCTTGTCGGGAGGGTGGTGGGTGAGGGCCATGGTACTGGGCACCCTCAATATCGGACTCTTCTTTACCTGCCTATTTGCCGCGGCATACCGCATCCCCGGCAGCATGGCCGCCTTGCTGCTGGCAAGTCAGTCGGTGTGGGTTCTACTGTTGAGTCGCTGGTGGCTAGGGACAGACTTCAACATGACAGCCGCAATGCAGTGTGGACTGGGCATGGTCGGAGTGGTGATGCTGCTCAATCCCGGCCAAGGTGGACTGGACATGACAGGGGTCGGAGTCGCAATGCTCGGTGCTGTGTCGATGGCCGCCGGCATCGTACTCAGCAAGCGCTGGCAACGTCCGCCCGACGTCAGTCAATTGAGCCTGACGGGCTGGCAATTGATCTTCGGTGGACTGTTGTTGCTGCCTTTGGCCGCCTGGTCGGAAGGTATTCCGACCACCCTCGAGCCGCAACATCTGCTGGGCTATGGCTACCTGATCCTGCCGGGTGGCGTGCTCGGCTATGGCCTCTGGTTTGCCGGCGTCCAGCGACTGCCCGCCTTTTCCGCATCACTGCTGGGAATGCTCAGCCCGCTGACGGCAACTGTGTTGGGTTTTCTATTGATGGGCGAGTCATTCGGCTCCCTTCAATGGCTTGGCACTCTCTGCATCGCTTCTGCCCTGACATGCCCCCTCTGGGTATCGCTCAAGCGACGTAGCACTCAGCCAAGCCGTCATGAATTGACTCGATGACACAACAGGGAAAATCCCACGTGCATAGACAGTCTGTCTTGAACGGGAAAGTCATCTCTTCAAGGAACGAAGAGCAGGTGCATCAAGCAATGAACGTAGAAAAAGAACACCCCACTGATCGCGGATCAGTGGGGTGGTTTGGTGAGTGCCAGCAGATCAGGGACTCAGGTGCTATCGCTCATTCCCAGGCGGGAAACGGGTCCGGCAGAATACGCCAGGCTTCCTTGCCTGCCAGCAGCGTGGCGTCATCGAGCAGACACTCATCCAGCGCCTGGCGGATACGGTCTTCCTCCAGGTTCTGACCGATGAACACCAGCTCCTGGCGCATGTCGCCGAAGGGCTCTTGCCATTTTTCCTGGATCGACGCCAGGTACTCGGGGTCTTCGGGCCATTCGACCTTCGGTACCGCCTTCCAGAACATGCCACCGAACCCATAGTGGGCGATGCCACCGGCCTGGTTCCACTGCCCCGCGAACTGCGGGCGCGTGGCCAGCCAGAAGAAGCCCTTGGAGCGCAGCAGCTTGCCACCGAACCAGTCACCGTGGAGCAGCTGGTGGAATTTCTCGGGATGGAACGGTACGCGCGCATGGTAGGAGAAGCTCGAGATGCCGTACTCCTCGGTCTCCGGCACGTGCTCGCCGCGCATCTCCTTCAGCCAGCCCGGTGCCTGCTGCGCTCGATCGAAACTGAAGCGACCGGTATCCAGCACCTTGGAAAGCGGCACGGCGCCCTGCGCCATGGGCAGAATCTCGGCCTCCGGGTTGAGCGAGCGCAGCACGGCCGACAGCTCATCCAGCTGGGTTGCCTCGATCATGTCCGTCTTGCTGATCAGCAGCACATCGCAGAACTCGATCTGGTCAACCAGCAGGTCGGCGACATTGCGCTCATCGTCCTCGCCGAGGCTTTCCCCGGCGTCGGCCAGTGACTGCGCCTCGCGATACTGAGCAAGGAAATTGGCGCCATCCACGACGGTGACCATGGTGTCGAGGCGCGCGACATCGGAGAGGCACTGGCCATCCTCATCCTCGAAGGTGAAGGTTTCCGCCACCGGCAGTGGCTCGGAAATGCCGGTGGACTCGATCACCAGGCAGTCGAAGCGCCCCTCCTCGGCCAGCCGGCGGACCTCGATGAGCAGGTCCTCGCGCAGCGTGCAGCAGATGCAGCCATTGCTCATCTCCACCAGCTGCTCCTCGGCGCGATTGAGCGCTACCTCGCTGCCTGTGCCGGGCGCGCCACGCACCATGGCGGCGTCGATATTGACCTCGCTCATGTCATTCACGATCACCGCCACCCGCCGCCCTTCGCGGTTGGCCAGGATGTGATTGAGCAGCGTCGTCTTGCCGGCGCCCAGAAAACCGGACAGCACAGTGACTGGCAGGGATTGTGGCAGGGGCCGCGACAGGGCTTGAGACGGGGATTGCGTTGGAGACACTCGGGGGGAAGTCATCAGGCGGTACCTCGATAGGATAGGGTCTTGGCCACGTCGCTTTCGCCTGGAGGCATTCTTGCCGGCGCAGGGTCAGGGCGAGGGACAGGTGAGTGCCTGGACGTGGGGGACCGCTGGTTTCTCGATCATCAGATGCGGTAAATGATACGTTATAACATAATCTTCCGTCAGCCATTTTCTGATGAAGCGCCCCACCTCCTTGTCTCATCAGCATCAGAAAGAAAGAAAACGCCCCGCTGGCAAGCCAGCGGGGCGTTTCTCGTCGTGAGCAGAATGTCAGGTGACGATCAGACTGCCATCATCACGGCAGAGGCCATCACTGCCCCGCCCACCAAACGAGACGCGATGGTTGGCACGCTCATCAGGCGCTGACCCACTGCACGGCCCAGCAACGCCAGGGCCAGTGTCGCGACCACGAAGCCCGCCATGTAACCCATGGCACTGCCAGCCGCCGGCATTTCCAGCGCGTGGGCGAAGCCGTGGAAGGCCATGAAGCCGGCCACCATGACGGCGCCAGCCAAAGTCGGCAGACGCAGCAGCAATGCCACCAGAGCACCGGACACCAGCACCGAGAGCAGGATGCCCTGCTCCGCGATCAGCGCATGCAGCGCCTGTCCACCGCTTAGAAGCGCAATACCGGCCCCCGCCAGCATGCCGAAGGCCATCAGCAGCGGCGTACCGACTCTCAAGGCCCGTGACTGGCGTGCACTCCAGATGCCGATGGCCAGCATGGCCAGCAGGTGATCCAGCCCGGTGAAGGGATGCGTCAGGCCGGCCATCAGTCCCTGGGCATCATGGCCGGGGTGTGCGGAGGCCGAGGTCGCCACCAGCAACAGTGAGGTGGCCAGCAGTGCGGAGTGAGAACGCTTCATGTGTCATTCCTGAACAAGATGATGATAAATTCACCCGATATCCGTCATGTGTCGACTACCGGGAGACAATGGATTCCTGGCAAGCGGCAGAAAACGCTGCGCCGTCAGGCCTGTGCGGCCAGCTTTTCCGGGCGGCGCTCAGGCAGCATGCCGCGATCCAGTATGAAGGCGATGATCTCTTCCAGGCCGACGCCGTCATACAGGTTGGCGAACACGAAGGGCCGCTCGCCACGCATCTTGCGCGAGTCGCGGTCCATCACCTCAAGCGAGGCATGCACCTGCTCGGCGATGTCGATCTTGTTGATGATCAGAAGGTCGGACTTGGTGATGCCCGGCCCGCCCTTGCGCGGAATCTTGTCGCCTGCCGAGACGTCGATCACATAGAGCGTGAGATCGGAAAGTTCGGGGCTGAAGGTCGCGGACAGGTTGTCACCGCCGGATTCCACCAGCACCAGCTCCATGTTCGGATGGCGGGCCTGGAGATCATCGATGGCCGCCAGATTCATCGAGGCGTCTTCGCGGATCGCGGTATGCGGACAGCCGCCGGTCTCGACGCCGAGAATGCGGTCCGCCTCCAGTGCTTCATGGCGCAGCAGGAAATCGGCATCTTCGCGGGTGTAGATGTCATTGGTGACCACCCCGATGTCGTAGTGATCGCGCAGGGCCAGACACAGCTGACGCAACAGCGCCGTCTTGCCGGAGCCTACCGGCCCACCCACTCCTACGCGTAGACAATGCTTCATGACAGCTTCCTTTCTCGTGAGATATCAGGCGTTCGTGTCGGTCGGTTCAGGCGCCGCCGCCTCAGGACAGGCGGCGTTCACTCAACTCCTGAACAGACGGGAATATTGGGTTTCGTGCTGGGCGGAGGCGAGTGCCAGCCCCGGCAGTATCGGGCCAAGCGCTGCATCCGGGCGCTCAAGCGCCTGTGCGACGACCTCCACTACGCGGGGTCGCAACTGCTCGGTCAGGCGCTGCGCGGCGGTGTGCCCAAGCGGCATGGCCTTGCAGGCCACCGCCAGCTGGTTTTCCAGCCAGGCCCAGGCGAAGCCGATCAAGGTCTGGCGCAGTGGCACCCCACGCTGGTGCGCCACCCAGGCGAACACCGTGACGTAGCCCGGTGTCTCGGGCATCAGCGCCGCTGGTGGTTCAAGCGCGAGGCTTCTGAGCAGGCGCAGCAACGCCGCCCCGAGACGCGCGTCCTCATCGCTGAGTTCGGCGGTTTCGCGTGTCGCCTTGAGCCAGCCATCCCACTCATTGAGCGCCGCCGCATCCTCCTCGGCCCATGCCTGCTGCAGGCGCACCAGCAACGGCAGTTCGCAACGGCCGAGCCCGTCTTCCAGCACGCCGTCGATCCACTCGCCAAGCTCCTGCTCCTGAGTGACCCACCCCAGTTCGAAGGCACTTTCCAGCCCCTGGGACCAGGCAAAGGCACCGATGGGCAAGGCCGGACTCACCAGCTGCAGGAGCCCCAGCAGTGCAAGGTCCTCCTGAGCCGGCAGGCCCGCCATGGCATCAGTGCTCATGCGTGTGCTCATGGGCGTGGCTGTGAGAATGACCGTGGCTGTGCTCATGCCCATGCCCATGCCCATGCCCATGCCCATGCCCATGCCCATGATCGTGAGAATGAGACCCCTGTCCCGCCTGGGCATAGGCGCCCGACTCAGGATCAAAGGGCGCCTCGTGATGAGTGAGGGTCGCGCCAAGGCGCTCGGCCAGCGCTTCCAGCACGTGGTCCGGCGGGAAGCGCACCCAGCCGGTTTCGCCCTTGGCTTCAGCATCAGCGTCAGGCGTATGCATGCCGATCGCCAGCTGCACATGGCGATTGCCCAGGTGATAGCAGAGCGCCGCCATCGGACGCCCGGCGGCGATGTGGGCAGTCACTACCGGCTCATCCGCGGCGCGGATGCAGATCACCTCGCCCTCGCGCGAGGCCAGCCGATCGCCGTCACGCAGCACCGGTCCGCGATCCAGAAACAGGCCGACCTCGCGCCCGCCGTCCGTGGTGGCACGCAGCCGCCCGCGGATGCGCAGCTCCAGCGGCAGAGTCAAGGTATCCAGAGGCTCCGCCTCGGTGTGAGCGCTCGCTGGGTCGCCTGAGCCACTGGCGTCTGGCAGGCGATGTATCAGTTCCATCATGGCGTCAATCTCGAATAGGGAATCAGAACAGGCACTTGAAACAGGCCCTCAGAACAGGTCTTCAGAACAGGTGATAGCGCTGGGCCAGGGGCAGCTCGGTGGCAGGCTCACAGGTCAGAAGCTCACCGTCGGCGAAGACTTCGTAGGTCTCGGGGTCGACCTTGAGCTCCGGGCAGGCATCGTTGAGTTTCATGTCACGCTTGCGCACCTGGCGTACGTCGCGACAGGCGGACAACGGGCTGTCGAGTCCGAGGGCCTCGCCGACACCGGCCTTGAGTGCCGCCTGAGAGACGAAGGTCAGGCGCGTGGCGCTGGCCGCCTTGCCGAAGGCGCCGAACATCGGGCGGTAATGCACTGGCTGCGGCGTGGGAATCGAGGCATTCGGGTCGCCCATCGGCGCGGCGGCGATCATGCCGCCCTTGAGAATGCAGGCCGGTTTGACGCCGAAGAACGCCGGTGACCACAGCACCAGATCCGCCAGCTTGCCGACCTCGATGGAGCCGACCTCATGGGCGATACCGTGGGTAATGGCCGAGTTGATGGTGTACTTGGCGATATAGCGGCGGGCACGGAAGTTGTCGGTGCCACGCTCGGCATCCTCCGCCAGCAGGCCGCGCTGCTCGCGCATCTTGTGCGCGGTCTGCCAGGTGCGGCAGATCACCTCGCCCACACGGCCCATCGCCTGGGAATCCGAGGACATCATCGAGATGACACCCAGATCATGCAGGATGTCCTCGGCGGCGATGGTCTCGCGGCGAATGCGCGAATCGGCGAAGGCCACATCCTCGGGGATGCTCGGGTCCAGGTGGTGGCAGACCATCAGCATGTCGAGATGCTCATCCACCGTGTTTACGGTGTAGGGACGCGTCGGGTTGGTGGAGGACGGCAGCACGTTGGGCCGCGAACACGCGGTGATGATGTCCGGCGCATGGCCGCCCCCGGCGCCTTCGGTGTGGAAGGTGTGGATGCAACGGTCCTTGAAGGCCGCCAGCGTATCCTCGACGAAGCCTGATTCATTCAGGGTGTCGGTATGGATCGCCACCTGCACGTCGTAGGCATCGGCGACTGTCAGACAGTTGTCGATGGAGGCCGGCGATGTGCCCCAGTCCTCATGCAGCTTGAGGCCGATCACGCCGGCCTCTATCTGCTGCTCCAGCCCCTCGGGCAACGAGGCATTGCCCTTGCCGAGAAAGCCGATGTTCATCGGCAGGCTGTCCACCGCCTGCAGCATCTTGCCGATATGCCAGGGCCCCGGCGTACAGGTGGTGGCATTGGTGCCGGTGGCCGGCCCCGTCCCACCGCCGAGCATGGTGGTGATGCCGCTCATCAGCGCCTCTTCCACCTGCTGGGGGCAGATGAAGTGGATATGCGGGTCGACACCGCCGGCAGTCAGGATCTTGCCCTCGCCGGCGATGATCTCGGTGCCCGGGCCGATCACGATATCCACGTCAGGCTGGGTGTCGGGATTGCCGGCCTTGCCGATGGCCGCGATGCGCCCGGCCTTGAGACCGACATCCGCCTTGACGATGCCCCACCAGTCCAGAATCAGCGCATTGGTGATCACGGTATCCATCACGCTCTCATCAGCGCGCTGGCTCTGGCCCATGCCATCGCGAATCACCTTGCCACCGCCGAACTTCACCTCTTCGCCATAGTGGGTGAAGTCCTTTTCCACCTCGATCCACAGTGCCGTGTCGCCCAGACGTACGCGGTCACCGGTGGTCGGGCCGTACATGTCGGCATAGGCCTGTCGCGTTATCTTCATGGGTTGCCTCTTGATCCCTGAGCCGCAGTCTCTGAATGAGCTCCAAGGTAAATGCCTGTCGGCGCCATTGCCTGACGCCTTGACGGAAAGGTTGTCACTCGCTCAGCGCTCGACACTGCCGTCATCCTTGAGCTGTCCCATCACCTCGCCACGGAAGCCATAGATGTGGCGACTGCCGGCGAAGGGAATCAGCGTGACGTCACGCGTCTGCCCGGGCTCGAAGCGAATCGCCGTTCCGGCGGCGATGTCCAGGCGCTGTCCGAGGGCGGCCTCGCGATCGAACACCAACGCCGGATTGGCCTCGGCAAAGTGATAGTGCGAGCCGATCTGGATCGGTCGGTCGCCGCGATTGCCGACCGAGAGCGTGGTGCGCAGGCGGTCCTCGCAGAGAGAGATCTCGCCGTCCGCCACCTGATATTCACCGGGAATCATCATTGCTCACCTCACACGATGGGGTTGTGAACGGTCACCAGCTTGGTGCCATCCGGGAAGGTCGCCTCGACCTGCACCTCGGGAATCATCTCGGCGATGCCTTCCATCACGTCATCACGGGTCAGCACCTCTGCCCCGCGCCCCATCAGCTCAGCCACACTCAATCCTTCGCGTGCGCCTTCCAGAATCTCGGCGCTGATCAACGCGATGGATTCCGGATAGTTGAGCTTGAGGCCCTTGGCCTTGCGGCGCTCGGCCAGCAGCGCTGCGGTAAACAGCAACAGCTTGTCCTTGTCTCTTGGCGTCAGTTCCATGTCGTGGCTCTTGTGGTTGTCATTGCGTGGGGGCTCTCGAGGTCAGGTCAGCCAGATACGCGGCACCTGTGCCTCAAGCCCCGTCATCATCGGGCGCAGGATCTGCCATGCCTGCTGGCACAGTGCCCAGGCCTCGTTGCGTTCATGGCCGAGATAGCGCAGCAGCAGCACGCCCTCGCGGCGTGTCACCGCCCATCGCGGAGAGGCAGGCATCGCCTCGCGCAGGGCCTCGATGGCCGCCGCCTCATCTGCAAGCCCGACCGCCCACAGCGTGGCCTGGACACTGCAGCCGCCCTGTCCCCAGCGCCCCGTGAAGCGCGGATGCAGCGGGTCCAGCGACTGGCGCTCGATCCACACTGGCTTGCCGTCACGCGTCAGGCGGAAGCGTTGTTCCAGATGGCCGCTGACGAAGGGCAGCTCACCGACGGGCCGGCCGAGTGCCAGCACTTCCCAGCCCAGACAGCGAGCATTGCCCTCAAGCTCGAGAGTGGTGGTCTGCTCGCCGCGCGAGCCATTGAAGGCCAGCGTTTCCTGAGGCAGCCATTCCAGGGTGGCGCCGTCGGCGACCTTGAGGTGCGTATGCTGGCCCCAGGCCACGCCATTGCGATCCGCCTTGTAGAGCTTGGCCGCCGCCGGCGTGGTCAACAGCACCTGCGCGCCCTGCTCGACCTCTGCCGTGATATGCAGCGCATCACCACTGACCAGCCCGCCGGGAGGGTGCAGCAGATAGACATGGCAGCAGCCGTGGCGGCCCTCAGGGTAGAAGGGGCGCTGCACGCGCAGCGGGCCGTGGTGGCGACGACGCGTCAGACGCGTGATGGGGCCTGCGCCATCGCGGGTGTCGGTCTCGAAGCGCAGCGCCAGCGAGGCCTGCCACTGACGCTGATCATCGAAGCGATGGCCGGACGCGACATCCGTCGCGCCGTCTGCGGAAATCATGCGCTGGATGGTCATACGGTCAGGTGCTGCTTGATCAGTTCATCGGACAGCGCCGCGATCTCGCCTTCGGCCACCCGCCGGCCGCGATCCATGATCACGAAGCGATCGGCGTACTTGCGCGCGAAGGGCAGCTTCTGCTCGACCAGCAGCACCGTCAGGCCGTCTTCCTTGATCAGGCGCCGAATGACCTCGCCTATCTGGGCGACGATATTGGGCTGGATGCCTTCGCCGGGCTCATCGAGGATCAGCAGCCGCGGCTCGATCACCAGCGCGCGGCCGATGGCGAGCTGTTGCTGCTGGCCGCCGGACAGGTCGCCCCCGCGCCGGTGACGCATCTCCTTGAGCACGGGAAACAACTCATAGATGCGCTCGGGAATCTGGCGCAGTCCATCACGACGTACGGCCAGCCCGGTGCGCAGGTTCTCTTCCACCGTCATCATCGGGAAGATCTGACGCCCCTGGGGGACATAGCCGACGCCCAGGCGGGCACGCTCCTCGAGCTTGCGGCGTGTCAGATCAAGGGGCTCGTGGCCACTGGCATCGCCACTGATGTTCTCACCACTACCGCCCTCGCCCTCGGCGCGGTACAGGAGCTTGCCGTCACGGACACTCTCCTCGCCCATGATGCATTTCATCAAGGTGGTCTTGCCGACACCGTTGCGGCCCATCACGCAGGTGCATTGGCCGGCGGGAATCTCCAGCGTGAGATCCCACAGCGTATGACTCTCGCCGTAGAACTGATTGAGCGACTCGATGCTCAGCAGCGGCGCCACGTCATTCGTCGCCGCATCATTCGTCTCCGCGTCACGGGTCGGCGATGCGGGGGACATCGGGGTATCGGTCATCTGCGCTTGCGTCATCCGTCACTCTCTCCCAGGTAGACCTCGACGACCTTGGGGTCGCTCGATACCTCATCCATGCTGCCTTCCGCCAGTACCGAGCCCTGATGCAGCACCGTGACCTTGCGCGCGATGGAGCGCACGAAGCCCATGTCATGCTCGACCACCACCACCGACTGGCGTCCCGCCAGGCTGGTCAGCAGCTCCGCGGTGCGTTCCATCTCCTGCTCGGTCATGCCGGCCACCGGCTCATCGACCAGCAGCAGACGCGGTTTCTGCATCAACAGCATGCCGATCTCCAGCCACTGCTTCTGGCCGTGGGACAGGATGCCCGCCTCGCGCGCATGCCAATCCTTGAGATGAATCGTCTGCAGCACTTCCTCGATCCGATCCCGAGTCTCGCCGGTCATGCGCGCGGTCAGGGTCGGGAAGATGCGCTTGTCGGTGGCCATCGCGAGTTCGAGATTCTCGAACACGCTGAGCGCCTCGAAGACGGTGGGCTTCTGGAACTTGCGACCGATGCCCAGGGTGGCGATCTCGGGCTCACTCATGTGCAGCAGATCGTGTCGGCTGCCGAACCACACCGAGCCACTGTCGGGGCGCGTCTTGCCGGTGATGATGTCCATCATCGTGGTCTTGCCCGCGCCGTTGGGGCCGATGATGCAGCGCAGCTCGCCATCGTCGATGGTCAGATTGAGGTCGTTGATCGCCTTGAAGCCATCGAAGCTGACACTGACATCCTCCAGATAGAGGATCGGCCCGTGGGTCACATCCACCGGCGAGACGCGTGGGGTCAGGAAGTCGAACACGCGATCCCGCGTGGCCATCTCTTTCAACAGGCTCATGCAGTGGCCTCCTGCTCGGTGGGACGAGTCGCGTTCGTCGGATCAATCTTCGCCCTGGACGACGAGCGCCTACCCCAGCCACGCTGGGCGAACAGGCCGGCGATGCCCTTGGGCAACAGCACGGTGACCAGCACGAACAGACCGCCGAGAGCGAACAGCCAGGCGTCCGGCATGATGCCGGTGAACACCGTCTTGGCGTAATTGACGATCAGCGCGCCCAGCACGGCGCCGTAGAGCGTCGCGCGGCCGCCGAGCGCCACCCACACCACCACCTCGATGGAGAACAGCGGCGAGAACTCGCCGGGATTGATGATGCCGACCTGCGGCACATACAGCGCTCCCGCCACTCCGGCCAGCATCGCTGAGACCACGAAGATGAACAGCTGGACACGTTCGACGCGATAGCCCAGAAAGCGCGTGCGTGCCTCGGCGTCGCGACAGGCGATGCTCACGCGCCCGAGCTTGGAGCCGACGATGCCGCGACACAGCAGATAACCGAGTCCCAGCGCCACACCACTGGCGATGAACAGCGCGACGCGCATGGCATCCGTGCGCAGATCGAAGCCCAGCATGTCCTTGAAGTCAGTCAGGCCGTTGTTGCCGCCAAAGCCCATCTCGTTGCGGAAGAACGCCAGCATCAAGGCGAAGGTCAGCGCCTGGGTAATGATGGAGAGATAGACACCGGTGACGCGGGAGCGGAAAGCCAGGAAGCCGAACACCAGCGCCAGCAGCCCCGGTGCCAGCAGCACCATCAGGAAGGCGAAGGCCGGCATGTCAAAGCCCTGCCAGAACCACGGCAGCTCCTGCCAGTTGAGGAAGACCATGAAGTCCGGCAGTTCCGGATTGCCATACACGCCGCGGTCGCCCACCTGGCGCATCAGGTACATGCCCATGGCGTAACCGCCCAGCGCGAAGAAGGCGCCGTGGCCCAGGCTGAGGATGCCCAGGTAGCCCCAGACGAGATCCACCGCCACCGCCAGCAGCGCATAGCACAGGTACTTGCCCAGCAAGGTGACGGTGAAGGTGCTGACATGCAGCGGATTACTCTCGGGCAGCAGCACATGCAGCAGCGTGACCGCGAGTACCGACAGTGTCAGGACTGCCAGGAATATCTGGGTGGAGCGCTCCGTGAAGGGGCGCGCCAGCCAGGAACGTGAATCAGGCATGGATCAACCCTCCGCGGCGCGGCCCTTCTGCGGGAAGAGTCCCCGCGGGCGCTTTTGAATGAACAGGATGATGAACACCAGCACCACGATCTTGGCGAGGACCGCACCCGCCCAGGGCTCGAGGAACTGATTGAGCAGTCCCAGCGACATGCCGGCCACCAGCGTGCCCCACAGATTGCCGACCCCGCCGAACACCACCACCATGAAGGAGTCGATAATGTAGTTCTGGCCCAGGTTCGGCCCGACGTTGGTGATCTGCGAGAGCGCGACACCGGCAAGGCCGGCAACGCCGGAGCCGAGTGCGAAGGTCATGATGTCGACACGCGTCGCCTTGATGCCCATCGAGCGCGCCATGGCACGGTTTTGGGTCACCGCCCGCACCTCGAGCCCGAGACGGGTGCGGCGCATGATCAGCATTAGCCCGGCGAACACGAACAGCGCGAAGCCGATGATGTAGAGGCGATTGAGCGTCAATGACAGCGCCTCATTGATCATCAGCGAGCCGCTCATCCACTCCGGCGTGACCACGATGCGATTCAGGGGTGAGATGGTGGTACGCACCAGCTGCTGCAGGATCAGGCTGATGCCGAAGGTGGCCAGCAAGGTCTCCAGCGGACGCCCCTTGAGGTGCTGGATGACGCTGCGCTCGATGATGACGCCCACCGCCGCCGCGACCAGAAAGCCTGCGGGAATGGAAAGCAGCAGTGCCAGTCCCGGCTGCCCGGGCAGCAGCTGCTGCATGCCCCAGGTGGTGTAGGCGCCCAGCATGATCAGTTCGCCATGCGCCATGTTGATCACGCCCATGACACCGAAGGTGATGGCAAGCCCGATGGCAGCCAGCACCAGTACCGAGCCCAGCGAGAGGCCGAAGTAGAGCGTCTCGAGCCCGCTGTTGAGCTTGAGCTTCTGCTCGATACCGGCCAGTGCTACCCGGGCGGCCTTGGCCAGCTGCGGGTCATCACTGGCCGCGGCACCATTGATGGCGGCGATCGCGGCGGCATTCAGGCTGCCGGACAGCGTCTCCAGCGCCGCAGGGTCGCCATCGGCTTCCAGCTGCTGGATGGCGAGCGCCTCCGCCAGGGTGGCGCGGATATCAGCATCGGCTTCCTGCTCGATCAGGCTCGGCAGCCGCTCGGCCATGGTCTCATCGACACTGCCGCGCAGGCCGCGCGCCGCCGTGAGCCGGACCTCGGCCTCCGGGGACGACAGGTCGATCATCGACAGCACGCCATCGATGTGACCGCGCAGCGAGTTGTTGCTGCGCAGTGTCTCGAGTTCACGTCGCGAGACCTTGCCGGCGGAGTCGCCGGACAGGGCGTCGGAAACGGCCCATTCGCGGCCGCGATTGTTGTCGATGATCAGGAAACGCTCGCCGCTCTTGAGGCGAGCCAGCTTGCTTGAGGAGAAGGCTTCCAGCCAGCCACGCGCGCGCTCATCGCCGCTCACGGCGATCTCATCGATCACGGTGGGCTTGGCGGGATTGCGCGCCTCGGCAAGTCGGGTCAGCAAGGTCTGGGCAGCGCTGTCAGACAGACGCGCTGACTGCCCAGTCGCGGATTCGGACTGGGCAGCGGCAAACAGGGGGAAGGACAGAAGACAGATCAGCAGCATCCTCTGCCAGCACCAGCGGAACATCATTGCAACGGAGATAGACATCAAGAAGGCCATCCATGGTGAACGCGCGAAGGCGTCATCAGTCTCCGAGGGCGTCGCGACCTCGGAGCCGACACTCAGCGAGGCGGCACGCAGGTTCACATGCGCGCCGCCTCACTCTCAGAACGTGCTACGCCTCATTGCGTGGCGACGTTCTGTTGAGCCCCACAGGAATGGGTCACGACGTTGTAGTTGCCGCACTCCATCGGTTTGCGCCAGTCACTGATCAGGTCCTTGGAACCTTCCAGATAGTCCGACCAGGCATCGCCTGCCACGGTGGAGGGGGTCTGCCAGACGACGGAGAACTGGCCGTTGTCCTGGATCTCGCCGATCAGCACCGGTTTGGTGATGTGATGGTTGGGCATCATGGTGGCGTAGCCGCCGGTCAGGTTGGGGACGGATACGCCGATGATGGCGTCCTTGACCGCATCGACCTCGACACTGCCCGCCTTGCGAGCGGCTTCCATCCACATGTTGAAGCCGATGTAGTGGGCTTCCATCGGGTCATTGGTGACCGCATCTTCCTTGCCGGTGTAGGCGATCCACTCATCGATGAAGTCGTAGTTGGTGTCGCTGTCCACGCTCATGAAGTAGTTCCAGGCCGCGAGATGCCCGACCAACGGTGCGGTATCGATGCCCGAGAGCTCCTGCTCGCCCACCGAGAAGGCCACCACCGGAATGTCCTCGGCATCGATGCCCTGGTTGGCCAGCTCACGATAGAACGGCACGTTGGCATCGCCGTTGATGGTGGACACCACGGCGGTCTTCTTGCCCGCGCTGCCGAAGGACTTGATGTCCGAGACGATGGACTGCCAGTTGGAATGACCGAAGGGCGTGTAATTGACCATCACATCCTCGTCGGCCACACCGTGAGACTTGAGGTAGGCGGCCAGAATCTTGTTGGTGGTACGCGGATAGACATAGTCCGTGCCTGCCAGCACCCAGCGCTCCACGCCCACATCGTTCATCAGATAATCCACTGCCGGAATCGCCTGCTGATTGGGCGCCGCCCCGGTATAGAAAACATTCTCCGAGGACTCCTCGCCCTCATACTGCACCGGATAGAACAGCAGGCCGTTGAGCTCCTCGACCACCGGCAGCACCGACTTGCGCGAGACGGACGTCCAGTTGCCGAAGATCACGTCAACCTTGTCCTGCGCCAGCAGTTCACGCGCCTTCTCGGCGAACAGCGGCCAGTTGGAGGCCGGATCGACCACGACGGGCTCCAGCTTGCGTCCAAGCAACCCACCCTTCTCGTTCTGCTTCTCGATCAGCATCAACATGGTGTCTTTCAGTGTCGATTCACTGATCGCCATGGTGCCGGACAGTGAATGCAGGATGCCGACCTTGATCGGTCCCTCTTCCGCCTGGGCGACATTGGCCAGCGAGAAACCGACACAGGCGGACAGCATTGCGGCAGCAATTTTCTTGTTCACGACATTCCCTCGTATCTTGTTGTACTTGTTATCCCGACTGAGGTAGTGCAATTGATGTGCCAGTCATAAGCAGGGGCGAACTGATGGAGGGAAACAGGGTGTCAGGAATCGGGCGCGCAAAGAGCGCACCAGTACAGTGCATAATCATGCGGCACGCCAAGCACACCGCACCAAAATAGGCCGATCCACGACAATGCAGAGTCAACAAGGAATACCAAAGCCACTCGAGGCGAGTGAATGACCATTCTCTAGAATGGTTATGCAAGAAGGTCACTAGAGGGAACAGGAGGTGTAACAGGCTTCTCAGACAGTGGCAGCATGCCCGAGAAGACCATGATCTTCTCGGACTCATCCCTCAGGATGACTACCCTGAAACGTTTCTGAAGGAGGTGGCAAGCGCTGATGGATTTCCTTTCGGTATTTTCGCAATGTCACCAGGCTGATGGATTTACCATGCTCAACCTCGAAGTAGAACTGCACCTTGCAGAGATCTCCTGAGTATCTCTCAAGCAGATGCTTTATCGCAGCTCTATCTACTGCAGAGAATTTTGGAGGACGACCAGGTCTGGGCCTGTCCTCCAACATCGTCCACCGAGTCACTTTCCACCTATCAATCCAATTGACAATCGATTCTTTTGTCACCCCCAATCGAATTGCCACCACCTTGGCACTGATGCCCTCATCCACAAGTAGAAGTGCCGTGGCTCTCAATGCCTTCTGCTTACCTCTATGGGTATTCCTGAACGCCTCAAGACAAGTTCTTTCATACTGACTCAGCATTGATGAAATTCTCCTTTCAGCATAAGACTCATGCCATTTACCACCTATCACCATATGGCAGAACAGTATCTATTTTTGGATTCTACTAACCCATAAACCTCTGTCTTTCCTCTTCACTGTGTCGCCACCTCGACGGAACAGTTGGACATGGATAATACCCAACAGGCACCAGCCACAGGCTATACAAGGTGTAAATATCTGTAAAACGTTTTATTATCGTTTAACTGTAGGGCAGCAAGATTAATCTTCAAGTACTACGCATCTCATGCTTTTGGCCAAAAATGATCACTAGCCAATTCATCAAAAATCGAATGAAGGAAACACAAAAGACAAAACCAGTTACCAAAAAGATACATTATGAAAAAATATATACATTATCGCGACATTTTGCGACACGAGATTCTCAACATTACAAACACGAGGCAATAGAAAAATAAAACCTACTACTCATTAAACGATAGATAAACAATCGCTCCTGAACAAATGATCCTCACCCTATAGCTTTGTGCAATAACTGCGATAACCCTCAGTAGATTTGACGCAGATCAATATTTAAGATCCCCCCTAACAAAGGAATCAAAAAGAAAAACTGCAAGGGAGAATCATCTATGCCGGTCAATGCCAAGGTCGCAGGACACAGCGGTCTGTCCTTACAGGACACTGTTCTTCGTCAAGTGCGTGAAGTCAGACTCAACGAAGCATCCGATGTGTCATTGGATATATCACCCGACGAAATCGCAGGTCTGTCTCGCTCGGGTGATGACCTTGTCCTGACACTGCAGAATGGTGAAGTCATTACCCTGGACGGCTTCTATATCGATCCACAGGAAGAAAGCCACCTGTATCTTCAGGATGATGACTTCGCTGGCGATATCTACCGCATCGACATGGCCGGCACGTCTCCCGGCAATATCCCCTACGAAGCCATACCAGTAGAAAACACGATTGAGTCCGCTTTTCTGGCCACAACATTGGGCGCATCAGGAACGACTCTGGCGGCACTCGGCGTGATAGGTGCTACGGGCCTGATGATCGGTGGCACCAATTCAGGTGGTGGTAGCCAGGATGATGATACGCCCAGCCCGTCCAATACCCCGGATGCTCCCGAGATTGTGTCAATCGTGGATGACGTGGACCCTGTCACG